>CAYGDG010000005.1:0-62770 GCA_964348725.1 uncultured Candidatus Saccharibacteria bacterium
TCACCTTTCCCTCACGGTACTAGTTCACTATCGATCTTTAAGAATATTTAGCCTTGCCAGTTAGTTCTGGCGGATTCCCTCAAGCCATTCGTGTCTTGAGGTACTCAAGAACAGCAATAAAAGAGATAAGTTATTTTCGCTTACGGGACTATCACCCCCTATGGTGCCGCTTTCCAGCAGCTTCAGCTAATAACTTATTTTTTGACTCTTCTAGTAATCTACATTGCTGCCTTACAACCCCGCCCTCTTGCGAAGACGGTTTGGGCTTCTTCCTTTTCGCTCGCCGCTACTAAGGAAATACATATTTGTTTCTATTCCTCCTGGTACTGAGATGTTTCACTTCCCAGGGTATGCTTCTTGAATCAAGTCCAAGATCATAGAGGTTTGCTCTACGGGGTTTCCCCATTCGGAGATCTGCGGGTCAAAGGTTGCTTGGCACCTCACCGCAGCTTATCGCAGCTTTACTACGTCCTTCATCGCTTCTTAAAGTCTAGGCATCCACCGTACGCCCTTAAATTTCCTGTTAAGAAATTTACAAATCACAATTTACTTCCGGCATAATAGGCCGGAAGGTAAGTCCTCAAAAAAACTTTTAGTCGGACCGCTCCGACATCGAAGATTTTGAGAACTTGTTCTGTCTGGGTGAAAAGACCCTATGTCTATTCCCGACAGCCTTTAATTTTCAAGTTTCATTCCGTCCTGATTTTACAAAACAAAAACCGCCTTTCGGGCGGTCCAACAGACAATAAACGTCCGTTAAACCCGCCGTTTTTGCTTGTTTCTTGTTATTGTCATACTGATAGGTTAGATACTATACGAAAGCGAAATCAATGTCAAGCGGGAGCATATTTCACTTCTTTACGCTTAATTTCCAGGAGTGCATTGAGTCCATTCTGGTTTTCCCGTCCATCCACATCCTCCATGCCACTGGCGTTCACATTTTGCATTTTTCATACACACCGTAGCATATATAGCGCACTGTGGAAAAGAACCACCTTTGCTAATGTCATAACAGCTACCAGTGCACATATCAATTCCACAACCACCACTTACGACACTCTCATCTTTTGAAACAACTTCGGGCTTTGTATCTTTCTGCTCTTGCTTTGGTGTTTCTTTTTTTTGAGTTCTCGCCTGCTTTTCCGCATACAGACCTATTCCGCCGACAGCAACGAGGATGAGGATTATTAGTATTGGTGCGAAGCCGCGGTTTATTTTCATATGCGATAATTATACCCTATTTCCTTTTCTTTTTATATGCCTTACTCCGGTGGTCAATGTAACGGATGATGAGCATATATTTCTCCCATGCAACATTGTAAAAAATCCTATAATCTCCTACCCGGAGCTTGAAATAATTCCTATATTCCCCCGTCAGAAAAGTCGGAAAAATTCCGCTGAAATTTTCCGAGAACCATTCCAATTTTTCTAAGATTCTGCGCCGAGCGGACTTTTCCAAAGAAGCAAAATCTTTTTCAGCCTCAGTCGTAAATTCTACGCGCCATTTTTGCATAGATTAGATATATTTCCTTTTGAGCTGGCTAAGAGAAATGGTCTTCCCTGTTTTAGAAGCAGACAATCTTTTTTGTGCTTTAGATGTCAATTCAAGACCGAAATCAGGATCGCTGAAAACATCAGAAATAGCCCTTGAAACAAGAGCTTTCACTTGGGTATTTATTTTTTTTATTTCCAAAGTGGTCATATTTATATTATAGCACAAAAAATAGGTTTTGTGTAAAGCAGCCCTGCAGATTCCAGCGAAGGCAATGCCTCCAATATAATTCCTGCGTGGCGGCATGGCCTTCCCGCGCCAGTTCAGGGTTCTTGATGGTTTCAATCACCAGCTGTTTATTTATTTTCCTTTGCACCAGCTTTGCCACCGCATACCCTATTCAAAAACCACAGAATGTTTCTCCTTGTGAGTATTCAAATAATAATCAAGAGTGCTTGAGTCTCCATCCCATTTATAATCTATGCCGTAAGAAGTCAGAACTTTTTTCGTCTTATTCTCTTTGAAATCGTGAACATATAATTCTTGTTTGTAACTATGTGTGCCATATGGGATAAAAACATATCCCGCGTAAGCCATATATCTACCGTTACTACTAAACCTAGGGGAATCTGTTGTACCCTCCCCATAATAAAATTCATCGATTTTTTCTGTATTAATATCTACGATCAAAATACTGTTTCGTGGCTCATCTTCGTCACGAGAGCCCGGATTAACATATAACTTTTGACCATCGGAAGAGGCGCTCATGATAAAAGAAAAATCTGAAAAATTAGAAGCATTATTTTTTATTGTTTTGTATACGGAACCATCTCCTTTTTCAAGAGAAATAATCAGATTCGGATCTTGGAACTCTTGAGTCATAAATTCAGGGTCAGGCACCATTCGCGCCCTCAGATCGGTACCTGGAATTGAAACAGAGGGCTCATTTAAAGGACCTGGCGCTATATATATTTGTGAACGAAAAGAATTATAAGTGGCTGAATCTGCAGGGTAGACTTGAAGATACACGGAGGAATACATTTCATCTTTTTTCGGCTTACAATCTGCCTCCGCAATACCATGGCAAGCATATTTATAGTGAGAATTAATTAATACATTTGCCAAAAACTTTTTATTGGTGAAGTACATAAGCGAATCCACCCAGATCTTTTCGCCTTCTACTTTATTAGAAGCCCAATTCTCTTTCTGGAAATACACGGTTATGATTTGAGAAATATCCGCTGTATCAGGAATATACGAATAGCCACGGAAGTCGCAATATATTTTCCCTGCATTAACATCCTTCATGCTGTCCTTGCTTGGATTTTTTTCAAACGGAATATCTAAAATATTTTCAAAATCTTTGCGCATATTCTCACACACAACAGCAGGATCAGGATTGGCTGATGCAGAATACATGGATGCCAAAGCCGCACTCAATAATAAAACTGCGGCAATTGCGATTGAAATCTTTGCACCTGTTTTCATATGCGATAATTATACCCTCCCCTGCGGGAAAGTCTACCTCTCCCCGCCCCGCCGAAGGCGGGGCTTCCCCTCTCCATTTCAATAAAATGGAGAGGGGTCAGGGGTGAGGTTATTTCGTCCTAAATCCTATTCCCTTCTTAGGCTCGTTGCCTTTCATAATGAGCTGCTTCAATACATCAAATACTTGCCGGAGCTGAGTGTCATATTTCTTTTCCATCCGTTCTATTTTCTGGCGCAGCTTCGTGTTGGTCGCGAGCAGCTCGCGTATCTTCGTGAACGTGCGGATAATCTGGATATTCACCTGTATCGCCCGCTCGCTGTTCAAGACACTTGAAAGCATGGCTACGCCTTGCTCGGTGAAGACATATGGAAGATATTTAATATTTTTACCTTGTTTCAAGGTGCCAAATTGGTACCTTGAACTTGAGGTCACAGTTTGTGACATCAAGTTTTCAGATTCTGATTTTGTAAGTTGAAACATAAAATCTTTTGGGAAACGCGCGAGGTTCCTTTTCACCGCTCTGTTGAGTGCTTTAGTCTCCACCCCATACAGTTCCGCCAAATCCCTATCCAGCATAACCTTCTTCCCTCTTATTAATAAAATACCATTTACTATGCGCTCACTCGGAAACAATATAATTTCTTTTTCCATGCAGAAATCATACTCATACCGGATAAAGATTTCCTAAAGAATTACTCCTCCTTCTTATGAAACACCGTGAAGTAGCGCTCAAAGAGCATACTGCCGGCAAGGGCGAGGAAGAGGAGCGCGGCGTAGATGAGCAGGAACTCAGTCAGATTGAGGGAAAATTGCCGAAGAGCGCCGAGAATGAAGATGAAGTACCAACTCACGATAGATACGCCGCCAGAGGCGAAAGCGATGCGGTGCAGGCTGTGGAGCTCCCCTTTTTTGTGCACGTGCGGCAAATTGAAGGATATTTTTGAAAGGCGCGGCGAGATGTATGCGTTCAGCAGGATGCCATTTGCAATGAGCACGCCGATGGCGATGACTTTTGAAATAAATTTTGCCGAATCACTCAGCCGTGCCGCCTCCGGCAGATAGAGCATAAAGCCGGAGAGGATGAGCGCGCCAAGCGCTATCCAGATGACATGTGAAAGCGCACGGGCGATGCCGGCTTCATCTTCTGATATTTTATAATCGCGCAGGAAGCGGAAAAAAAGCACGTCAGTAACCGTAGCAGCGCCCACACCCACGGCGGCGGCAAGCATGTGCGCGATGACGATGACGCTCCTGTGCTCTATTAAAAATTGCATTACTGATTCCACTATATCCATTAAATCATACTTCCCTTTCCCGCGCAAAAAACAAAAAGCGCCGAAGCGCTCTTTGTTTAAAATTCAGAAAATTATTTCTGATTATTGGCGATGAGACATGTCTTCACCGAGCTTGCTGATGAAGCGGGACGCATGGTCCTTGCCGCCGAGGCCGAACGCCAAAGCGCCAGCTACTGCGAACATGCCGATGATACCTGCAAAGAGTATCTGCATATAAGCTGCAGCTACGCCGAGCTGGCCGAGAGCGATGATGAAAGCGAAAACCCACACAGCATACTTGGCGATAGTGCCGAGCATATTTGCAGAGCGGAGATTCATAGCTTTGCTACCCGCAGTCACCGCGCGAGAAAGCGCTTCAGCTACGATGGTAGCGATGATGAGGATGAGGGCTGCCACGATAACTCTCGGGAGGAAAATAAGTACATCTTCGCGGAGGAAGGTGGACACATAGTTCAGGCCGACGAGAGAAAGGGATGGAAGAAGGAAAATAACGATAACGAACCACTTCACAATCTGCCCTATAAAGTAGCCGCTGTTCAAGTTCATACCGGCGCGGCGAAGGAGATCGTCCATGCCGATGCTCTGGAAGAGCTTGTCCACTTTGAGCGCGCTGACGACGTGCTCAAAAGCGCGAGCAACCAAATTACCCAATACCCAGCCGATGACGAAGAGCACGATAGCGAGGATAAGGCGCGGAGCAAACTGGATAAAGCCCCACCACAGTTCCTGGAGGGATGCGTTGAATACGTCGCCCCAAGTAATCCAAATATTATTCATATTTATTATTAAAAATTAAGCTAATTATTGATAAAAACTTTAAAGTTCGACCTTGTAAAGTTCTGGCATTATTATATCAATTTCCTAGCTCTTTTTGAGGAGATGTGTGGATAACTCTTTATGCTGTAATACCACTTCATGAGGAAAATCCAATATATCCCGCACGAGCTTGTCGTACATATTGAGCCTATAAATGAAGTCTTTTGTCTCGAAATCCGCATAGGTCAGTTCCGCTCCTGTGTCAGCTTCCAGCTTCTTTATTCCCTCTTCGATCTTGCTCTTTTTCAGTCTATCTCCCACAATGAGAAGATCTACTCTGCTTTCCTTATTTTTGATGAATACGCCGGAAATAACCAGCAATTTTACCCGCCCGGCTTTTTTGAATACTTCGCTTATGCCCTCTTTGTTAAAAGCTTCGGTGTGAGTCAAGATCGCTTCGAATTCGGATGCGTATTTGAAGGAAGGATTAAAAGCATGACCTTCACTGCGTTTCTTTATAAAGCCTGCGGCGGAAAGGATCTTGAGTTCCGCACGCGCGGCAGCGGAAGAAACTCGGCTGCGATTGGTCACTTCCTTGCCAGAGAAGACTTTGCTGCGATTCAGCATAAAGAGGCGCATTATCTTCACGCGCGCCGGCGAACCTAATACTTTTCCCAAGATTTCCATATCGGGGCTATTATACAACAATTAAAATTGTACGCAACAAAAAACCCCGACGTACGTCGGGGTTTTTTGTTGCGCAAGAATATTATTTCAATTCTACCTGGCCACACATAAATTTCTGCTGAAATTTTGCGCAGCCCCCGCCTCAGCGCCGTCGCGCTTCCGGCTCAAAGTTGAGCTATTTAAGCTCAACTTTGCCTCCTGCTTCTTCGATCTTCTTCTTCATTTCTTCAGCTTCGGCTTTCTTCATACCGTCCTTGAGTTTTACCGGAGCGCCGTCCACGAGGTCTTTCGCTTCCTTAAGTCCGAGAGCGAGCGCTTCCTTGATGACTTTCATCACCGCGATCTTCTGCTCACCAGCGGATGCGAGGTGCACTTCAAATGCATCCTTTTCCTCTGCCGCTGGGCCTGCTGCTGCAGGACCTGCTGCTGCGACTGCCGCAGCGGATACTCCGAACTTTTCTTCTATAGCCTTCACCAAGTCGTTGAGTTCAAGGACTGATGCGCTTTCCAAGTCTGCCATAAATGCGTCAAATTTTGCCATAATAATTTATTGTTATTTTTATAAGTTAATAATTTTTCTTCTACTTCTTTTTTGATACTTCGGAAACTGCGATAGCCAAGCGCTGTATCGGGCTCTTGAGCAAGAATGCAATCTTGGACAAAAGAACTTCACGGCTCGGGATGGTGGCGATTTCCATCATCTTTTCGCCTTGCACGAATTTTCCTTCAAAGATACCGCCGAGAATCTTGAGCATTCCCTTGTGGGTCTTCTCAAAATTATAGACTTCTCTTGCTGGCGCGATCTCATCCGTGGAATACGCGATGGCTACTTCTCCGGAAAGATCCGGGATCTCACCTTCCGCTTTTCCTGCGAGCGCGCGCTTTAAGAGCGTCTTTCGGGACACGGTGTATGATACGCCGTTGTTACGAAGATCCCTCCGTAGATTCGTCGCTTCGCCTGCCGGCAAGCCGTGGAAATTTACGAAGACCAAAGTCTCCGCTCCGTCCACTGCCTTGGACAGGTCTTTTACTATTTCTTCTTTTCTTGATTTTAATAGCATGTTGTTTTGTTTAAAATAAAAAACGGCCTTGCAGCCGCAAAAATACCGTTCGACCACTGAGTAGGATTTAAAGGTATGCCCAACCTACTTTCTTTGCGGTATGTGTATCATAGCACGATTATTCTGTGCTTGCAACTGCTCCCTCCTGCGGACCCCAGATGAGGGATTGCGCATCGCTGTCATCAAAATACGAAGAGAGGAATATGCCGAGAAGCCCCAACCCTATCATGATTGAAAATACTGTCAGAACTTTCCAAAAATGCTTCGTAACCATGTAAGTAATTATACCATACATTCATGCCACCCCGCGGAAGTGTTTTTAATAACATGCCAAGAACAAAAAATCCCCTTACGGGGATTTTTTGTTCTTGGCATTATTTCTGAATCAGAATCGTAGCCACATTCTGCGAGGAATCGCAGTCTATGAGCCATGTGGCCGGCACCGTAGAGCTTGAAAGCTTTACGATTTTGAAACCATAGCCCTTGATAGTGAATGTACTGCCGAGCTTCACAGTGCGAGTAACGGCAGAACGATTGTCTACCATGATGCTTGAGCCATTCTTGAAGGTCGCGGCATTCGGATGCGCTTGGCATACAGTATCCAACTGTATCCTTCTGTCCTTATACAATACCAAGGCCTCCTTGTAAGAAAGAAGCTTTGCAGGAGCAGTGGCGGCGGCTGGGGCGTTCACACTGCCTTCAGTCGTATCTTCCACGGATTCCACTTCAGCCTGTTCTTCAGAGGATGGCTCACTTATTTTCGGTTCATCCTTCTTGTTAGCTGACCAGATTACAATTGCGAGTACAAGCACGAGGGCGGCTACGATGGCGATGACAGTGCTCTTATTTTTTTCCATATATTTTTCTTTTTCCTCTTAGGGCATTTGGTTGATAATACTTAGTATAGCACACATACCAGGCAACAAATCAAAAACCACCCCTCATAGTCCATCGCTGATGATGGACTTTTGGAAAGCTTTGACAGCTTTCAGGGTAGCATTGCTTCCGCGAGGACTGTCCTTGCGGAAGCACTTGCGAGAGTTGCGAGAACAGTTGACTTCTTTCCTTCTATTGCTGTACTAAAAATGTGCTTGTGGGGCGCCAGCCCTATTCGGCTAATACATAAGCCGAAGGCAAGCATAAGAAAAAATCCGCCTTCTAAGGCGGATTTTTTCTTTAATCTTCTTCGGGATTACCTTTCATGGTAGAGTGCTTGCGCAAGGACAGTCCTTGCGCAAGCAATTAAACTACCAAAGGAACTCCAAAAACCTTTGTTTCTAAAGTTTCAATTCTTTTATCATGATTATCCATAACTACTTGGGTCAAATCATCTATTTTTCCATTAGTTTTATCAAAATTTTCCCGAGTTTCAAGCTTAAAATCCCGCAAATTAGTTTTGACTTGTTCTAAATCAACCTTGGTAGCCATAGTAGTATCTTCTACACGTGAAAGTCTTTCCTCCACACGGGTGAAACCATTATTTATGGCTTCTAAGAGTTCTATATTTGTTATTTCCTCTTTCATATTTATAAGTATATCAAACTCTGTTTTCTTTGCAAACCTCACCCCTGCCCTCTCCTGAAAAGGAGAGGGTGAAAACAAAAATCCCCTTACGGGGATTTTTGTTTTTGTGGAATTACCACATGAGAGGACAGATTTACATCCCCATCAGCTTCGCGCGGGATTTTGATCCGAAGATGCCGTCCGCCGTGAGGCCTTTTGCTTTTTGGAAAGCTTTGACAGCTTTCAGGGTAGCATTGCCGAAGATAGTGGTTTCCATGCCTGGAGATCCTGCTCCGCTTACGGAGACAGTAAATCCTGCGGCATTCAGCATCTTTTGCATGCATTTCACCTGCTCATTCTTCACGCCTTCAGAGCATCCTGCGACAGAACATGCTTCAAGTTAAAACTTGTATAATTTATTCCAAACTGAAACTGTCTGCTTTTTATCGCCAATAGAAAGAACCCCAAGCTGTCTTTGTAAATCTGCTTTTCTTAAAGTGGCAACTTTTGCCAATCTCACCCACGAATCAAGCAATAATCCCGATTGTTTCCAATTTTTAATTTTAGTATCTCCTTTGCCAGTCCGCTCAGCGCTTGTTATCGGCGCAAGCACAATATCATCATCTCCAATATCCAGAACGACAAGAGCTGGGCGTTTTTTCTTATTCCCGTCTGTTTGATGAAAAGTAGCGAAAACAATATCGCCAAATTTATATTTGGTCATAAATTTCGTCAGATTTACTGTAAGATTTAAAAAACTTATCTTTAGCGGCTCTTTTCCATAAATGTTCGTCATCTTCAACCATCTTTAAGTGCTTCAAAAGACTCTCGTACTGCAAGCGAGGGACGAGCATGAGGTCTTTTTCTTTTATTAGATTGTGGGGAATTGTTATCGTGGTCATACGTTCATTATACCAAACACTCTATTTTTCTGCAAATTCTAGAAGTAGCAAAAATCCGCCTTCCGGCGGATTTTGTGCTTTATTTGATTTTATTCCTAGCAACTAGAACCTAGCCGCTAGAAACTAATCTTACATCCCCATCAGCTTCGCGCGGGACTTTGATCCGAAGATGCCGTCCGCGGTGAGGCCTTTTGCTTTTTGGAAAGCTTTGACAGCTTTCAGGGTAGCATTGCCGAAGAGAGTGGTTTCCATGCCTGGAGATCCGGCTCCACTTACGGAGACAGTAAATCCTGCGGCATTGCTTCCGCAAGGACAGTCCTTGCGGAAGCAGGAAATTAAGATTACATTTCCAGCATGACGTTCATCTTTGCGCGAGACTTTGCGCCGAAGATGCCGTCAGCTTTGAGGCCGTTCTCTTTCTGGAAGAGTTTGATAGCGGCTTCGGTCTTTCCACCCCACTTGCCGTCAACGACGAGCAGCTTAGAAAGCTTCATAGCAAGGACTTTATTCAAGGCCTCCTGCAAGTGCATGACATTCGCTTTTGAACTTTTCTTAGTGACAGTCATAGTGATTACAGATACTGAACCGTCTGAATCGATAACAGTGACAGTAGGAATAGTCGGGGTACCAGTCACTACTAGCTGCGCCAATGCGTCAGCAGTAACAGGAATTGAATTGATCGTCAGACCCGGATTAGCAGTGGTAGTTGTTGTATTTGTAGTAGTCGTAGTTACGGTAGTACCGGTAGTAGAAGCATCCTCCACTGGATTTGAACCTACAACTGGAGTTCCTATGGTAGTAAATGTCCAGGAAAAAGGCATGCCGTACAAGCTATTTAAACCAGCTGCTGCATCCGTAGCAGCTGAAATTGTCGCTGTATATGTCTCATGATGAGGGAATGAGCTGTGTGCTAAACTTACGGTCTTATCACCATTTGACCATGTGGGAGTGTAAGTAACTACAGGACTTGTGGCGAATGTGAGCGAACCAGTCGTCATTGGTTCAGAGAAAATGACAGAAAGCGCACTTGTCCTGCTTATTCCTTTCGCAGTATCTGTAGGGGTAAGCGTGACAGCTATCGGTAGAGCGGAGTCAGCCAACGTCAGAGAAGACTTTGTAGGCACATCATTCAATGCTCCGTCTTCCAAACCATTGCCAGGCTGGGTGTAGGTGACTACAGGCAATGTAGCACCACCGGTAGTGTTTACCGTACCTGGGGTAGCCAAAGTTATAGTAAATGTAGAGGTGCCGTTTGTGGCGCAAGAGTCAGATGCGTTACGAGCGATTACTACAGTACCTGCAGTGTTTACTGTCATGTCCACGTTACCAGTATATGCTGTACAAACCATACCGGTATCAGCAGTAGTCGTATATATTATGCGGTCTACAGCACCGTTATTGTTGTTGTCAGTAAATACTCCAGTGAGGATGACTGGGGCCGCTCCGTCTGTAATAGACTGAGAAGCTTTTGCAGTCATTACCCCAGAAGTCAAAGTAACGCTTCCTGCTGTTCCTACGTTTGCATAACTAATGATTGGAGCAGTAGATCCTCCAGTTTCATTAGCATCAGCAGTGACTAGAATATCAAGGTTGGTATCAGAACCAGTGCAGCTGAGACCAGTAATAGCTACATTAATGGAGCCTGCTGTGTTTACGGTCCAGTCCCCTGCTTCATATGCACAAGCTGTGACATTTTCATCCATCACCCAGCGAATTTTTTCAACAGTCCCGTTTGTGTTTGCATCCAAATATGCTTTAGTAACAATTGTGTTAGCTGCATGCACTTTGTTCACGGAAACTAAACCGAATGAAGCGAACGCCAAAGCGAAGACGAACGCTACTATGGAAACATTTTTGAAATATAATTTCATATTTTATAATTAAAACTAATAAATAATAAGACCTTAAGCGCTTATAGTAAGAGCATAGATATTATAACAAATACAGCACTGTAAGCCCACTTAATTGTGGATAACCCTGTACTGCGCCTTACAACACAAAAACCACCCGAAAGGGGTGGTTTTTGTTGCGTTTTATAGTTCCGCTAAACTTAGCTCATTCTCTAAGAATTAGAGAGCTGAGAAAGAAGCGTTGACTGGAAGACCGCTCGTAGGAAGACCAGTGATGGTATCCTGAGTGTCTCCGTCTACATTTCCGTCATAACCGAGATCAGTCTCAGCTACGCTGTAGTCTATATCACCCAAAGCGGCAACACCGAACGCTACGTTGTCCCCAGTAGCAACTGTGCCAGCTGAGAGATAGACCGTAATGTACTTGTATGAACCGCCGGAGATGGTAAAGCTTGAATCAAGAGAACCGAAGTCTACGACGTTTGCTGAGTTATCAGTTCCATCGTTGTCAACCAAGGTGCTCAAGTAAGTGTTACCGTTCTCGTTGGATGAGTAGAGATTGTAAGTCCAGTCTGTAGCGGTGTGTGCACCGTTATCAGAAAGCTTTACATCTGTGATCGTGACCGCAGCAGAGCCGTAGTTCATGATCTTGAAGCGTGCAAGCTGAGTACCAGCAGCAACTGTAAGAGATGTATCAGCAGTAGGATATGTTCCTACTACGTTTACATCAAACGGTACGATGTTGGTAACAACACCGTTGTTGTTTACGACTGCGCCAGCGTAAGCTGGAGCGGAAGCTGTGGTAACACCCTTAGCTATAAGGTCAGTACCGTCAGAGCTGAGGGTCATAGAGAAGCTATCACCAAGAGTAGCGATACCTGGGCTCTGAACATCAGCTTTTGTGTATACATTCACTGGAGTGTTTGGAGAAACCGTCATACCGGAAGGCAGGAGGTTGTCCGCGCTAGTCCAAGTGTAGGTGCATACGTTAGATGTGCAGCTTGCAAACTGCGGAGCAGTTGCAAAAAGCGTCATTGTGCCATTACCAGACTGAGCATAGAGCTCAATATTAGCGAGATCAGTTACCTTGAGAGTACCAGTTGCAACTACACCAGTAGTGGTAGAAGTTGAAGAGATATCACCCGTAGTGTTATCAGTGAAAGCAACAGCAGCAGCAGCAACAGCGGCGTGCGTAGCGATCACATTAGCGCCAGTGCCAGAGAAAGCAATGTTTCCGTTAGCATCATTAGCGCCAGTGATAGCTCTCATCGCAGTAGCGATCAAAGCAGCAGTGTTGTTTGTTGTCCTATTGATTTCAGCAGCATCATCAGAGCAGTCTGAATCTTCAGAACCAGTTGTGGTTTCGAATTCGATTACACACTGGCCGATGGTTACATCTTCTTCGTCAGCAGGGACAGCGCCTACAGCAACAGTTCTAGTAGCGCGAATACCTGCGTTCGCGATAGCTTTCAAAGTCAAAGTAGTGACCTTCTGAGCCTCGTACTGTGAGTTAAGTCTGAAAGCAAAAGCAGTAACATCCTGAGAACCAATGTTTACGTTACGAGCTACAGAAGGGGTAGCATTTGTACCAGACAAGACTGAGCTTGTGAGGGTACCAGCAGCTACTACAGTCATAGCCTGTCCGGATCCAGTACCGACCTGGTTTGCCAGAGTGATGCTGTTTCCAGTATCCTTACCAGTCGCAGTAACATTCTCGTCAGCGATCTTGAAAGTGTGTGATACTCCTGTTGCGGAAATCACATCTCCATAGAGCTTGAGGGTTACTGGGGTGGTGCGGGTTACGTATACTGGGTTGCTCAAGTTGAAAGTAACAGTGTTTGCGTTAACAGATGTTGAAGAAGTAGTGGTAAGAACATTACCAGTTGCATCCTTCAATGTGAGGTTTGCAATACCAGAGTAGTCAACACCGGAACCGAGAGTGTCGGTTACAGTAATGCTAGAGATGCGTACATCTTCACCAGAAGAAGTAGCGTCAAACTGGAAGTTTGCAAGCTCTACTCCGTTCGTGCCTGCAACTACAGAAGTAGCGACAGGGGTAGAAAGAGTAGTTACATTTATCTTAGCAGACTGTACAGCACGAGTGTATCCATCAATAGCACTGACTGAAGGGTCGGTGATATCGTTGGTAAGCAAGCGCTTTACAGAAGTGATGTCAAAATCATTTACGAAGTAAGAGTCGGAGCTGGTAGCAGAAGAGCTAACATCAGCGACTACTTCGATAGTGTTTTCAGCACCAGCGTTCAAGATCGGATATGAAGACAGTGAGCGGCTAGAAGCAGTACCAGCAGCTGGGAAGTTAGTGGTATTTGCTGCTGCGCTGAATACGATAGCGCCGTTCACCTTTACATATACAGTACCAGTCAAGTTGACTGATCCTGCATTCTGATCAAGACCGAAAGAAATTGCACGGAGTTCCATGCTCTCTCCTATAGGCTTTGCGATGTACTTCGCAAGCACAACGCCAGTTGCTCCTGGAGTTACTGCAGTTGAGGAAGAATCAGAAGCGCGAGTGAATACAAATGAACCGGAAGCAACAGTGACTTTGTTGTACACAGAAGTCGTGTCACCGATAGGGAACGTTGTATCAATTGCGCCAGCGGCAGTAGGGAGAAGTCCTGCGCTAGTGGTTACGCCACGAACATCAATATCATAGTCATTGTAAACTACAAACTGGATCGTGCGAGATGCGCCAGCGACGATTTTAGCTCTGACCCAGAAATCCTTAGTCTGACCTTTTGTGATCGAGTAAGGAGCAGTGAGTACGAACTGTACGTTCTGGCCGTTTGGCTGTGCGGTTGCAAGGATATTGCCTGCTGAATCAACAAGTTGTACGTCCTTGTAATCGGTAGCGGAAGCATTTCCGTTGTTCCAAAGAGTCAAGCCGTAGAGCTTAACATCTTCGTTGCTGGAAGTTTCCTGGATGCGGAATTTTGAAATGTCCTGAGAAGCGTTTGCATCAGCATTCAAGCTTGCGCCTGTGGAGTTAACAGGAAGCACGTCTACAGTCACAGTAGCGACTGAGTTTGTTCCGTTAACTATGCTCATCTGATTACCAACAATTGGGAAGCTGCTGGTAACAGTACCACCAGAAACCATAACATCGGTAGCAGAATTTACATTGAAGCCAACTGTTCCAGTGTCAGTACCGCTGAGGTTAACTTTAACCCAAACAGTCTGAGTAGTACCAGCAGCAACCACGATAGGATCGGTGACAAAAGTCATCGTCGCTACACCGTTAGCTCCGAGGGAGGTAACAACGTTTCCATGGCGCACACCAGAACCGTCATATACGGAGACACCGGAAATATTGGTGTTTGCGTAATAGCCAGTCTTGGTGAGGTTAAGACCAGTGATGTTAACAGAACCAGTTGTGCCATTAGCAATGCTAAGAGCAAGAACAGGATTGTTAGCAGTCTTGGTAGCAACTACAGCTGAAGCTGGATTGGAAGAGCTTAAAGCTACGGTAACCATACCAGTTACTGGAACAGTCGTGCCGTTAGGAGCCATTGAGCAATTGCTTGCCAATGTCATACCGTTAGGGCAGAGGCTACCTGGGGTCGCTGGATTAGCGACTACAGTACCAGCAGCTACGAGAGCAGCGCGGGACTTTGCTCCAAAGATGCCGTCAGCAACGAGGCTGTTTGCAGCTTGGAAAGTCTTCACGGCAGCCAATGTTGCATTGCCGAAGTAAGTGGTCTCCTTACCAGCGGAGCCGGCACCAGTGCCGTCTACGTTGTAACCTTTTTCGTTAAGCATCTCTTGGAGACACTTAACTTCTGAATTCTTCATACCTTTTTTCAAGAAGGTCATGGAGAAAGATGCGCAGCTTGCAGCGTTAGCTGTATTTGCGAGAGCGAAAGCTCCGACAAACATAACTGCGAGCATCATCACTCCAAGGAGGAATTTTGATGTAAATGAATTACTCATAATTATTATTAATTTGCATGCGCGTTAATTTGTTAGTTTCGACGTGCGCCGGTTTGTAATCCGGTGCACAACTAAGTTGCGCATATTTTATCAATCATCCCCTTTTTAATAAGAGATGATTAGATATCTAAAATCTACTAATCGTTGAACACAAAAAACTATTTTATTTTCAACGATCATGCCCGCCGAAGGCGGACAAGTGTACGGCGAAACGCGAAAAAAAATTCGCGCCTTCCGAACACAGCTCCATTATAATATGCCTGTAAATAACAGGGCAAATATAATGTGGATAACTCATGCTTTTCAGCACGATTTACCTGAAGCCTATATTCGCATATTTCAGGCGCAAATGCAACCTGTACAAATAGGAAGACTTCACTATATATAACGTATCAAAAGGAGGTATATTTCAGGTTTTTTACCGCACCACAGATTGTCTACTTTGCCAAGAAATAGCGGCTCCCCGCCACAGGCGGGCAGGCACCGCTTCTACCTGTCCTTTATAAAATATTTACTCCATCTTTTTTCCCCAACTTTTTTTAATAAACCATTTTGCACCATGGAGGCCAGCTCGCGCTGGAGGGTTTTCTCCCCGCAATTCGCGAGCGTGCCCTCCGCGGCAAGGCGGATGTCTGATATGGTAGCGCTTTTCTTCCCCTCCACGGCGGGCGAGTCTTTTATGATTTTCAAGATTTCATTTCGGCGATCTTTCTTTAGGACATCAAAATCAGATGTCCGTGAGGCAAGACCTAGCATGCTAGGTCTTGCCTCACCTGTTTTGTCTTTTATTTTGTCCGAGATGGCTTTCATAAGTGTGCCGCCTCTTTGTACGCCGATGCGCATGTTTCCCTCTTCTGGGGTGGCTCGGTGAAGAACCTCACCCCTGCCCCTCTCCTTATTAAGGAGAGGGGGAAAATCCTCCACCTCCCCCTTTGGGTACTCCTCAAGAGGAGAATTAAAATCCAAAAACCCCTCCAAAGAAAACTCATGTTTTGGCTGGATTAATTTTTCAAATTCACACGCCAAGATAGTGCGATTCATGTCTGAAATCATGCCCATGGTGCCGGCTATGTCCAAGAGCGCGATGATCGCATGAAACTTGGAAGTTGGACTTCCACTTGGAAGTCCAACTTCCAAGTTTGTGTCCGATAGGACATCCGTACCAAGAGAACGCAGTTTCAGCCTTATAGGTTCAGTATTGTCCATTATGTCCGTTACCATGTAGAGCGCAGTTATAAGCTTTTTAAGCTTTTCGGACCCCTCCCTTCGCCCTCCCCTTACTAAGGGGAGGGTTGGGGTGGGGTACACATTGTCCGAGAGATTTTTTGCGTTGTGTTCGCCGTTATTCATGAAGTCCATTATATATAGGACAGGTAAAATAGCAAGCTGAATTTTTTCCCCTCCTTGAGTAAGGAGGGGTGGCTTTTGTAATCAAAAGCCGGGGTGGTAATTCTGCATTCAAATCACCACCTCGCCCGACAAGTCGGGCACTCCTCCTCGGAAAGGAGGAGAGGAAAACGCATAACAAATTTTTATGATAAAATACTCCCATGTCAAAGAAAGAAAAATCTTCTACAAAAGAATCTAAGCGAGATACAAAAAAACCAAGCAACCTGAAAACCGAAACAAAGCACGGCATCGCGGCCGTCATATTTTTCGTGCTCGCTTTATTCTTATTCATGGCGGCATTCGGCATAGCGGGAACGGGAGGAAAGTTCGTATATACAAATTTATATTTCTTGCTCGGCTGGGGTTATGTGCTCTTGCCGGTGCTGTGCATTTTGCTCGGCATTTCTTTTGTGAAAAGCGAGCGCCCGAATATCGGACTGACCCGCACGCTCTCCGGCGCACTGTTCCTTTTCTCCGGCCTCGGCATCATACAAATAGCATCCGGCTTTCCGGAAACATCCGGCGGCGCGGGCGGATTTCTCGGCGAAGTAGCCGCTTCGCCGCTCGTATATTTATTTGATATGTATGCCGGCATTATCCTACTCGGCGCGCTCCTCATTATCTCGCTCCTCGTCATGTTTGACGCAAAGCCAGCGCTCATTCCATTCTTCAAAAATCTCTGGGAAGGCGCGGCGGAAAATAAGAAAAAACTGGATGAAAAATTGGAAGCCCTCGGCGAAGAGGATGAATACGAAATAACAGGAGTGGAAACGGAGGGTGCTCCCCCTGCGAAGGGGGAGATGCCGAAGGCAGAGGGGGTGAAAGAAACAAAAGCACCCCTCCGCTCCGGCAAGCCGGAGCACCTCCCCTTAGCAGGGGAGGAAACCGAAGAAATGCCGATAAAGAAGCGCAAGCACAAAGAAGGCGATTATGTTCCCCCGCCGCTCAATTTACTTGAAGAAGATTCGGGTAAGCCGAATACTGGTGATGTGAAAGCGAATGCGAATATCATCAAGCGCACTTTGGCAAACTTCGGCATTGAAGTAGAAATGGATGAAATCACCGTCGGCCCTTCCATCACTCGCTATGCATTAAAGCCGGCCGAAGGCGTGAAGCTCTCCCGCATTGTGGGCTTACAAAGTGACCTCGCCCTCGCCCTCGCCGCTCATCCCCTCCGCATTGAAGCTCCTATCCCGGGCAAATCATTGGTAGGTATTGAAATTCCAAATAAAACAAAATCAACCGTCGGCCTCGCTACGCTCCTCGGTGATCCAAACTTCCAGAATTCCCCGAATCCCCTTACCATCGCCCTCGGCCGCGGCATTTCCGGCAAAGCTTCCTTTGGTAACTTGGCTAAAATGCCGCACGCCCTCATCGCGGGAACGACAGGCTCCGGAAAATCCGTTACTATTCACTCTGTCATTACTTCCCTGCTCTATAGAAATGGTCCGGATGAGCTGAAATTTATCATGGTGGACCCGAAGCGCGTGGAACTTACGCTATATAACAAGATTCCACACCTTTTGACCCCTGTCATTACTGAAGCAAAGAAAACTATCCTTGCTCTCAAATGGGCGGCAAAAGAAATGGATCGCCGCTATGATATCTTGCAGGAAGAATCCGTGCGCGATATCACTTCGTATCATGAAGTGATTGCAAAAGGAGGAAAGAAAATGAAAAAGAATGCCGACGGCACTGAGACTGAAGTAGAACCAGACCGCATGCCGTATATCGTCATTATTATAGACGAGCTCGCTGACATCATGATCGCCTACCCGCGCGAACTGGAAAGCGCTATTGTACGCCTGGCTCAAATGTCCCGCGCTGTGGGCATACACCTTATATTGTCTACCCAGCGTCCGGAAGTGAATGTCATCACTGGCCTCATCAAGGCGAACGTGCCGGCTCGCGTCGCCCTGAAAGTATCTTCCCAAATAGATTCGCGCACTATATTAGATGCCGGCGGCGCAGAAAAATTGCTCGGTCAGGGAGACATGCTCTATTCTTCGGGCCAAGCCCAGCCGGAGCGCTTGCAGTCAGCCTACATTACAGAAACAGAAGTGAAGAAAGTCGTAAAATATCTTGCTGATGCGTACAGAGATGAAATTAGCGATGAGATAAATATGACTGCCGGCGGCCTCTCGGCTGACAAGAGCATTTTTGAAAGCACATTGGATGATGAAGATGGTGAAGACGATGACGAAATGTATGAAGAAGCGAGGCAGACGGTCATAGAAGCCGGCAAAGCATCCACTTCATTCCTCCAGCGCAAATTAAAACTCGGCTATGCTCGTGCCGCTCGCCTGATGGATATCCTTGAAGAGCGCGGCGTCATCGGCCCCGGCGACGGCGCCAAGCCGCGTGAAGTATTGGAGCGAATTGACCGTACGGAAACCGGTGAAAATATAATGTAACCAGAGGCAAGACCTCCCGTGTGAGGTCTTGCCTCACACAAACATGAATCAAGACGCAAAGAAAGCATTCAAAATAATCGGCGTAATCCTCCTTTTTCTGCTCATCGCTGTATACGCTTTCTTCCGCTCGCGCGAGCTCATTTTCGGCGTACAAATCAAAGATGTGAATATTACGGACGGCGCCACATATACAGAAAGCATCGTGCATGTGACCGGCCGGGCCAAAAATGCTTTAAAATTAACCTTGGATGGACGAGAAATATCCATAGATCAAGAGGGAAATTTTGACGAGACAATCGCCCTGCTTTCAGGGTATAATATCATAGCCATAGAAGCTCTCGATAAGTTCGGGCATGTCGATATTAAAAATTATCAGTTAATGTATGAAGCAGAAGTTAGTTTTCCGAACGGTCTGGCCCCGACTACTGTCGGGGAAAACCGAGGACCTGAGGAAAATTAACTTCTGCGAAACAATATGAAAGCAAAAAAAGAAAAAGTATTAAAAAGCGTCGGCAATAAAGCGATAGAAGATACTATCCGCTCTATTCAGACGAAATTCGGCGAAGGCTCCATCATGAAGCTCGGCGATTCACCGAAAGTTGATATCAACGTCATCCCCACCGGCTCCATCGGTTTGGATATGGCACTCGGCGTCGGCGGCCTTCCCCGCGGACGCGTCATAGAAATATTCGGCCCTGAATCTTCAGGAAAAACGACGCTCACCCTACACGTCATCGCTGAAGCGCAGAAAAAAGGCGGCATCTGCGCCTTCATAGATGCCGAACATGCCATGGATCCCGAATACGCCAAAAAACTCGGCGTGAAAATAGAAGACTTGCTCATCTCCCAGCCGGACACCGGCGAGCAGGGGCTTGAAATCTGTGACTCCCTCGTGCGCTCGGGAAAAATTGACGTCATCGTCATAGACTCCGTGGCCGCCCTCACTCCGAAAGACGAAATAGAAGGCGACATGGGCGCGCACCATGTGGGCAAACAGGCTCGCCTCATGAGCCAGGCGCTCAGGAAGCTCACTGCCATCGTCGCCCGCACCAAGACCGTCGTCATTTTCATAAACCAGATCCGCATGCAGATCGGCGTGATGTTCGGCAATCCGGAAACGACAACCGGCGGCAAGGCGCTGAAATTTTACACCTCCGTGCGCTTGGACATCCGCCGCATCGCGTCCATCAAGAAAGGCGAAGAGACCGTCGGCGCGCGCACCCGCGTGAAAGTGGTAAAGAACAAAGTGGCCTCCCCTTTCAAGCAGACGGAATTTGATATCATCTACGGCGAAGGTATTTCCCGCGAAGGCGAGCTCATGGCTCTCGGCGAGAAGCTCGGCCTGGTAGAAAAATCCGGCGCGTCGTATTCATACAAAGGCAAAGACGGCAAAGTACCGATGGGCCGCGGCTATGACGCCACCCGCACTTGGCTTCGCGAGAACTCAAAGGTCTCCAAAGAAATAGAAAAAGAAGTCCGTAAAAGCTTCGGCTCCATCCAGCCCGCCGCTCCGGTGAATGAAGAGGAATAAATAAGTCTTGAAAAATCCTGCTTAAAGCAGGATTTTTCTTACTCTTATGGATTTTATTAAGAAAAAATGATATAGTGATAAAAACTAATATATATCTGCCATGGAACACAAACCGGAAAATAGAACTGAAAAACAGCAAGTGGTAGATTTTATTATAGACCACTTGAAAAAGAACAGCAGTAAAAACATTCAGGAAGAAAAAGTGGTATTTGCCGCCGATCCTGAAAGAACTTTTGATGCGTACCTCGTTGTTGATAAATATCCTAAAGGAATGGTATTAGTTGAAAACAGGGATATTAAATCTTATAAGAACGTGGAGGAACTTTTCACTCCCCAGGAACTTAAAAATGCGATGCTCGCGGCAGAAGAAAAGTTTGGTCAATTTACTGTCAAAAAAAATGTTTTGGGATTTCCTGAGATTTTGAACGGGGGGAAACAAAACTTAAATTAATCCTGTACTGATAGCAAGGTACGGGATTTTTATTTGCCTAAAAACGATTTTCTGCTAATATATAGGAATTATGGCACAATTAGAATACAGCGAAATACGAGGCGGAAAAATTATCATTCATGGCGACGAGCCTTGCGAGGTTGTAGACAGCCACGTGGCGAGAACCCAGCAGAGGAAGCCGCAAAACCAGGTAAAGCTCAAGAGCCTCATCTCCGGCAAGGTCTTCCCCGCCACCTATCACGTCTCCGACAAGGCGGACGAAGCGGATATCTCCAAGCGCGAAGTAAAATTTCTTTTCCATAATAAAGGCGAGTATTGGTTCTGCTCCCCTACCGATCCTGCAGACAGATTCAAGCTTGACGAAGCACTCCTCGGCAACACCGTAAAATTTCTGAAAGCGAACGAGGTAGTCTCCGCCCTCATCTGGACGGACGATGAAGACGAAGAAAAAACCATCGGCCTGAAGCTTCCAATCAAGATGCAATTTAAAGTAAAAGAAGCTCCTCCAGCCGTCCGCGGCGACACCTCCAAAGGCGGAAACAAACTCATCGTCCTTGAAAACGGCGCGACTATCACCACTCCGATGTTCATCAACGAAGGTGATACTGTGATCATTAATACTGAGACGAATGAATACGTAGAGAGAGCGTAACGCCCCACCCCTGACCCCTCCCCATTTTTTATAAAAATAGAGAGGGGAAATAAAAAAAAATCCCCGAACTTACCGTTCGGGGATTTTACATTTGGAGATTTTTTTACTTTCTCTTAAGCTCTTCAATCTCCTTTTGAAGTGCTTCGATCATCTTCTGCTGTTCCTGCATGGCTTTCACCATCGGCACAACAAATTCCGCGTAGCGCAATCCGTAGAAATCATTCTCATTCTTCGGAGCATCTACTCCGCTAAAATCATAACCGATTTCTTTGGCTGTTTGTTCTACCTCCTGCGCGATGAATCCGGATTGAAGGATTGCTCCTTTCAATTTTTCCGAATCTTTCAAGCGCAAGCTGTCCGGCGTACCCAGCTCCCTCGCAATGGCATCCATATCAAGGTGATATGTCACCGGTCGTAGTTTCGTGATGAATTCCAAACCTGGCACTTCTGCTTTGATGTCCTTTTTAAAACGAACATCAGAAACATTCGTCCAGTTTGCGAATCCTCCGATTGAGGAAACAGATGCATCGCCCAAACGAATTTGGTCGCTGGCTGTGATATCAGTGTAGGCACCAAGAGCAGTGGAGTTGGAATAATTAGTCCCAAAAGGAAATGCCGAAGTTCCTAACGCTGTGTTAAATAAACCAGTCGTATTATTCTGAAGCGCAGCCCATCCGATTCCGGTGTTGTAACTACCAGTAGTATTACTAGATAAAGCATCATAACCAGAGGCAGTATTTCCATCTCCTGATAAATTACTACTCAATGAATTAAATCCATTAGCGGTATTATTTGAACCAGTTGTATTTGAAAACATTGCCAAACATCCATTAACAGAATTAGTCTGTCCGCTTGTATTATTATACAAAGCAGAAGTTCCAACACCAATGTTGAAACCCCCATCAATATTTTGCCACAAAGAATATGCTCCATTAGCAACATTTCCGCCACCGGTTGTGTTGGAATTAAGTGCTAGATATCCAGCCGATACATTAAATGTTCCGTCTGTGTTAGATCCCAGAGCAGCAAAACCTGTGGCAGTATTAAAGTTTCCAATAGTATTAGATACCAATGCTGAAACCCCCAAAGCAGTGTTGCAAAATCCAGTAGTATTACTCATAAGTGCTTGATTACCCACTGCTGTATTAGAAGCACCGGTAGTGTTCGCAAATAGTGCAGTAGAACCAACAGCGGTATTCCAGTTTCCCGTTGTGTTTGAATAAATTGCTTTCCATCCAATACCTGTATTATAACCACCTGTGGTATTTGAATAAAGCGCTTCATTTCCAAAACCAGAATTGGCATTTCCACTTGTATTGGAATAAAGTGATCCGGAACCAAATGCAGATTCTCCGCTTCCATCTATATTAGAATAGAGTGAAAGAAACCCAACAGAAACATTATTAGCCCCTATTGTATTTGAAGCCGAAGATCCACTTCCTAGTGCAGTATTCTGACTGCCTGTACTGTTTTGATTAAGAGCATTACTTCCTATTGCGGTATTTTCAAACCCTGTAGTGTTGTTCATAAGAGACCAACGACCAACAGCTGTATTCCCCCAACCAGAAGTATTTTGCATTCCAGCAAGAGCACCAATAAAAACACTGGTACCACCATTAGAAGGATTCTCATTTTCACCAGCAAGTGCGCCGATGTAAATAGCGTCGTTACTATTGGTAGGAACAAATTGTCCTTTAGTCGTAATACTCCAACGAACAGAATTATTAGTTCGGAAATCAATCGGTTGATTGTCTATCGTTCCAATGAAGTTCGTACCTGAAGTCGTTCCAGAATTTCCAAAAAGTCCCCAGGCATTTTCTGCTCCATCGGCACCAGTTGCACCAGTTTGACCTGTTGCACCGTTTGCGCCATCTAGTCCATCAATGCCATCGACACCATCAGTTCCATTAATACCAGCTAAACCCGTATTTCCTGTAGAACCAGTTGGGCCCGTCGCACCGTTTATTCCAGCAGAACCTGTGGCTCCAGTATTTCCTTGCGCGCCTGTTGAACCATCAAGACCGTTGGTTCCGTTTACACCAGTTGCACCAGTATTACCCGTTGCACCAGTGACGCCGTTTGTGCCATTTGTCCCAGGAGTTCCCGTCGCGCCGGTGTTACCATTCACTCCGTTAATTCCGTCAGTTCCGTTCACGCCCGCAATTCCTTGCGCGCCTGTTGAACCAGTGGAACCATTCAGACCATCAACGCCATTCGTACCGTCCATTCCCGGAATTCCAGTCGCTCCAGTGTTACCCGTCGCTCCGTCTATTCCAGCAGAACCAGTCGGACCAGTAGCTCCGACAGAACCTGTAGCTCCAGTTTCACCTGTGCTTCCATTTGCTCCATCTGAACCATTGATTCCATTGTTGCCAGTTGCACCAGTAATACCATCTAGTCCATTAGTACCATTTAATCCAGCCACACCATCAGTACCATTTGTTCCGTCAGTCCCCGAAGGTCCGGTCGGTCCCATTGCGCCGTTCGTGCCGTTCAATCCATCAATGCCATTTAATCCTGCGGTACCTGTAGCTCCGGTATTACCCATCGCTCCGTTTAATCCAGCAGAACCAGTTACACCAGTATTTCCTGTTGCACCATTTATACCAGCAAGACCATCTGAACCATTCAGTCCATTTGCTCCTGTCGGTCCAATGCCACCGTTTGTACCATTCATACCATTATTGCCAGTCGGACCTTGCGATCCATTTACACCAGCTACTCCGGTATTTCCTGTAGCGCCAGTTGTGCCATTAGTCCCGTTAATGCCCGCAATTCCTGTTAATCCAATTGGACCAACATTTCCTTGCAAACCAATTGCGCCTTGCGAACCAGTTGCACCAGTATTTCCATTTATACCATTGACGCCATTTGCGCCGGTTGGACCTGTAACACCAGTAGAACCATTTACTCCATTCACACCATTTGAACCAGTCGGTCCGGGTGTTCCGGGAGTTCCTGAACTTTCAGCATACAAAGCATATGGAACAGAAACAAACTGAACAATTCCTAAAAGGAAATAACTTCCAGTGCCGAAAAAATCGATTTCAACTTGAAACCATTTTTCTCCCTGACTCCATACAATAGAAGAAAAATCTCCAGTAACTGGAGATCCCATTCCTATTTGTACAGTAAATAATCCGTACTGATTTGTGACTACACTGTGTTTTTCTGAATATATGATATTTCCCGAAGGAGATACATCTCTTATACTCATCAAAATTTCAACAGTTTGATAATAAAACACTGTGCCGGAAGATGTTCTAGCGACAGCTTGATAATTGATAGCCTGTGGTGCTTGCGCCTGTACAGAATTGATAACGATGCAAAGCATCAATGCGAGAGAAGAGATGATTGTTTTCATGTGTATTGAGTTTAGTGGTTTTTGTAAAGTTAGTTATCCCACATTTCCATGCGTTGGAAATTAAAGATAACTAACCTTATGCAAGCCAAAAAACCCTTATTTCAATGAGCAAAATACGCCTAAAATACTATCACAAAAAGTGATTTGTGTCAAATTTTTTAAAATTAGATTGAGACCGGCTGAGAGCCCAGGAAATTCGAGAAATTCTTTGTGAAATATGCCCAGTCGGATGCGAGGAATTTGCTTACAGCTTCGTTTACAGCCGCGCGATTGTCTTCAGGATTATTTTTCATATATGCTTCCATTTCGCCGTTTTTAGAAGACATGTACAGCATGCCGTATACTCCCTCCCCACCGGATTCGCCGTTTATGATGAGGACCTTTTCTTCTACCTGGCTCAAGAGTGAAACGATGACGTTCTTATCAAGTTCAGCCTTTACGGAAGCGGCAGTGGCTTCGCCTTTTGGCATTGTGCCATCCTTGGTCTCAACCAGAAGCATAGCTGACTCAAAAGGCATCATACGCGCATCACCATTTACAGCCGCGCTTTCTCCATCTTCAGTCTGAACATTCTGCTGTGATTGCTGAAGTGCATCCATTCCTTTTTGGCGAGCGACACTCAAAGATGTCAGCACAATGCCGGCCAGAATTCCGATCGGGATAAGAGTAATAAAAGCGATAATAAGCCACTTTAACCAGCCATTTAATTTCATTTTGAAATTACCAAAATTGTCTTTCATCGCAACATACATTGTCGTAAGGAAAGTAAGCAAGAACAACCATATAGGAGCATTAAGCACATATTGGACGAGCTGATAAGAAAGATTTTCATCATTGAGATCAACACCAAAAATGAAGACACTTGCAAGTAGAATCGGTATAGAGATAAGTGCCGGTATAAGCGCCGCACCCATAAAGTAGAAAAATACTTTCCATTTGTTGCCGTAAGTCAGCTCCCAGCTCCTTTTCAAAGCACTCATGCCTTTTTTGTCTTCAAAGAAGAGCGTTTGTAGAGAAAAAACCCAGCCATACATATATTTATACAGGGCGATGAACCCGATAAACATAAAGGGAATTATAAAAAGCCCTATAATATCTATTTTTACACCTGCAAGGGTAAGAATTCCCAAAATGATAAGCGGTATGCCTACCCACTTTAACATCTGCCATAAAAGCATGCCGATGAATACCAGCCCAACCCACATCATCTGCCAGAATTTGCTGAAATATATTTTGAAAGATCCAGCAAATGGATTGCTTTCTCCTTTCAGTTTCCTGCCAGCCACTATCACGACATACGAAAAAGCAAATGCATTAATAAGAGGTATCGCTAACGCTATTAAAAGCAAAATAGTAGAAAGTACTTGGTCTTTAAACAAAGACTTTATTACTCCCCAGCTTTGCGACAAAACAGAACGAAAAGTGATAAGCTTCTCCGTTCCAGCACCTGATTCTTGTATATTTTCCATAGGCTTCATTGTATTTGATTTACCTAAAAAAGGCAACAAAAAAACCTCCCGAAGGAGGCTTTTTTATATGGCTTATTTAGCTACGAAAGGCAGAAGTCCAAAGAAACGGGCGCGCTTGACCGCGAGGGTGAGCTGGCGCTGATTCTTGGAAGTGGTGCCGGAGCGCTTGTGGCTCACGATCTTGCCGCTCTGGTTCAAAAACTTCTTCAGGATTTCTACATCCTTATAGTCTATGTGTTTTATGTTGTTTGCTGAAAAGTAATCTTGTTTCATATATTTTTAATTAATGGCGATTAAAACGGAATGTCTTCTGGGTTGATGTCTTCTTCCGGATACTCTATGCTATCTACTTCTTCGAGGCTCTGCGGGCTGTTTGCTGTGCCGTTTGATGCAGGCGCTCCTCCTGTTCCTGCACCTGTTCCCGTACCTCTTGGTCCAAATTGCGTGCGGTCGGCGACTATCTCGGTGCGGTATTTTTTATTGCCGTCCTTATCATCCCAGCTCCTTGTCTGCATCCGACCTTCCACCAGCATGGATGAGCCCTTTTTCATATACTGGGCGACTGTTTCCGCTTGGCGTCCGAACACCACGACATTGTGGTAGTCCGCGCTCTCCTGCTTTGCACCGTTCTTGTCTTTCCAGACGCGATTGGTAGCGAGAGAGAACGAACACACCTTGATTCCCGAAGGAAGGGCGCGCAGTTCAGGGTCGCGGGTGAGGTTTCCTATTACAATTGCTTTGTTTAGATACATGTTTTATTTTTTGGGGGCTGATTTCGCGAACCTCAATTATTTTTAATTTAAGCTGCCACCATCGCTTCTATTTCCTGGTCTATCTCTTCTTTGTTTATCGGGGCTTCCGGAGCATCGCCTTCTTTCTTGGCGCTTGGAGAACGGCGGCGCATGTCAGGGCGGGTAAAGCGCTTGGTAGCCACGGTGTTCTCCTTCACGGTCTTCATAGTGAGGAAGCGGAGCACCTCTGGATCAAGATCAAGCTTCTTCTTAATCTCGCCCACTTTTGCCGGATCCATCTCAAATTTCATCCAGCCAAAGTATGCCGTCTCAAATGTGTGGCGCACGTTCTGGAGCACTTTAACCATCGGATAGGCGAGGCCCATCATGTGAGGCATCTCGTCCGAGATAGCCGTGCCGCCGAGAGAGGCTACGAGTTCTTTCATATTGCCGTATACAGCCGGGAGATTTTCCTCGGTTACGGTCGGAAGGAGAAGATAGCCGACTTCGTATATTCTCGGTTCTGCTCCCTCTATGTCTACATTATTTTCTTCGTTTTGCATTTTTTTGCTTAAAAACCCTTATATTTCTTTATAAAATCTCATTATGGACCTGTGTGAACCGGAGTCAGAGCCGGCTCAAATGAGATGTTTTGATAGTAGCAAAAATAGGCGGGGATGTAAACCCCTACCCGTCCTCCCCCTTACTAAGGGGGAGGTGCCGAAGGCGGAGGGGGTCAGATTCCGAAAACTCGGCGCGCATTGGCGATGATTGCCGCCGCCACTTCCTCTTCGGGCAAATTCTTTATCTCGGCGATTTTTTTCACCACTTCCCGCACATATGCCGGCTCGTTTCGCTTGCCGCGATATGGCACAGGCGTAATATACGGCGAATCAGTTTCGCTCATGATCATATGCAGGGGCGTCTGTCGTACTACTTCATCATAGTCGTGCGTGAACGTAATGACGCCAGTGAAAGAAAGCGTGAAGCCAAAATCAATGAAGCATTTCGCATCTTCCAGTGTACCGGCAAAGAAATGCACATCGCCTTTTACTTTTGCGTGAGTTTTTAAAATTTCTAAAGAATCTGTGTATGCGTTTGATTCTTTATTCTCGGGATTATTTCTTATGTGCAACATGAGGGGCTTCCCTGCTTCATTCGCAATTTCTATTTGCTCAATAAAAGCCTGCTTTTGCTTTTCTATAGATTCCGGTTCAAGGCGATAATAGTCCAAACCGCATTCGCCGATGCCGACTACTTTTGGATCGCGAAGCATTTCCCTGTATTTTTCCTTATCAAAAATTTCCCCTCGAGAAGTAAATTCCGCTCCGCCTTCGCCGAGTTCTTTTGTGTCATGGTACGATGCGCCAGTATGTATCGGGTGCAGGCCTACGATGGCGTACACGCCTTCCGGATATTTGTGCGCCAAGTCTATCGCCGCATGCGAAGTGTCCGCCTGCGTGCCCACATTGATGACCCAGGTATCATTCTCCAGCGCACGCGCAACCACCGCTTCCCGATCCTCGTCAAAAGCTTTGAAATTCACATGGCTGTGTATGTCTATGTATTTAGGCATTAGTCTTTTCGCAAAAACAGCGCCTCTTCCGGCTTTTTATTTGATTTTGCAATGGCCATCATTTTTCGGCTCGTTTCTGGTAAGGCGGGTGCGAGCATTTGGCCGATATTGTGGAGTTTGATGACGAGGTCTTTAATAATTTCTTTCGCGGCGACAGAATCGGTCTTAACGAGCTTGAATGGTTCTTTCTTTTGGATAAGTTCGTCGAGTTCTGTGACGTGCTGAAAAACTAGAGTCATTGCTTCTTGAATATTGAAATTTTCCATCGCTACAAGTGCCGGCGCCCAGTCTTCAGTCAAAGTCATATCCGGAATTTCCACTGCCTGCTCGAGATTCGTCTCGGCCATTTTCATGATACGGCTGGTGAGATTACCGAGCCCGTTTGCTAATTTAGCATTATATGATTCCTTGAAGCGTTCGAGTGTAAACGGCGAGTCTTCAAAAGAAGACACTTCGGAAAGCAGGAAAAAGCGCAGAGCTTCTGTGCCGTATTCAGCCACGACATCATAGGGATTTATGACATTGCCGATGGACTTGGACATCTTGATGCCGCCTTCACCGGTGATGAAACCATTTATGATAATCTGCTGAGAATTCGGCAAGCCAGCAGCCAGGAGCATCGCCTGCCACATAGCAGACTGCTGCCGCAAATTATCCTTGCCGCAGTATTGCGTCGGCGTGCCGTGTATCCAGAACTTTTCAAAGTTCTCGTTATTTTCCGGCCAGCCGAGAGTGGAAATATAATTTACCAAAGCATCAAACCATACATACATCACATGCTCGGCATCATCCGGCACGGGCACACCCCAAGACATTTTGGATTTCAAACGGGAAATGGAAAAATCTTCAAGTCCCGAAGAAACGAATGACTTTATTTCATTGAAGCGGAAATCCGGAATTACAAAAGAAGGATTTTTTTCATATACGTCGAGCAGCGGCTGCTGGAAAGCGGAGAATTTAAAAAAATAATTCTCTTCGTCGATGAGTTCGAGCGCTCGGCCGGGATGGATGGGGCACTCCCCTTGTTCATCGAGTTCGGAATCGGTCTTATTCAGTTCGCAACCGACGCAATATTTGGATTGATATGTTTTTTTATAGATATAACCGTTCTCTTTGCAGCGCTTCCAAAATTCCTGCGCTGCGCGAAGGTGATGCTCGTCCGTCGTGCGGATAAAATGCACATCATCCGATATGCCGAGCAGATCTTTCAAGCCGCGGAATTTTTCCGCATATGCGTCCACATATGCCTGTACATCTTTGTCTTCTTTTGCTGCCGCGTCGAAAAGCTTTTGTCCGTGCTCATCCGTACCGGTATTGAAAAAAACTTCATAGCCCTGCAGTTTCTTGGCACGCGCGATCACATCCGCACGGATTATTTCCATAGCAAAGCCTACATGTGGCTCGGCATTTACATACGGCAACGTGGTAGTGATGTAAAAATTCTTTTTCATTTACGTATGCATTTATTTATTACCGCGGGCAAAGATCTTATCTTTCTCGAGGTCATTGATAAATTCCATGATGGCGACAGCACCCGGCACGGCGAGGATGAGTCCCCATACGCCGGCCAGCTCCGCGCCTACCAGCACGGCCAGGATGACAACAAGCGGTGAGAGGCCCACCACGCGCTTCACGATAAGCGGATTCAAGAGATACACTTCAAATTGATGGATGATGACATACGCGCCGAAGACCATGAGCGAATCCGAGAGACCGCCAGAAAGATACGCAAAGGCCACTGCCGGCACCATAGCGATGACCACACCGTATGGCACTATTTCAAGCAGGCCGGTGATGATCGCGAGGAGCAATGCGTACTGGATGCCGAGGAGCGAAAGCGTAAGGTATGTAAGGATAGCGACGAGAAGGCCCACGAGCATCTGCCCTTTTATCCAAAGGGCGATCTTGCGGCGGGAACGCTCCCACAGGGATACGGCATAGTCCTCGTGCTTCTGTGGCAAAATAATGCGTAGGAAATTTTCGATGCCGCGCTCCTGGATGGAAAGGTAGAAAGAAATGATGACGATCATCATCACATTAAAGAGCGAGCCGAAAGCGGCGGACAGCGTCTGGAAGAATCCGCCGGAAAGGTTCGCGATGAATGCTTTGGAAGTGGCCAGGAGTTCTGGAATTGAAAATCCGTGGGCCAAGCTGTTTACGATATCTTTGGCACCGGAGAAGGCATCGCTCTGAAAATAATTCAGGAAGCCGGCATCCGGAAAATACGTGGAAATGGCAGCAGAGAAATTATAGACTTCCGTGATGAGAAGCGGCGCGAAGAGATAAAATAGTCCGGCCAGGACGGAGAGCGAGATGAAATACATCAGCACCACGGCCATCACTCGACCAATACCTATTTTCTTCAGGCGAGTGACTGCTGATTCGATGAAGGAGGCAATAACGATAGAAGTCAAAATAACCAATACTAGATCACGCAATACCCAGACGAGAAAAATTCCCAGACCGACGAGAAATGTCCGGAATATCGTGCCGGTCGTTATGGAAATGGAAGTTATGGACTTTTCAGGCATACCGAGAGTATATCAATAAAAGCCTTTTTATTCCAGCTTTAAAATAGGCAAGAATTCTTCTTTTTTCTTAAATGGGCCGATCAGGGAAAGATTCAGCTTGCCGTCTTGAAAGATCTCTGCGGCGATTTTTTGTATATCTTTAGCTTTAATCTTGCGGATATTCTCGGCTTTCTTTTCCGGCGTCGTGATCTTCTCGCGCAGTACCGCCTGTCCCCCGTAAAAATTCGCCACATCGTCCGTAGCCTCCAGACCCATCTTCATATTGCCGATGATGAGTTCTTTCACTTTATTGAGTTCTTTTTCCGGCACCGCTTCGTCAACGAGGCGTTTGCATTCTTTCAAAATTGCGGTGATGACTTCCTTTACGCGCTTATTATCAACGCCGGAAGATATCTGCAGGAATCCATGATCAGTATAGGAATCCGGCGCGGAGCGCACGTAATAGCACACACCCATTTCTTCGCGCAGCTTATGGAAAAGTCTGGAGCTCATTCCAGCGCCGAGCACAGCTGCCAACACCGTAAGCGCGCCATTCCTTTTGTCATGCACATCATACGCGCGGAAACCGAGGACGAAATGCGTCTGATCCGTCTTTTTAAATTTAATAAGGGCCGCGGGGGCGGACTGCTTGTCGATGGTCTTTTTCTTGCCGGCTTTCTTGGCTTTCTTGGTCTTGGCAAAAGTTTTATTCACTTCGCGCATCACTTCCCCTGCGCTCACCGGGCCTGCCACCACCACAATCGTCGCTTCTGGAACATAGTGCGCTTTTTTGTAATCGATAAAATCCTTGCGCTCCATCTTTCGAATATTCTCGCGCGGACCGGCAATGTTCCAACCGGCCGGCTGATCTCCGTAGAGTAATTCCATCATCAAATCCTGCACATGGCGCGGCGGCGTGTCTTCATACATATTTATTTCTTCGATGATGACGCCTTTTTCTTTGTGCATTTCAAGCTCCGGGAAAGTGGAATTTAAATAAATATCAGAGACGACATCAAATATCTTTTTGAAATGCTTCGCGTCTGATTTCGCGTAATAACCCGTGTATTCCTGCCCGGTAAAAGCATTGTATTGCGCGCCGAGGCCGTCCAGCTCGCCGGAAATATCCCCCGCCGTCGGGCGCTTTACGGTGCCTTTGAAGCACATATGCTCCAAGAAATGCGAGAGGCCATTTATCTTTTTCGTCTCATATTTCGAACCGGTTTCCACCAGCACCAAGACGGTCGCCGTCGGATTGCCTTTCATCGGGATATGGATAACACGCAAACCATTCTTCAGTTTTTTCTGAGTAAATTGCATATTTTTTAGTATATCATTTTTTAGCTCATTCGGCTGTGGATGTAGTCGGAGAGTGCGGAGAGCTTTACTCTCTCTTGTGCGCCAGTGTCACGATCGCGCACGGTAACGGTATCTAAAAGCTCAGGCTTCTCACCGAGGGTGTCGAAATCAACTACGATACAAAATGGCGTGCCTATTTCGTCCTGGCGGCGGTAGCGTTTGCCAATGTTGCCATTGTCATCATACGCGATATTACCGAATTCTTTTTTCAGCGCAGCGAAAATTTCCTCTGCTTTCGCGACGAGTTCGTGCTTATTCTTCAGGAGTGGTGATACGCAAGCAAGTACGGGCGCGATATTCGGCTTCAGTTTGAGGAATGCGCGTACTTCACCTCCCGCCTCGGCGGGTAAATCTTCAGAGTAGGCGGACAGAAGCACTGCCAGGAAGGCGCGGTCTGCACCAAATGATGGCTCGATGACGTGCGGAGTCATTTTTGTTTTTGCTTCTTCATCTACATATTCGAGCTTGTGATTTTTAAGATCAAAATCTCCACGGTAAGCCAATCCGAAAAGTTCCTTGCGTCCAAATGGGAATTCAAATTCAAAATCCACCGTACGCTTGGAGTAATGCGCCAGGTCTTCGGGTGCGATGTCCACGGCATGCACTTTTTTCATGTCGATGCCGACACTTTCCATCCATTCGCTCATCTCTTGCTGCCAGAACTCAAATGTCTTTTCCCATTCTTCCGGGCGGATGAAATATTCTATTTCCATCTGCTCGAATTCACGGGAACGGAAAATAAAATCGCGCGGCGTGATTTCATTCCTGAATGCCTTGCCTATCTGCGCCATACCGAATGGGAGCTTTGGATGGTATGCGTCCACCGTATTTTTAAAATTCACAAATATGCCCTGTGCCGTCTCCGGGCGGAGATATGAAATAGCGGAAGAATCTTCCGAAGCGCCCACTTTCGTCTGGAACATCATGTTGAATTGCTGCGCTGCAGAAAGTTTACCGCCGCAATCAGCGCATTTCGTTTTGTCTTCCAGCTGATCAGCGCGAAAACGATGCTTACACTTCTCGCATTCCACCATCGGATCGGCGAAATTTTCCACATGTCCGGCTGCCTGCCATACTTCCTGCCTCATGAGAATTGCCGCGCGGATGGCATACATATCGGTGCGCTCGGAGACGAAGCGCTTCCACCACGAATTTTTGATGTTATGCAGGAGCTCCCCGCCCAAGTGGCCGTAGTCGAATGTACCTGCCAAACCGCCGTAAATTTCCGAACCTTGAAATACAAAGCCGCGGCGCTTGCAGAGCGACACTATTTTTTCCATTAAATTATCTTCTGTTTTTTCTTTTGACATAGATTCTTATTCAGCCACGCGCTCCCCTGTGCCTAAGGGGAAGGCCGGATCGCTCGAGAGCCTGGTGCTCAAAGAGGTCTTATTGACCCGTACATTCACATTAGCAAAATCATCGTGTCCGGTCAAAACGGCATCATTGATGATGACCGGCGCCGAACCGAGCTGCGAGAGGGACGGCTTGAATGCTATCTGGAAAGAAACTTCTCTGTCCGCGCCGGAAAGTCCGGTGCCTTTCGGAATACCGCCCACCTTCCAGGTTATTTCCTTTGTGGAAGAATTATAGGTTAGGTCTTCCTGCGGCGGCGAGATAGGGCCGACGAAGCGCATCCATGGCGGCAATGTCGCGCGGACCTGTGCGTTGGATACATTGTTCGCCGTATTTGAAAGTGTCCAAGTCACCGTGTACGTGGTTTCCTGCTCTACTTTCGGCGGGATGGGTCCGGTATTCGCGAACGGTCCGGAATAGTACAGAGCTTTGGCGGCCAAGCCGAGCTCAGAAATAATACGGATGATCTTTGTTTCGGAATTCGTCAGTTTCTTGACCGAGTTGCCTTCGAGCGGCTCCGCGCCTTCTATGGATACTTCTATGCCGATAGCCGGAGTTTCCAACAGACCGGAAGATGAGAAGAGCGCGTTTGGAGAAAGAGAGAATCCCACAGAGCCGGCATCTCCCGGTTCTATTTCCATAAAAGCCGGATTGCTGTTCTTGTCCCAGATGAGCGTGTTTTCGTTTGAATTATAGAAACCTTGTTCTGCTTGTATGGATTTCCGATTCACGGCATTGCCGGAAATTTTCGCGCGGATGACCACGTTTGATAGCTTGGTATTGAGATTGTTTGCCCAGCGTATCTCGCCCTGAATCGGCGTGCGGGTATCACTGGCATATTCGCGGGCATACTGTCCGTTTATATATAATTTAGCTTCAATGAAGGGCTTCTGGATCACCACGGTATGCGAGAGCGAGTTGAATACGACACCGATGGAAGACTTGTCGTTGTCTGACTGCGTGCCGCTCCAGATGTGAAAAGTTTTTTCTTCGCCGTCGGAAACATCCACCATCTTACCGATCACAGAAATGGTACGCTCGGCACCAGGAACGAGGTCACCCAGGTTCCAGACATTGTTCCCGAGCGACGGTGACGGCTTGGCCGAGACAAATTGAAAGCCCACCGGATAATCCACTTTCAGTAATATTTTTGAAGCTGCCTTTGTGGCATTCAGGGAAGTCTTGATATCAAAAGCGATTTCCTGATTCGGGCTTGCCTCCGTCGGCGCATTGACGGAAATATTTATCGGCGCGGAACTGATAGTCACTTGGTAAGCTTTTTCTTTTACGAAGATCGCATTCGAGCCTTCCACGCGATATTCGAGGGTGATGCGGATGGGCCGGATACTGCCTTGCTCGCCGAAAAGAGTGATCTTCATGTTTTCATTGCGTACGCCGCCGGACGGAATGGATCCGAGCGATTCGCGAAAACGCTCCGTCTCATTCGAGAGATCGCCCGAAGAGCTCTTCGGGTATTCGATGACCAGGTCAGCTAGCTCGAGAGCGGAATTGTTCCTGTTCGTTATTTCTACTTGCAGCGGCAGCTCTTCCCCGCCGGCCGTGAAGGCGTTGCCGAGGACGGCGATGTCGATATTGTCATTCGAAACGGTATTGCCGCCCGCGAAGAACATATATGCGGCGAATGCGAGCGCCAAGGCAAAAAAAACTATCGAGAATATAAAAAATTTCTTGAACATCGAAGTCTTCATGTAAAATTTCTCTTCCGTATTTACCTTTTCTTCTTTCTGCCAGGCGGTCGGGACATTTTTTTTCACGAAATGAGTGAAGCCTTCTCTGCGAACTCCGCCGCTGGCGAAAGTCTTACTGGAAAGCTTCGTCTTCATCTGATCAAGACCCGTCAATTTCTCCCGCTCCATCTCTTTTTCAATATCTTTTTCTTCCGAAGCCATGTATCGATTATATCACATTTACAGGTTCGTTTCGCGGAGCGCGCGGTTTATTTCCGTCAGCATTTTTGCCCGATGTTCTCCCGCCTCTATCAAGAGCTCGCCGGAGAGCGGTGAGCGCACAAGGCTGCTCAAAGCTTCGCTTTCACCCACATAGCCGAGGTGATTGAGGATGCGCAGCACGATGACAGCTTCCGCATTCGATAGATTCTGCTTCTCTTCAGCAGTTTTTTCTAATACAGCAAAACCTTCCTTCACCGCATCAAAAAGTTCCGGATTCGCCTCTTCACCCGCCAGAAGCCGGCGAAGCAATCGTGAAATGCCAGAAACTATCGGCAGAAGTGCGAAATTCCTCACTAAACCATCGAGCTCGCTGGTCTTGCTCGCGCTCGTCAGCCGCCAGAAATCCTTGCCGCGCACCAAGTCCGCCCGAATATATGAATAGTCCTGCAGCACGAAGCGCAACTTGCTCTGCATCTTGCGCACGCCCTGCGCACTGGCCGCGATCATCCCCAGCTCGCGCGTGAAAATGAAATAATACTTCCCCGCCTCGCCGAAATTATTGCTGCCCAATATAATCCCTTCGGTGTGATAAATGTGGTGCATTATATTATCGCTTCTTCCAAAAGTTCCGGAAATTTATCCGTTTTCATATCTTCATAGCAGAAATGTCCGTAATCTTTGAATTCGTTTATTTTCAAATCTTTGATTTTATTTTTTAGGATTTCTACTGTATCTTGCACTTCTTGCATATCATTTGTAGATACGAACATCGTAACACCTGCGGTTTTAGCTGCTAAATCACTATCAATTTCAAAATCAAACATTCCTGTGTTCAAAGATTTATCGGGGTCTATCCACGGTGCGACTAAAACTACCTTGCCGACTTTGATATTATGTTCGCTCAAATATCGCACGATAAAACCTGCACCACACGAGTGGCCGATGAGGATAGTTTCCTCATCTAAAGGAAATCTTTCAAAAGTTCCTTTCCACGCCTCATATTCCGGCTCGTATGGCACGGGCATTTCCGGCGTCTGCGCGAGAATATCTTTTAGCAACAATTGCTTTTGTATCCACGGCAGCCAATGGAAATTAGAAGAAGCCGGTCGGACCGGATCATAGTATTCATCCTTTGTCGGCATTCCGTGGATAATTATCGCTGTTTTCATTCCCCTATTTTAGCACGAAGTTCTGGAGCTCTGAAATTATTGGTTGTATTGTCTCGTCAGTGATATCTTCCGGCTGTATTTTACATTTACTAAATATCTGCTTTTCAATTTGGGTAAAAAGATTGTAAGAATTTTCCGCATACTCTTCGCTTATTCTCTTGTCTCTGTTTTTCCACTCAGTCACCCGTTCTCGTAATCCGAGGACGCCTTTAGGGCCTACACGGAAGTCCACGTATTTGCAAATTAAAATATCAGCATTCAGGCTAGAATCGCTTTTCTCTATCATTTTAGTAGTAATCGCTTCCACAAGCTCAAAAGTTTTACCATCAATTCCTAATTCTTTCACTATCGCAAAAGTTGCCAAGTGGTCATCTGTACCGTATTTTTCGATAAATTCTTTCTGGATGCCTTGCCAGTATTCGAATCCTTGCTGTGCAAAAAATTCAGGGAAGTAATTTTTTGTATATTCCAAGTCGAACTTCACTATATTGCCCATGTCGTGCAACAAGCATGCTTCTATAATATTTTCTTTCGGTAAAGGTTCGTCAAAATTATCACAGACCGTAGCAGCTACGGCAGCTACGCGCAGCATATGCTCGCGGAGCTGGGGCATTATTTTATATGTATCATATATTTCTTGAATTTTCATTATTTTTCTATCTTTATTTCTTCGCCATCCGCGTAAGCGATCCCGGAGATTCCGGCGGATTTTTTGAAATCGTTTTCAAATTTTGAAATGATGTCTTTCATTTTTGTCGGAATGGTAATTTTTACGACATCTCCCGGATTGAGCCCTTCTGTCTTTCGTAAATCCTGCACTGTGCGTACGAATTCACGATATTCGCCTTCTTCTTTGAGTTCGGGGGTAAGGGTGGTATCGAGCAATACTTCAGCTTCTATGCCCGCATCTTCGGAGACAGTTTTCACATTCAGCTCGTCTTTCAATATTTCGGAATATTCGCCGGAAAGCTGCCAGCTCTTCACCTTCAATCCGGCGAGCGGCTGGCGCACGGGGATGCCCGCTTTCTGTCTTTCTTTCAATGCGGCGGAAACAGTCTCGCGCGTCATTCTCATATTCTCAAGAATGTCGGAATGTTCTTTTACCTCTATCTGCATCCAATCGGAAAGATGCACGCTCTGGGCATCGCCTTCGTGGCATAGACGCAGCCAGATATCTTCAGCGGAAAATGGGGCAAAGGGGGCGAGGAGTTTTGAAATATTTTTCAGCACGAAATATAAAGTTTGTTTTGCATCGGCATCGCCGTCTTTGATTCTCTCGCGGCTGCGGCGCAAATACCAGGTGGAAAGATCGCCGATGAGGTCACGAATAGCGCGAGCGGGTTCAAGCGGCTTGTATTCATCTAAATTTTTTTCAGTGAAGGTGACGGTCTCTTCCAATCTCGCCAAGATCCACGCGTCCAGCACATTTTTTGATGCCGGTCGGTCATTATTTTCCAGATTCTTGTCGCGGTACAGCTCATAGAATGCGAGCACATTGTACAGCAAGCCGAATACTTGGCGATGCAGTTCAAGTACAGTTTTTTCATCAAAATTTTTAGACTCACCCGGCTGGTTTACGGAATACATCCAAAGACGAATTGTGTCCGCGCCATATTTTTCAAACATCATCCAAGGGTCTACTACATTACCTTTTGATTTACTCATTTTTTGCCCTTTCTCATCTAAAATATGCCCGAGGCAAATGACATTTTTATATGCGAAATTCGCTTTGTCGGAAAGCAGATTCGCTACCGCGTGCAGAGTATAAAACCAGCCACGCGTCTGATCTATCGCCTCAGAAATATAATCTGCTTTAGCTGGAGAAAAATCCATTGTCTCGCCAAGCATATGATCTTGCGCATACGGCATAGCACCCGAATCAAACCACACATCCATCACCTCGCTCGTGCGCGTCATTTTTTCTCCATTATCTTCCAACTCCACCGTATCGATATATGGCTTGTGAAAATCCAATTCAAAATTTTTATTGTGCGGAAGTGGTGTAAAATCTAATTCTTTTATTTCTGCATTTTTGAAATAATGATAATCTTTTTTATCACGAATTAAATTCAAGGATTCTTCGGCTGTAAAACCCGCAGCTCCGGTAAACAAAAGCCATGCTGGTCCGCCATGAGTGACAAATAAAATATTTTTATCTTTATATTTTTCTTCTATTTCATACAAAAATGCTGTCATGCGATTTTTAACATCTTGATATGATTCATCTTTTTCTATATGTTTATTAAAATTCTCTACCGTCTTTGTGTGGTACGCATGATACTCTTCCCAGCTTTTACCGTCAAAAGAATACGCGCCCATCTCTCGCAATCTTTCATCTATGATTACACTGTCTTTGGCTAAACCGATTTTTTCTCGTACAATTTCAGCAGTCTCTTGGGTGCGAGTAAAATCAGAAACAAAAATCAAATCTATTTTTTTATCTTTCAAACTTTCAGCAGAATTTTCTACTTGTTTTTTTCCTTCTTCATCCAAATGCCATTTACCAGAAGGAAGCGAGCAAATAATATTTTTTACATTGGCTTCTGTTTCTCCATGTCGCATCACAAAATACTTATTTCTAGACTTTTTGGTATATTTTTTCAAATCTGAAAGTGATGCAATTACTTTGTGTTCGCCATTTTCTTTTTGCCATACTGGAAGCGGAGTTCCCCAATATCTATCTCGGGAAATCGCCCAGTCTTTGATACCATCCAACCATTCTCCAAAACGACCATCTTTTATATGTTCTGGCTCCCAGTTTATTTCTTTATTTCCAGCGAGAAGTTGTTCACGAAGCGCGCTCATGCGGAAATACCATGATGTGCGAGCGTAATAAATAAGCGGTGTATCACAACGCCAACAATGCGGATAGCTATGCAGATAATTTTCTTTCTTACACAGAAGCCCGCGTTTTGTAAGATCATCTACTATATCCACTGCCAAAGTCGGCTTGCCATTTTCGTCCACTTCTTTCACATATCGCCCTTCCAAAAAGTCTGTGCCTGCAACAAATTTCCCCTCTTCGCTCACAGTATGAAATTTTGGTAAACCAATTTTTGTACCGAGCTCAAAGTCATCCGCACCGTACATCACCGCCGTGTGCACGATGCCCGTGCCGTCCGTCGTATTCACAAAATCCGCCACATACACTTTATATGCTTTTTCGAGGTCGCCTGTATAATTTTCTTTCAAGAATGGGTACAGCGGTTCATATTGCATACCTACCATTTCCGAACCTTTGTGTGTAGCGATGATCTCGTACTCTCCTTCGATGACCGAAAGCCGATCTTTCGCCAGCACTAATATTTCACTTCCCATTTTTATTTCCACATATTCTATATCCGCCCCTACCGCCAAAGCCACATTGCCCGGCAACGTCCACGGCGTGGTCGTCCACGCAAGGAAATAGGCGTCAGGAAAACCGACAATCTTAAATTTCACATATACCGACAAATCTTTTACATCTTTGTATGCACCGGGCTGAGAAAGTTCGTGCGAGGACAATGCTGTGCCGCAACGCGTGCACCAAGGAAGCACTTTGAAATCTTTATATAAATGCCCGCGTTCATTCGCTTTACCGATCACTCCCCAAAGTGCTTCGATATATTTATTTTCATAAGTGATATACGCATTATCCATATCCGTCCAATATCCCATCCTCTTGCGCATCTTCATCCACTCTTCTTTGTATTTCCAAACGCTCTCCTTGCATTTCTGATTAAAAAGCTCCACGCCGTATGTCTCAATATCTTTTTTTGATTTCAAGCCAAGTTCTTTTTCCACCTGAAGTTCCACCGGCAAACCGTGCGTATCCCAACCGGCTTTGCGGGGCACGTGAAAACCCTGCATTGTCTTATAGCGAGGAATCGCGTCTTTGAAAGATTGCGGCTCTACGTGATGCAAACCAGGCATACCGTTCGCCGTCGGCGGACCATCATAAAAAATAAAATCTTTTTTACCTTTATTTTTAGCGAGGGATTTCTCAAAAATTTTATTCTCCTTCCAAAATTCCAGAACCCGCTCTTCGCGCAGAGCGCTTTCACTTTTTATTTCTTTTTTTTCTGTATTATCTTCCATAATTTTTATTATCTACTATATAAAATAAAAAACCCGTCCCCGTAAAACAATTAAATAATTGCTCTACAAGGACGAGTTTCCCCGTGGTACCACCTTGCTTTTTACCCGCCTGTGGCGGGACTTCTCATTTACTGGGCTCTACTTCCCTTTCGGGTTTCTTCCCAAAGCTCCGGGGTGATAGCCCCTTCATCGCTTATGTTCATATTACTAAAATCTTCAAAATTAGGCAAATGAAATCCCCGGACCGAAATCCGGGGATTTTTTCTCTAATTAAGTAATTACAAAGCCTGAACAGTACTCCATTCAATGCGGCCTGCAGAAACTTCCTGAACAGCTTCTCCTCGGCGAAAGATTCTTGCACCACCTTTACCTATTAAGGTAACTTGGGACGATTCTTTCCTGACCAAAAGACTTGTCCCTTCCCGCAAAGCAATTATCGGGGTCCAGTTCTCCTGATGAAATTCATTGAGGCGTTGCTCCCGTGTCTCTCCTTTGTGGGTTGATTTAGGGTCCGGGTCCTGGTAATGCGGATTAATTTGAAATGGGACTAGGGACAGCGCGCGAAAACCCTGAGGGGGTACCATGATAGGCATATCGTTTGTAGTCATGATAGTCGGACCCGCAATATTGGTACCCGCGCTTGAGCCGATGTATTTCGTTCCACTGGCCACTAATTCCTGAATCATTCCAAAATAGTCTCCTTGTTGTAAGTTTGTCAGAAGCCGGAAAGTATTGCCGCCTCCGACAAATATTGCCTTTTCACCATAAGGAATCCTGTCTGCTCTATGCAATCCAATTACCTGGATGTTAAGTGAGGCAAAAAAGGTTTGGACTTGCTCAGTGTAAGAATCCCATTCGCTTTTCTCTTTTGCAAATGGGACAAAGGTTATTTTTTCAATGCCATCAAGAAAGGACTTAAGTGTTCCTTTCATGTGTTCAAGATACCCGCTTCCGTGCACGAAGGAGCTGGAGATAAGGAGGATGTTTTCTTTCATCTTTGTTAGTTTAAGTATTGTTTTGAAAAAGATTTTTACAGCAAAACAATACCACGAAGAGGGAGAATCTGCAACAGGCTACATTCTCTCCGGCATTTTGATGCCGAGGAGGTGAAGACCGGACTGCATCCTGCGAAGAAATGCTTCGGTGAGCGCGAGGTAATACGCAGAAGATTTTTCTTCGCTGATTATTTGGGTGTTACCGTAAAAGGAATTGAATTCGGACGCGAGGGCGGTGAGGTATGTGGTGATATGATGCGGCTCAAGTTCTTCGTATGCGTGAAGGACGACTTCCGGGAAGCGGTACAGGATTTTTTCTAAATTAGAAACAGTTTCCGGCACTTCGGAAATTTCTTTTTTCGCTCCGGCTTTGGCGAGCACAGATTTCGCGCGGGTGGCGGAGTATTGGAGATACGGACCGGAATCCCCTTCAAAGGAAATAGACTTCTCAAAATCAAATACAATATCCGAACCCATCGCCGATCGGAGGATGGAATATTTGAGGGCGGCTACACCGACAGCTTCAGACACTTCTTTCTTTTGTGCGTCAGAAAAATCTCTGTCTTTTATTTTCTCCTGGATCATCTCCATAGAATCGCGGAGGAGTGACTCTCCGGTGACGACATTCCCCTTTCGGGAAGACATCTTACCAGAGGCGAGGCGCATCATACCGTGCGTGATATGCTTCATCCGGCTTTCGTATTCGGGGTGGATGAGCGAAAGCGCCTTGGCGACCACTTTCATATATTCCGCCTGCTCCACGGCGGTAGTGACGATGGAGATATCTGGATTTTCTTTTTCAAATTTCGTGACGGTAAGCCCGATTTCTTTCGTCTCATATGTCGGCAAGCCCTGGGAATTGATGAATACGCGGGTGTGCAATTTTGGATCATACTTCTCTCCTCTAAAAATTATCGCGGCGCCTGCCCCGTAGGAAGTACTCTTTCCTTCGGGGTCTGATTCTTCAAATACTTTACCTAAATTCTCGCGTACTATCTTTTCGCCGATAGGTGCCATCACACTTTCAAAGAAATAGTGATCAAATTTTGTGCCGAGGAGCGCATAGATTTCTTCAAAGGCTTCCAGCGTCGCCTTTTTGCCCCAGTCATAAATCTGATTCACCATCGCATCACTCCGGTCATATATTTTTTTATTGAAAGCTTCTATTTCCTTTTTTGCTTCCGGGTCATTATCATATGCGTCCGAGCCTTTCGCATAGCACTCACCAATATATTGCGCAATGACGGATGCAGATGCGCTTTCGTCTGCCGGAGCGCCGGCTTTGTACATACCGTACATCGCCTTTGCCACGTGCGGGCCGACATCGCCCTGATAATTCGCGCGCACGGTTTTTGCCCCAGAGAATTCCACGATCCTGGAAATGGATTCGCCGATGGCATTGCTCATCAGGTGGCCGATGTGGAATGGCTTGAAAGGGTTCGGCTGGGTGTATTCCACCATCACCTTTTTTCCGGCAAGCATTTCATTCTTGCCCCAGTTGTCGCCTTTATTTAAAATGTCTTTAACAGATTCTGCGAAAAATTCTCGTGTTAAGTAGAAATTTATAAAGCCTGCCCCGGCGACTTCTATTTTCATTATTTCCTGTGCAGAATTTTTTTGTAATTCATTCACCATCTTCTCCGCCAGTTCTTTCGGATTCATTTTCTCGCGCTTGGCGAGCACCATAGCCACATTCGTGGAATAGTCCCCATTCTTCAAATCCTCCGGATGCTCCACAGTAAAATTCGCCTCGGCGATACCGAGATTTTTGAGTGCTTCGTTAATTAAAATTTTTATTTTTTGTTCCATATTACTTATGCCCCGTGCTTCCTTCTCTGCCTGCACCGCGAACCGTATCAGAAAGCTCGTCTGCTTCTACAATATCACAATGCTCAAACTTTTGTATGAGCATCTGCGCGACCTTGTGCCCTTTTTCTATCACAAAATCTTTATCCGACAAATTTTTTAAAGTTATGACTATTTCACCCCGATAGCACGCATCATATACTCCGCCCATTACTTTCAAGCCATTTTTGCAAGCAATACTGCTCTTGTCCCACAAAAGTCCGGCATATCCTTCCGGAATTTCTATCGCCACACCAGTACATACTTGGGCCTGCATACCTACCGTAAAATGTACGGTCTCATTCGCATAAAAATCCATCCCCGCATCGCCCGGATGCCCGTGCGTCGGCAGCTTTGCGTCTTCGTGCAGTTTTTTAACTTTGAGTTTCATTATTTTAAAATCTTTTTTACTTGTGTATACACTTCTGTATGAATATCTTCGCGCGTGCGCAGAGCATTCTTCTCTACGCATTCTATCTTCACCCAGTTCTTCTGCGTCTTCGCGAGCCAGAGGGCGGACTTGCGCGCATTTTCCAGATGCGACTTATCTTTTTCGTGCACATCTTTTTTCTTGCCGAGGTAGCCGCGTGCCTGGTTCTTGTTCCGTTCATTGATGAGCTTCAGCACCATCGACGTCGGCACAGAGAGGAAAAATACTGCATCCGGCTTCGGGATCTTGAACACTTCATATTCCATTTCGGCGAGCCATTTCATAAATTCCTCGCGCTTCTTTGTATTCGCTATCTTGCCGCCCTGATGAATCTGATTCGCGCTGGCGTAGCGGTTCGCGATGACTATCGTGCCGGCATTCAGCCATCCTTGCATCTTTTTGCTTGATTCAAATCTATCTGCCGCGTACAAAACTGAAGCAATCTTCGGATGCACTTTCACGAAATTATAATATTGCTCCGAAAGGCAATGCCCGATAAATTTACCGAAGAAGTTTTCATAATATTCGGGAAAGTCCACGACTTTCACTTTCTTGCCGTCTTTCTTCAATCTCTTTATCAGCAAATCCACCTGGGTAGCCTTTCCGCTGCCATCCGTGCCGTCTATTACGATGAGTTTGCCTTTTTTCATATTATATAAATTTATTTAGATATTCAGTAAGTATTTTTTCATAATTATCTTCCGGACGTATAGTAATATCTGCATACTTTTTGACTTCTTCTATTTCTTTTTCTGTCCCGTGGTGGTTTACTTTGAGAAATTCTTCAAAACTTTTTACTTCATCGCCTTCCTTGTGCCTCTGATAATACCTATCATAAAGTATCTTATCTTCAACGTCCATATAAATCAAAATACTTTTTTCACTTATCTCTTTTATAAAATCGATTCCCGCAAGGTGACGAATGCTGTCAAAAATAATATAATCCTGTTCCCCTTGAGAGAAGGCAATATTCTGAAAAAATAATTGTGGATCTTTGTCGACAAATTTCTGCCCTAAGTCCTGCAAGCTGATCCTGTCTGCAGGTAAGTTATTTGATGCGCAATATTTCCGCAGGAAATCCCCCGATGAAACATAGGGAATTTTATACTTATCAGCGATAAAATGCGCAATTGTTGATTTTCCTGAACTTATTTTACCTGAAACTCCTATAAAAAGCTTGATTTTCTTCATAATTATTTTAATACTCTCCACCCACTACGGCCAGGAGCAGATCTGACAATAGGATTTTTATGGCTAATTTCCCCTATCCATATAAATGTAGCATATTTTGCAGAAACTCTTTTCTTCCAAAAATCGGGGTTGACATCCGCGCAAATAAGGCGGGAATATTTCTTTTTCAATTCTTCTAAAATTATCTTATTTTTTATTTCAACAAATCGGACTTTTTGTACGATAAATGATCCTATGATTTTCCCTCCGGAGCGCTTTATGAGAACTAAATCATTCTTTACCACTTTGCCATATGGAGCGATCCTATTTTTTGAAAATCTGGAATCTACTTTCTTTTTTCCATTCAAGACAAGGGTTAGGAAAGGTTCAGAAAAAATTGCAAGGTGAACTTTTGATGTTGGAATGCTCATTGATTGTTGATTAGATATTATTTTTCGATCTTCAAAAGTTCCTCAAAAATTGCTGGCAATTCTTCTGCTATTTTATAATTTATGACTTTAAGATTTTTGTTTCCCGCTATCATTGCCGAGTTTCTATGAGATGCTCCTTCCCGATACAAACAAAATATTTTTTTACCTATCGCCTCAGCATAGCCTATTTCATAACCAACACCGATACTCGGTGTGCTTACTTCCGCCACAATATAATCGGCACTCTTAAGCCAATCCATGTCTCGTTCGAAAATATATTCTTCAGTCGGGCCATCATCACCCAGAGCGCTTAATGTTTTATCTCCAATGTGCTCGGTAAGAACCTGCCCATGTTTACCTAGCATTTGTATAATTTCAAAATACAATTCTTTGTCATCTCTTCCTCCCCGTATTGATCCCGCAAAGTAGATTTTCATAGTTATTTCATTTTTAACTCCTTCTTGTTTTCACCACCAAAAATCTGCTTATAAATTTCCGGTCTCATTTTTTCCAAATATGCGACCGGCTTAAGAGGCAATTTCACTTCTTGCATACCGAATGTATTGATGAAATCTAAAATCTTTTTATTTGCTTCCGGAATTTGGTCCCTTTCAGAAACTTGTAACTCAATATCGAGTTTTTTCATGCCGAAATCAGTTTCATCGAAATCGAGGATGAACCCCTCTTTATGATATTTTTTCCGATCAGTTAAGATCTTGCCCAGAATTTGAAGTTCTTGAGAAGAAAAATCTTGAAAATTTTGGTAAGTTTCATATCCCAAGGATTTTAATATCTGATTTTCATCGACAATTTCTTCAGCAGCTTCATCGTCCCCCGAGGAAGGCAGGTATATTTTTAATTCCCAGCTATTATCGCGATTTCGCAAGTACATACCTTTCTTAGCGAACTCAAAAGAAGGGGTATCGTAATAAACATCCACAACTTCTTTATGAGAAATTAAAGTTGCGCCTTCAAGAAGTTTTTTATTCTGTTCTTCTGTCGGCTGAAATTTTTTTTCTACTTCAATCATAAATTTATTTTAGGAAGATAATTCCTTAAGGGCATTTTTTGCATAAAAAAGTATAGACTCCGAAATACCATAATCATTCTTATCAAGTTCCTCATTGGTAAACCATTTCCATTCATTTGAAATATCCGATGCATCTTCCGGCATGACGGCATCGCTATCCGAAGTGGCAAAATATATCAAGCTTATATGCTTATGCGTATCGTTTATCCTATGAATATTGCTGTACCACGGCGGAACAAGCTCAGTATATTCATTTTCCGGATTATTAGATGTTGGCATTTTTCGCGATGGAATGAGCACTACCTCCAATCCGACTTCTTCTTTCACTTCCCTCAATGCTGCTTGATCCGGGGTTTCATCAAGTTCAATATGCCCGCCAACAGCGAGCCATTTATGATACTTTTCATGCTTACGAATAAGCACTTTGTTTTTGTGGACAATAAATACATCTACTGTGAAATCAATTTTTTCGTGTATGTGGGGCATTTCTTTATACAAACTCTTCTGGTATCGGAAACTTCGCCGCGAGGGATTTTATTTTTTCTTTTATTTCGGCTTTCTTTGCGACATCGTCTTTATTCTTTAAAGTTTCCACCAGGAGCTCGGCGACGAGGGCGCAGTCGGCTTCTTTGAATCCGCGCGTGGTGATGGCCGGCGTGCCGAAGCGGATGCCGGAGGGATCTAATGGTTTGCGAGTGTCATTTGCGATGGAATTCATATTAAGGGTGATGCCCACTTCGTCCAGCACCGTCTGCGCTTCTTTGCCAGGAACTCCCAGAGAGCCGAAGACATCGGCAAGTATCAAGTGATTATCCGTACCGCCGCCGATCATGCGGATATTGTGCTTGTGCATCACTTCTTCCATCGCTTTGGCATTTTTCAAAATCTGCGTGGCGTACTCTTTATATTGCGGTGTCATCGCTTCGCCGAAAGCGACTGCTTTCGCCGCGATAGTGTGCATGTGCGGGCCGCCTTGAATGCCGGGGAAAATCGCTTTGTCTATTTTCTTCGCAATTTCTTCGCTTTCGCGAGTCAAAATCATTCCACCGCGCGGACCGCGTAAGGTCTTGTGTGTCGTCGTTGTAATAATATCAAAGCCGTCATCAAACGGATTGCGCGCTACTCCGGCCGCAATGAGCCCGGCGATGTGCGCCATGTCCGCCATCGTAATGGCGCCCACTTCTTTGGCGATGTCTACGAATTTTTTGTAATCAAGTGTACGCGAATATGCAGAAAATCCTGCCAAAATTATTTTCGGTTTGTGTTCGAGGGCCATCGCGCGCAAATTTTCATAATCTATCTCCCCCGTCTCTGGGTCTTTCATCTTATAGGTGACGAATTTGTAAATTTTCGCCGGCAAGGTCATCGGGTGGCCATGCGTGAGGTGCCCGCCGTGAGAGAGGTCCATGCCGAGCACGGTTTCGCCGGGCTGGAGCAGTGCGGCATACACGGCGAGGTTTGCCGGCGCACCGGAGTGCGGCTGGACATTGGCAAATTTTGCTTTGAAAAGTTCACAAGCGCGAGATATTGCGAGGCGTTCTACTTCATCCGTAAATTCCTGCCCGCCATAATAGCGGCGACCGGGATAGCCCTCGGAGTATTTGTTCGTAAATATAGAGCCGTTCGCTTCCAGCACGCTGGCCGAGACATAGTTTTCTGAAGGAATGAGTTCCAATCCTTCTGCTTGGCGCTTTGCTTCCGCTCTGATAAGTTCAGCTATTTTTTGGTCTTGCATTCGCCTATTTTAACACATACAGTATTTAGCGCAAAAAGCGGAATGTCTCGGCCCGCCCGTCAGATTTCATAATGATCGTGCCAAGCAGATCCGTCCGAAACATCTGCGCACCGGCAGTTTTTAAAGTATCTAAAGTTTCTTTGTGCGGATGCCCGTATGAATTGTCTTTGCCAAGGGAGATAGCGGCAAATTCCGGCGCCACGGCTTTCACAAATTCCGGCGAGGACGATGTGCGCGAGCCGTGATGCCCGACTTTCAAAATATCACTCCGCAATTTTTCCGGCGCATTCTCCGCGAGCACGATTTTTTCTGTAATGCTGGTCGTATCGCCGGCGAGCATCACGCTTGTCTCCCCGTACACCAGGCGCATCATCACCGAGCCGTCATTTGTACTCCAGTCGCCGACATTCCTATCTGGAAATAATATTTCAATATATGCGCCGCCGCCGAGGTCAATCTTCATTCCCCTTCTTGCCAGCAAGTTCGGAATATTTTTGCGCGTGATTTCTTTTTTCAGATCCGTAAATACAGACGAATCATTCCATGTGCCCGGCTCAATAACTGCGCCGACTTTGTAATTTTTAAAGACATCCAAAAATCCCGCCATATGGTCGGCATCGGGATTCGTAATGATTACCATATCAATCTTCCGGTCATAAAAAGGCATCAGGCGTGGCAGTTGGCTTAAAACTTTTTTCGCCGGGCCGCCATCCACCAATATTTGCGTGCCCGTGGGCGACTCTATGAAAAGCGCATCCCCTTGCCCCACATCCAGCACGGCGAATGTCAGCCGGCGATGGGAATTTTGCCAGTCCTGCCGGATAATAAAAACAGTGCAGATAAGCAACACGAGCGAGAGAATGAGTAGATAATTTTTCCGCCACCTGTTCGGCATGCTATAATAGTAGCATGAACAAGTTTGAAGAAAAGAAATTCAATATCCCTGAATTACAGGGTATTTCAAAGAAAAATATAGAAGAACACCTAAAGCTCTATGCGGGCTATGTAAAAAATGTAAATCTTATCATAGAAAAAATGGCTGTTTTAGATAGTGAAAAAGACGCATATATCGTGGGTGAGCTTTTCCGCCGTTTTTCTTTTGAATACAACGGCATGCGAAATCATGAAATTTATTTTTCTAGTTTAGAAAATGGAGCAAAAGCATTTAATGGAGAAAGTGAGCTCGGTAAAAGACTTTTGGAATTGTTTGGAACTTTTGAAAAATTTATTTCGGAATTTACAAATCTCGCACTCACTCGCGGCGTCGGCTGGGCAGTATTGTGGTATGACAAAAAAGAAAAAAGATTTTTGGCATCGTGGGTGGACGAACAGCACCTCGGCCAATTAAACGGTTGCGAAATGATCCTCGCTCTTGATATGTGGGAGCATGCTTTCGTCTATGACTATCCTACTTCTGAAAAGAAAAAATACGTAAAAAGTTTTTTTGAAAATCTAAACTGGGAGAAAATAGAAGAAAATTTTATTGAAACTATAAAGTAAAAAACGGAGTGATCAACTCCGTTTTCTTTAAATAAGCAATTCTTCAATCCAATAGCAAGGGTCGTGTATAGAGTAATTGCTGAGACCTTCTCAGCTTTATTTTTGCTGCAATATCCAAAGGTTTTAATTCCTTATAAATTTGCGCAAAGGTTTTCCTTGTTTCTTCTTTTGAGAAACATTGCATCTTCCCTTGTTTATTCAATTCGTTAAGTTGATCTTTGTATTCTTGTTCGGATCTTTGAAGATTCTTTAGATTTGAAGCCATGTTTTTTCCTCCTATTATTTATGAAATTTAAAAAACAAAATTTAACTAATCAAATAATATCATTATTTGATTCCAAAATCAATTTGGAAAAACTTCGGACTAGCTAGCCATAGACGCTTTTTTGAGAATGTGAACTGGGGTGTTGCTGAAGAGAATTTTCTACAAGCAAAAAAATAAAAAACCCACATCGGGGTTTTTTATTTTTTTGCTTCTTTTAGAAAGCTCCAATATTCTTCAACAGAAGAATGAAGAACTCAGAAATGTCCGCCTTTGGATCATTGATAGTGGAATTATTCTTTGGAACAATATCTTTATCAAGAGTTGCTGCCGCAACATCGCAAGTCTTATCTATATACCAGCCGTTATTTCCGCAGCGTAGACCCTGCAGGCAAGATCCCGAAGCATACCATGTTTCATTTGGAGTACCGGCATATGCTACACAGTATTGCATCGCTTTTGCTTCACTAAAGAAACCACAGAAAGCGACAAAGACAAATAAGGTAGCAAACACATAAGATATTTTTTTCATAAATTTAGTCCTCTTATAATAATTGATAATTGGAACTCTTACTAGAAACCATATCATGTGGCGGAGAAATGGCAAGTTGACTTTTACGACAAAAGTGATAATATAAAAATAAAAAATAGCAAATGAAAACTTTGAAAACCTTATTGTTCGCTTTCCTTGCTGTATGCGGGATGGCGAGCGCCCAGACCTCTGGGTACGACATTAAAGACCTGAGCGATGAAATAGAGATCTTCATCCCTCAAGGAACTTCAATCCAGAGCGTACTGGCTCTGGATGAAAATGAGAAAATTCTCATAGACACAGTCTATGTGGATGGTGAATTTTTTGGAGTGCTTTGGCCGTTCGGGGCAGAAATATTTTCTGAAAAAACAACAGAGGATAGATGGATGCGTTTACCAGCATCCCTGACCGAGGAGACCAAGTTTGAATTCATAAATATATTCTATGCTTTGGTGTTTTATTATAAGACCACCGGCATAAAGCTTTATGAATCTCAGAAGATTAACACGATCTTCTGGACAAACAAAGGTGAGCAACATGCAAAGCTCTATTTTCCCCCAGATAACGAAAGCTTGCTGTGCATCGGAAAACTGGATTAAAAATCCAGTGATTAGAAATAAAACGGAACACCGAGTTCCGTTTTTTTATTTTCCTAAAATCAACTTACTTCTGAAAAGAAAAAATATATAGGAGCATTTTTTGAAAAATAAAAATCCCTCATATCTCAGAGGGATTTTTTTGATTGCACAATAGTTACTTATTACTTCTGCAAACGCAATACGGTACGAGGACCTTTACGTTTACCTGGATCGCTGCAAATATAATGCCATTCTTCAGTAATAAAATGATAGTGGACACTTACTGAACGCACAATACCATCATAACATCTAAGGTAGCCAATAGTGGTATTGTTGCCATCCCTTCTTGCTGTTTTGTTGGGAATTGGAGGGTCAGTAAGATTGATAGCTACCCAGAGAATTTCCTCTTTCGTCATGTTGCCACGCAAAGGATCAATGCTGAGTTTCAACATTATATCTTTATCTTCAGTATCATCGGAATACAAATGCTGTTCAAAAGACATCTTGGGCACTCCAGCAAAAGGTTCAGTGATATCCAGTAAATACTTCTTGAAATTCAGACGAGTTGGAACCTTTTCCAAAAACCTTAGTTCTTCGTTTGAAAAATTCTTCAAGGGGTAGAAACTTTCTGTTAGCTCTTTTACGACAACTAACGAACTTGAAATCTGTTTAGTGGGCATATTATCCTCCTTTTTTTATGAAGTTTACAAAAATTTGATTACTTAATTTATACTATATCATTCCGGAAAAATCAACTTTTTAATACTGTCTCCGAACAGCTTATACACAAACCACACATAGATACCGAGCGTCAGCATCAGCGGGAAATTTGGTATGGCGAATGCCGCAAAGGGTAGGCCGGAGAAGAAATCAATGGCGAATAATTCGTAATGGAGCAGGAGGAACGAAATCTTGCCGAGGAGGAGGGAAAGGAAAGAAGAAACGAAGCCAGCGAAGCCTGAAAGAAAGCCGAATATCATCGTGAGTGGGATAAATGGCAGGACGGCGATGTTTGCGGGCAAGGCGACGAGCGAGAGATTCCCCATTTTGTACAAAATAAATGGCAGGACAAAAATGTATGCGGCGAAAGTGACAGAAATAATGTCCCGCAGGAAATGCCATTTGATAAATTGAAAATATTTTTCCGTGCGCGGCGCGAGGTATATGACGGCGACAGTAGCGATGAATGACAACTGGAAAGACACATCAAATGCCAACACAAACGGATTGAAAATAATCATCACGATACCCGCGAGGAGTAATGCCCTGCCCACATCATAATTCCTGCCCGTTTGCCGAGCTATTAAGGCGAGTGTCGCCATTATCCCTGCCCGGACTGCGGTAGATTGCCCACCAGCCATAATCACAAAAAGAAAAATTCCCACAATTCCCGCCCAAATTCCCATATTGCGAGGAAGCCAAGAAAATAATTTCATTATCCACTCGGCGATGATGGTGACATTGTAGCCAGAGAGCGCCACGATGTGTATCGTACCCGTGTCTATGAATTTCTGCCGCATCTCCTGACTGAATGATGCCCGCTCGCCGAGGATCAGCCCACCCATGAGCAAGCTCTCCGGCTCGGGAATGGCGAAGTTTACCTTGTCCATAAATTTGTTTTTGGCAAAAAAGAGGGCGCGCTTTATGGGATTGCCATTGCCGCGCGAAATGATTTCAATATCCGGATAGCTCGCGATATATCTAATACCGTCCTTCCGCAGATAGTTCACATAATCAAATTCCTTACCGGTATCGGTCAAAAAGTTCTCCGGCTTTTCAAGTTTTCCGGAAAATTTTATTTCATCGCCATATTTATATTCCCTGCCGAGGGCTACCGTCGCCAACACTTCTGTTTTTTCTTTACCCGCACGGATTTCAATATTTAATTTCTGATTATTTTCTCTCCTGTCCGGTTCATCCACCAACATGCCAGTAAATTCTGTTTTCTGCCCGACTTTTGATTCAAAAACTTGTGGCGCCGGTTTGTCCGCAAGATGAAATCGGAAAATTCCGAGTGATAATGCCAGCACCGCGCAGGAAAGAATGATACCCCATTTGTTTTTTGAAATCAGTGCAAAGAAAAATAATAAGAAAAAAGAAATAGCGCCCAGAGCAAGCGCCGTGAAGATATCTATGGAGAAAAATGAGCGCAACAATACGCCGAGCGCGAAACCAAAGCAAGAAAAATAAAAAATCCTATCCCGCATAGCTCGCGAGCTCTGCCGGCATATTGTCGGCGAAGCTCGTGGCTATCTGGTCTGCTCGTTCATTATGAATAATTCCTGAATGCCCTGCTACATAAGTCCACTTCGGCTTCAATTCTTGAGTTAAGGCGTGCAGTTCTTCCCATAGTTCCTTATTCACCACCGGCTTCTTCGCCGCATTCCGCCAGCCATTTTTCATCCAGCCGTGGATCCATTCCGTAATTCCAATAATCACATATTTTGAATCGCTGAAAATCTCCACCTGCGTTAGGTCTTGCCTAACGCACTTCTGCTGAAGGTATTTCAAAGCACCGATAGGCGCAGAAAGCTCCATCTGATTATTCGTCGCCTTTTCCGCCCCGCCGCCTATCTCCTGCACCTTCCCCTCGCCGAAAATAATGACCGCGCCCCATCCCGCCGGACCCGGATTCCCCCTCGCCGCCCCGTCGGTATAAATGATTATCTTTTCTGACATCCGAGCATTATATCAGAAAAGCCAGCCATATAAAAAAGCAGCCTCGTTATTCACGAGGCTGTAATGTTTTACGAAAGAAAAATATAATTCCCCCGTCCAGAACTATTGCTCCAAAAATATCCAGCAAATAATGCTGCTTTGTGGTCAGTGTGGAAATAATTATCGCCAACGACCAGAGCCAGACCAGAATGACAGATGCTCTACTTGCACCTTTGACACCAAGTTGATAGCAGGTGCCGAAGAGCAGCGCTACCGCCACATGAAGCGAAGGCAGGCAATTCGCAGGCGTATCCAGCGTCCGGAACATATCCATCAATATATTTTGTTCTGAATAACATTCCCTCGGATATGCCGTCGGGAACGAAATAAAAAACATAATATGCAACGACACGATGATTCCTAGTATTGAAAAGATACTCGGAAAAATAGAGCGGTGCACTTTAGAAAAAAGGAACGTCCCTTGCATGAATACAGACAGATAAATTAAAATCGTCCATGGTAGGAAAGGAATGTTCTCTTCTCCAAAAATAAATGGGAGAGTGGTATGCATTGCGGAAATATGATTTACCGCCAAGTACGGCAGGTAGAAAATTACGAGGATGCTTATCATTAGCACCCATCTTTCGGATTGAGTGATAATTTTTCGCATGTTGTATATTTTAGAAGTAGTTTTTAAATGAAAGGATTTCTAAAAGAATAGCACTTTTATAAGTAAAAGTCAAGTTAGACTACATCCGTTATTCGCAATCGCAATTCCACCCTGCCGGCAAAACGGGAAAGGTCAAAGGTGGCAAGGAGATTTATAGGAAGACCTTCGGCAATCGGAGCGGAAAAGGATTCCGGACCGGCGAAGAATGAAACGGCCTTGCCTTTACCGGTGGCATCCGAAAGCAGGAGTTCAATGTGCTCAGTGGCTTTGCCGAATTTTTTTATTTTTTCTACCTTTACGCCTTCAAAGAGGAAGACGGGCTTCGGGTTGCCTTCGCCGAAGGGGGCGAGCTTTTCCAGCTCGCTGTAATTCCGCAAGTTCACATCCGCCAGATTTATTTTCGCATCATAGGCGGCATTTTTTTCTTTCACTTTCTTCTCGGCTTTCATAAATGAGGCGGACAAGGCATCTTCAAGGAAATGTATCTTGTCATTATGCACAGAAAATCCGCCCGCGCCTTCGTGCCCGCCGAATGCGGAAAAGTGCTCACTGCTCGCGGTCATGAGTTCCACTACGGACACTGTGCCATCCGAGCGACACGAGCCTTTGATGATGTCATTCTCATCCCTGCCCCACACGAAAGCGGGCTTTTTGTATGTGTCGGTGATTTTGCCGGCGACCAATCCCAAGACGCCGATGCGCCACGCGGGATTGCCAATGACGATAACTTCGCGCATTTCCTCCACCGGACTACTGCTAAATTTTTTATTCACTTCGCGCATAATACCTGCCACCATCAGCTTGCGCTCGTCATTGATGTCTGACAGATGCTCCGCCAATGCTCCCGCTTCACTATCTTCTTTTGCAGACAAGAGCTCAAATGCGCGGCGCGGATCGCTCATCCGTGAAGCGGCATTGAGCCGCGGGGTGAGCATATAGCCGATATCATCCTCGGAAAGGAATTTCTGGTCTATCTTTGCTTTGGCGAGAAGTTTCTGAAGGCCGGGACGCGGTGATTTGCGGAGTACCTTCATTCCAAAGTGCGCGATGGCACGATTCTCGCCAAGGAGCGGCACCATATCCGAAAGTGTAGCAAGCCCTGCCATATCCAAGAGCCACTTTTCCGCGCCTTCTTTTATCTTGAAATATTCTCCGTATTTTTTGATAAAGCCCTGCGCTAATTTAAATGCCACGCCCGCACCACAGAGCATCTTCTCCACATATTCATCGCACTTGGGATTCAAAATAGCATACGCGCGCGGCAATATTGCCGGCGGGAGGTGATGGTCTGTAATGATGACATCCATCCCGAGCACTTCCGCCTGCGCCACTTCGGCAACAGCGGTAATTCCCAAATCAATAGTGATGATGAGTTTCACATCATTTTTCGCAAATTCTTGTATGGCCGCGAGGTTCAAGCCGTACCCTTCGGAATTCCTTTGCGGAATGTATACTTCAACTTGCCCGCCGTGGAGGGAATTTTCATAGCCGCAGAGCTTGAATAAGTCCGACAGAATGACCGCGCCCGGAATACCATCACAGTCATAGTCAGCAAAAATCAGTATTTTTTCTTTGGCTTCCATCGCCTCAAAAATCCGTACGCAGGATTTTTCCATATCGCGCATGAGGAATGGGTCATGAAAATCGCGCTCATAGCTCGGCACGAGGAATGCTTCACGCATATCGGCGGAAATTCCCCTCTTTTCCAGCAAATTATTCAATAAATCCGAGCTATTTCCCATAAAGCAGATTCTAACATATATGCTAGAATATAAATATGAATGAAAGCACCCAGCCAGGCGATTGTATTTTCTGTAAGATTATAAAAGGCGAACTGCCCTCTTCAAAAATCTACGAGGACGAAAAAACCCTCGCATTCCTGGACATCGCTCCGGTAAATCAAGGACACGCATTGATAATACCCAAAGAGCATTTCCCAAATATCTATGAAACGCCGGACGAAGTCATCGCCGAGATGATGAAAGTAGCCAAAAAAGTTTCCCACGCAGTAAAAGACGCCGTACGCGCCGATGGCGTGAATGTGACGATGAATAACAACCACGCCGCCGGACAAATCGTCTTCCACGCGCACATCCATGTCATCCCCCGCTTCACAAATGACGGCTTTGAACTCTGGTATGGTAAGCATCCTTATAAGGATGGAGAAAAAGATACTATGGCGGAGAAAATAAAAACTGAGATTAAATAGACATATTTAAAAAAATGAACCTTTGACTTAAAAAATCAAAGGTTCTAAATTACAGTCCAAACCACTTAGGATGCATGCCCGAAGAATCTATCGTATGCATTTAAATCAGGACGGTAGGTGGGCCTGCCATACACTCCGCCGCTGTTAATGGATAAGTCTGCTGCAGAAGTTGAATAATCAATAATTAAGAAAGAAAGGTGCGCATTTGATGCAGGCATCTTATTTTCCTGTAAATCATTCTTCAATTCCTCAAGGTTTATTCTCAAAAAGTTTTTTGCTTCTACTTCAGGAATCGGGTCTTTGATTCTTTGTAAATAGTGTTCAATTTTTCTCATCCATCTTGTCTTTAAAAGACTTTCAGGGGTTTTTGGGGTTTTTGCTTCAAAATCGGGGTTCTGATTTTTGTTTTTTGATGAGCTCATAATTGCAGGTTTTAATTTTATTGTATTTTAACACAAAAAAAACAATAAAGCAACATATCATGTACTGAGGCTAATATTTATTTCAGCGCTTTAATCCCCGGCAAAGTACCGTTCGCAAGAAAATCCAGCGTCGCACCGCCGCCGGTGGAGACGAAGGTGAATTTTTTTTCCATTTTCATTTCGGAGATGAGCGCCACGGTGTCTCCCCCACCGATAATGCTTTCGGCTTTTGATTTTGCTATCAATTTTAATACTTCTTTCGTCGCTCCTCCGCCTCCTGATTCATATTTCCCAAGCGGACCGTTCCAAAGGATGAGCTTCGCTTTCTTGATATATTCGGCGAGCAGTTTTATTGATATTTTACCGACATCCAAAATCATTTCATCTTTAGTAACTTGGTCTGCCCCTTTTGTTAGGAATTCTGCTATCGCTGAGTTTTTAGCGTTTTCATTTTTTACTACTACATCTGTCGGCAAAATAAGTTTTTTATTCTTAATTATTTTTTCTATACCGTAATTATTGCCGTCTACGAGCGATTTGCCTACTTCATATCCTTTAGCTTTGAGGAAATCATTCAGGAGTGCGCCGCCGATGAAAACATTATCGGCAGTTTTCAAATATTTCTTGATGAGCGGCATCTTGGTGGAGAATTTCGCTCCGCCGAGGATGAAGAGGAATGGATGTTTTGGTTTCAGCGCCTTGGAAAGGTTCTTGATTTCTTCCGCTAGCTGGAAGCCTGCATAGCTCGGCAGGTATTTCGGTATGCCCACGACTGATGCGTGTGCGCGGTGTGATACGGAAAAAGCGTCATTCACGTAGATGTCGCCAAGTCTGGCTAATTCTTTTGCAAAAGCCGGGTCATTTTTTTCTTCGCCCGGAAATTTCCGGATATTTTCGTAAAAAGTGATATCTGACTTCTTATATTTTGAAATTTTAAAGAAGCGTTCTATCACAGGCTGTAGACTGGCACTGCCGTCTTTGCCTAAATGCGCGAGCAGAATGATCTTCGCGCCTTTTTTGTGCAAAAAATCTATCGTTTGCATTCCGGCGCGGATGCGGAAGTCATCTTCAACCTTGCCGTCTTTAATAGGCACATTGAAATCCACGCGGATAAGCGCAGTTTTGCCTTTTATGTTTTTGATTTCTTTTATGCCGCGCATAGGTCGTAAATTTTTGAAAACTTTTTCGGGTCAAGCGATGCCCTGCCGAGAAGGAAACCGTCCGCTCCGGCGGCGAGGAAACCTGCATCATTCTTTTCGTCCACCGATGCTCCATAGATTACTTTCACTTCTTTTGTTTCTTTGATGCTGAATTTATCTGCCAATACTTTGCGGATGAAAATACTCATTTCACGAAATTCCTCAGCCGTAGCCGCACGAGGAGCGTCCTTGCCGATAGCCCACACAGGCTCATATGCGATGATGATTTTTGAAATGGAATTTTTGGAAACGCTGGCAAGGCATTCTTCTATCTGCTTTTTCACCACGCCGAGGTATTCGTGATTCTCATCACGCACTTCTTCGCCGACGCATAAAATAGGAGCAAGTCCGGCTACGAGCGAGGCACGGACTTTTTTATTTACGATTTCATTACTGTCATTTTTGGAACGCTTCTCGGAATGCCCTAAAATTACATATTTTGCGCCGATGTTTGCGAGCATTTCAGCGGACACTTCCCCGGTATATGCGCCGCTCTGTTCAAAGTACGCATCCTGCGCACCGAGCTTGGCTTTCTTTATACTCTTTTTGACAGCAGAGAGATATGTAAAAGGCACACACAAAATCACGCCCTTCTGATCAGTGGCCTTTGCGAGCTTCACCGCTTCTTTCTCGGAAAGCGGATTCATTTTCCAGTTTGCAATAATTATGTTCATATTCCTCAGAATTACTTTTGCTCAGTCGCTCGGTTCTCCTCGCCTTCGGCTCGGCCACTCCTTCTCAAAAGCAAATTCCTCGGAATATTATACGCTTTATCGTATTTCTTTCCAAGTTTTCACATTCCATCCGCCGGAAGGTCCGGAGGAGAATGACGTATTCGCCAAGCCGGAGAGATAGTTCACTTCGGCGCTGTTATCTATGATGATGGTCTTGCCCACGACTTCATTGAGCTCGGCGTTGTTGTTTAAGTGCACCGTGCCGTTCTGAGCATTGATGATGACGGCGCCAACATTGTTATCCACTTCCACCGCATTCGGCGAACCAGCGCATCCTGTGGGGCAGGTGCTGGTGACTACTACCATGACAAAGCTATTCGCACTGCCCGAGCCGGTGAAGTCCGCATTGTTTGAAAAGTCCGCCGTGCCGTCTATGATGATGATGCCACCGCTCGTGCCATATGACGGGCTCAAAGAAACATGTACACCATTTGAAGTAGTAACATTACCTGTCACATGTATCGTGCCGGTAATCGTCATATTTGAATTTATCGTGAGGTTGCCATTTATTTTTTTTGGACCAAACGAGCCGCCGCCGGTAAAAGTATAATTACCGGAAATTGTGCCGCCAAGTGCGGCGTCCGCTTTCCAATTCGTGATCATCTCATCGGTGAGCGGCATACCGACAGCCGGCGCATCACCTTGCGAAGTGTTGCAAGATTTATTGTTACCCGAACCGGTCTGACAATAGAGCGTGCCTTGTATTGTGGAATTCGTGACCGTGCGCGCCCAGGCATTGCCGGTGCCGCTCTGCCCAATATCTATATTATTTATCGTGCCTGCGCCCGCGGCAAATGCCGAGCCGGTAATTTCCGCGCCGTTTGAGCCGGTAATGTTGCCATTTGAATATACATTACCCACGACAGTGGCATTGCCGAGCTGAAATCCTCCCGTACCCGCTTGGATGCCGTAGCTAAAAGCGATGCCCGTGCCAGTGGAAAGGACGAGCTGATTTTTTCGCTGGCGGCTCGCAACATCACCAGAGGAAGAAATTGTTTTTTCATTGTAGCCCGAATCCGTAATGGTGGTAGTAGCCGTGGAGCCATTCAAAGTGATGTTGGTAGATGCACCGATGGGTTTGGCATTGCTCAATCTATAGTATGCGTCCTCCACGCCGGATTCAGCGAGGAAAAAACTCTGGCGCGAACGCACCAAGTCGCCGGAAATCTTGAATTCACGCACGGATGGACCGACGAGCCCAGCGATGATGGCGAGCGAAATGAACAAAAAGAAAACGACGGAGATGAGCATGGCCGCGCCGGTATTTGTTTTCATCTTATGTTTTCTAAAATAATTTTGCATATTAAATTCCGTAATCACCCCTCAAGACGACAGTGTCATAAAAGCTCTCCGTGCGAGTGATGCCGCCACGGGAATTCTGCGCTGTGAAGGAAACTTTCACGGCCTTGCCTTTGGCAGTGGTGATTTCAGTAAATAACAATGCGGTGATGGGTGAATTCGGCGTATTCATATTGCCCACCAGGGCGTCATTGTCATACAGCTCTATATTCGTGCCAGAGAGGGTGAAGCGGATGGTCTTGGCCGTGCCGGCTTCGTCCTTTGTATCCAGCTTCAAGCTCGTGGCGCTGATAGTGTTAATAGCATTCGCCTGGCGTATCTCGCGGCTCATGCGCTCCATGATGGCAGAATTCTGCATGAGCTCGGCGCTGGCCGCCGCAGTGCTATATGATTTCCCCATGGCGACAATGGCACTGATGACGGCCATGGAAAGGATGGCGAAAAGAGCGATGTAAAAAATTGTCTCCAGTACTGCATAACCGCCCTGTTTGTTTTTAGTAAATTTTTTCATCCCGTTAGAAATAGGAAATGCTTTGCATTTCCGTCCGTTTAATTTTGTAAATTTATTATTCATAACTTTTTGATTTCTAACGGGATCATTAAAAAATATCAGTTATATAAAAAGATAAAGTTTTTGAATGTGCCGTACCGCCCTCCGTCCAAGACACCGTGACTGTCGCCAGGCGCGTGCCGGCATCATTTGAACCGGAGCCCACATCCCCTGTCGTCGCATTCCGATTCACAGCAGAAAGGACGACTGTACGGGTGAAAATGCCGACTTGGTTTGCCGTAGCCGAGAGCGTCCAGGTGCCGCCGGTGAAAAGCGGATAGTATGTCGTGCCAGCGGTGAGGCCGGAAATGTTCGTCCAATTATTATCGCGTAATATGCGCACCGCTTCGGCACCTTCTTCCAGGAGAAATGCCGCCTGTGAGGTGTGTAATGATTGCCGAGAAACAGAAATAGATTTCTGGGTTACTGCCATGGCTGCTAAAACAGACGCAGTGATGATAGATGCCGCGACGAGTACTTCTACCATCAGGAAGCCCGCATTTTGTTTTTTAAAAAATTTAAACATATTAATTCATTCTTTAATTCATACTTGCCGCGCCGGTGGCATTTATAGTAACAGTCTTCGTAACAGAAGAAACGCTGACGACGACCGTACCCGTCTTATTCGGCGCACCAGTCAGGCGATTGAAATACACATCGCTTCCGCCACCGGAAAGGGTGATGGTGGAAATAGTAGCCGGCGAAGCAATTAAAATATTTTCATTGTTCGCATCCACGGCAGAATATACTGTGCCCTTAAAAATTACTACTTTGTCCGACTGAAAATGCACGCCGTATTCGGAAGAATTCACGGAAGCCAAAGTCTGCGAGCGGGCTTTATCCAACGCCGACAGCACATCACTCGTGGCACTCTTCAACACCGCCCGCTGACGCATCGTAGAAAAAGAAGGCATAACGACGAGCGCGATAATGCCTATCACAGCAATGACGACGAGCATTTCTATTAAAGTGAACCCCTTTTGCATTGGTTATATTTTAGCACAAAAAAAGAACACCAGGCCCTTTATTTGACTTCAACTGGCGTTTTGCTATAATTAAAGTACACAGTGGCTTCGGCCTCCGAGAAAGCCCCCGCAAGGGGGCTTTCGATTTTTATAGAAGATCTTTCAATTTCTTTCTCAAGATATCAAATTCCTCCTGCTTCACCATTCCTATTTTTCTCAATAATCTTTTCTTATCCAATACTTTTATTTGGTCAAGCAGGGCATATCCTGAAACGGCTTCATGAACTATGAGCGATTGGAATTTGTCCATCCTTTTTTTAGTACTCAAAGGAACTGCCAGAAAAGTATCGCTGCTCAGTACGGAATACACCACTATCGGCCTTTCAAAATTATCGCCTCTGCCATCCTGCTCGCGGCCTATGTTCACGCCAAAAGCCGCCCACCAGATTTCTCTGTCGTGGCATAATTTCCTCGTATCATCAGCGTTAGTGATTTTTTTCTTTTCGTTCCATCTATCAAAATCCTTTTGCATAAGCATCAGGACATCGGAGCGTCTCGGTATTAGTATTTTATAACATTCAGGACACATGTCCAACACCGGAATACACCCCACCC
>CAYGDG010000006.1:0-58851 GCA_964348725.1 uncultured Candidatus Saccharibacteria bacterium
AAAAGCTACTCTAGGGATAACAGGCTAGTTCCGCCTAAGAGTTCATATCGACGGCGGAGTTCGGCACCTCGATGTCGGCTCACCTTAGCGCGGTGGTGGAGAAGCTACCAAGCGTATGGCTGTTCGCCATTTAAAAAGGTACGCGAGCTGGGTTCAGACCGTGGAGGAGTTGCATCATATAGCAATATATATCGCGACTTTTCCACAATCTGAACCCTCAGAGGAATTTAAGTTGTAAGAACTTAGACTGTTTTAATCGAAGACAACTATACTATTAAATTAGTATCACGGCGGCTGTATGTAGAAATATGTACAGAGAAGCTAACTTGTATCGGAGAAACCCGACTTCACTAACACTGAAAGGGTAACGCCGAGGGAAAGAAATTTATTTTTCTGCCCGTAGAGACTGAATGTTAGACAACTTATTTATAAGTTGAAGTCACAGTCCAATCCCATCAGTAATGATGGACGTAGATGCGTGAGACAGGTTGGTCTCCTATCTACTGCACTCGTTGATTCTTGAGAAGATTTGCTCCTAGTACGAGAGGACCGGAGTGAACTGACCTCTGGTGTACCAGCTGTTCTGCCAAGAGCATTGCTGGGTAGCTATGTTGGGAATGGATAACCTCTGAAAGCATCTAAGAGGGAAGCCAGCTTTAAGATAAGGAATCGTTAAGAACCGTGAGAGATGATCACGTTGATAGGCTTTAAGTGGAAGCGCAGTAATGCGTTAAGCTGAGAAGTACTAATGTTTCGATTCCTGTTAAGAAATTTGCAAATCACAACTCCGACAAAATCGGAGCCCGAGCGAAAGCTTGGGTGCATAAAAAAATACAATCGAGTTTTCAGTGTTGGTGATTCATTGCAAGGGCCACACCTCTTCCCATTCCGAACAGAGAAGTTAAGCCTTGTTAAGCCGATGATACTCATAATGGGGAAAGTAGGTTATCGCCAGCACCGAGCACTTGATTGTTCTAAATCTTCAAAAAGCCCTTTTAATATAAGGGATTTTTACCTATTGACCTTTTATATAAAAGGGTGTATAATGTAGGAAGTACATAATAAACCATTTGTTCTAAAACAATTCAAAAAACTCACAAAGTATGAAGAAACTTCTTGTAGACTGCTTCGGCGACAAACTAATTTCTGTCAGTAATGCTGGTAAAAATTTTCAGTATAAACTCGTTTCTCTTAGAGATCGTTCCACTGAATCGGAAATTGAAAATAATTTACCGACTGGATTTGTCTTCGCTGAACACGAACATCTGCGTGCGATCCAGAAAACCCAGCCGAGTTACGGCTACGATCTTGTTGCCCTTGGTAGTGTAGGGCCTGGTAAGTATGCAGGGAATCCGGCGCTTTCAGCAAAAGATAACACTATCATCTCATTGGGTCTTCCCTTCAAACATTTGCCATGGAGCAAGGGAACAGTGATTGTGATTGTGAAAGGCAATAATAAGATGAAATAAATTTTCACCAAAAAACTCCTCGTGATACGAGGAGTTTTTTTTATTTGATGGGGTGAGGAGATATTTTTTTAACTTAAAATTTGCTATACTTTCCCTATGAATTGGGCTTTGAAGCGACAATTATTGTACGGAAGCATCGCGCTCGCATGTGTCGCTTTTTTGGCTTTTTTAATTATCTATCCGTATTTCAATAAAGCGCCGATATGTACGGACGGCAAGCAGAACGGCACGGAGACAGGCGTCGACTGCGGCGGTTCGTGCCAGCTCGCTTGCGTGTATCAAGTGGACGAGCTTTCCATCCTTTGGGCGCGTGCATTCCGCGTCGTGCCGGGCAGGTATAACGCAGTAGCTTATCTTGAAAACCATAATCCGAAAGCTGCGATCTACCGCATCAATTATCGTTTCCGTTTTGCCGATAAGGACAACGTCTATATCGGTAAAAGAGAAGGGCAAACATTTATCCCGCCGTCGGGGAAATTTGGCGTCTTTGAGGCGGCCATCGATCTCGGAAACTCAGTGCCGGTATATACGACATTTGAATTCTCCGATATGCCTACTTGGATACAGACGAATGAAGCCACAATGAATGAACTCAATGTTTCTGTTACTGATATCAAACTCGAAGATGAATCCACCTCGCCTCGTCTTTCTGCTGTCGTAAAAAATGATTCATTGTTTCAAATTCCCGCGGTGAATGTGATCGCGATTCTTTATGACGCCGCCGGCAATGCCGTGAATGCCAGCCGCACGTTTATCGATCAGCTCGATCGTGAATCCGGCAGGGAAGTAAATTTCACCTGGGTAGAACCTTTTACCGAAAAAATAATTCAGAAAGAAATAATTCCAATGTATGATATTTTTTCCGTGAAGTTGAAATAGTATGGCAGAGCGAGCGCTGAAGAGAATAGATTGGCTGCTGGTATTTTTCATCATTCCCATTATCGCCGGGGGGCTCGCCACTATGGCGTCGTTTTCTTCTGCAGAATCGAACGGCAATTTCTTTAGCCGACAAATCATCTGGGTAGCTCTCGCATTCGGTATATTCTTCCTTTTTTCTTTCATTGATTTTCGTTTTCTGAAGCGCACAAATGTGCTCGTCTTTATATTCTTGGGATTTTCAGCTTTGCTTCTTATCCTATTTGCTCTTGGCAAAGTTTCCCACGGCGCGCAGAGCTGGTTTGATTTCGGCGGCTTTTCTTTCCAGCCGGCGGATATGATGAAGCTTGTGCTCATCCTCATCCTCGCAAAATATTTCTCCCGCCGGCATGTGGAGATACGCGACGTGAAACATATTTTTGTCTCCGGCCTCTATGCGCTCATCCCGTTCGGGCTCGTATTGCTCCAGCCGGACTTTGGCTCAGCGATGATTATTTTCCTCATCTGGTTTGGTATGACGCTCGTCTCCGGCATTTCTAAAAAGCATCTCTTGATTGTATTTGGCGCAGGAGCGCTCGCATTCCTCGCCATGTGGATGTTTGTTTTTGCTCCATACCAGAAAGCGCGTATTTCGAATTTCTTAAACCCCCTCGCGGATATTCACGGCACCGGCTACAATGCCTTGCAATCCACCATCGCCGTGGGATCCGGCCAGGTCCTCGGCAAGGGGCTCGGCTTCGGCACGCAATCACGCCTCAAGTTCCTGCCCGAATATCAGACTGACTTCGTATTTGCCGCATTCGCCGAAGAGTGGGGCTTTATCGGCGCGGTTCTTATACTTCTACTTTTTGGCCTGGTGATCTGGCGAGTGCTGGCGACGGCGGCACTCGGCGCTGGGAATTTTGAAATGCTTTTTGGTATGGGCATTGCTATTTTTCTGATGAGCCATATACTCATTAATATCGGCATGAACCTCGGACTCTTGCCGGTCACTGGTATTACTTTGCCGTTCATGAGCTACGGCGGATCGCATCTTATCACCGAATTTGCCGCGCTCGGCATCCTTATGAGCATGCGTCGGTACGCTCGCTCGGCGCATCGGGACGATATAAATAATGAATTTCTGGGAGCATGACCACATGTCGGACATAGGGGTACGAATAAAATGGAAACAAAAATAATTGATGGCAGAAAATTGAGAGATGAGATATTAGCGGACATCAAAAGGAAAGTCGCCTTGCTTCCTTTCGTGCCGGTCTTTTGCGATGTCCTGGTAGGCGATGATTCCGCATCTCTGCAGTATGTGAAGATGAAAGGGAAGACGGCTGAATCCATCGGCATCCGTTTTCACAATGCTTCTTTTCCGGGAAATATTACCACCGAGGCTCTGGTCCAAGAAATAAAAAAGGTGAGCCTTCTGCCGCATATGTGCGGCATCATCGTGCAATTGCCTTTGCCGACACATATAGACAAGCAAGCTATCTTAAATGCCATTGATGCACAGCTCGATGTGGATTGTCTCGGCACTGCCGCAAGCGAAAAATTCTACTCCGGCGATATTTCTGTCGGTCCGCCAGCGGCCTTGGCATGTATGCATATTTTAGATTCGCTTGGTATGGATCTGACCGATAGAAAGATCGTTGTACTCGGACAAGGGAAATTGGTTGGCCGGCCGGTTTCAGCATTGTTCAGATATCGCGGCATGTCTGCCGCAGCCGTAGACAGTCGCACGGAAAACAAAGAAACAATATTGAAAGAAGCTGATATAATTATTTCAGGTATCGGCAAGGGCGCGTATCTTTCCGGCGCGATGATCAAAGAAGGCGCGGTGCTTATCGATGCCGGCACCACCGAAGAAGACGGCGGCATCGTGGGGGATATTGATCTCCATTCAGTGCAAGGAATTGCCGGTGCGGTGTCGCCCGTGCCTGGGGGCGTGGGTCCTGTCACGGTGGCGATGCTGCTCCAAAATGTTTTAAAAGTCGCACAAACACATGAATCAAATAAATAATCAAATCTTTTTTGTACTTTATAATTTGTCGCATCAATCCGCTTTTTTTGACTCCCTGATAGTTTTTATCGGGAAAATTTTCCCATTTATTGTGATCTTGCTCGCCGGGATCTTTCTGTTATTTCATCACGACGTTGTTTCTTCCCATAATCCGTTCAAAGAATTTATAAAAAAATGGAAAGAAATCATATATGTATTTTTTTCCGGATTTTCCGCTTTTGTCGTAGCGGCTCTCCTGAAAGGTTTTATTCATATGGATCGTTCTTTTGTACAATTTAATACAGTTCTGCCTCTCTTCAGCCCGGACCAAAAATATTCTTTTCCTTCCAGCCATGCCACATTTTTCTCAGCATTGGCAGTTTCTATTTTCCTTTCGCATAAAAAGGCCGGCTATATCTTTATGTTTTTTGCCTTTCTTATCGGCCTCGCCCGCATTATTGCCGGAGTACATTTTCCCTTGGATATATTAGCTGGTTTTGCCCTCGGCGCGGGCATTGCTTTCTTCTTAAAAAAGGTATAGGATACCTGTAATTATGTGGAAGAATAGAATTTTGGCAGTCATCATTTTAGTGCTCGGCCTTGGCGTCGCTTGTTTTGTGTACACATCCGAGCCGCGCTTGAATCCGAATTTTGAATCGGCAAAGAGCTTTTTCAAGAATCATCCGTTCGTACTCGGCCTTGATCTCTCCGGCGGTTCGCACCTCATCTACAAAGCGGATATTTCCGGCGTCGCTTCCGGTGAAATAAATGATTCTATGGACGCGCTTCGCGATGTCATCGAGCGCCGCGTGAATCTTTTCGGCGTATCTGAGCCTGTCGTGCAGACACAGGGCGGGGGACTGGCAAATATTACTTCCGGCGGCGAGCACAAGCTCATCGTGGATTTGCCGGGCGTCACCGATGTAGACAAAGCTGTAGCTATGATCGGCCAAACCCCGCTTCTTGAATTTAAAATAGAAAATGCTGCCGGACTCCAGAATGTAACTGTAGATGAAAATGGCCAGGCGAATATTGATCTTAACTCCGCATTTATTTCCACTGAACTCACCGGACGCTATTTGAAAAAAGCGATATTGCAATTTGATCAGACCACCCGCGAACCGACGGTGTCCTTGCAGTTTGATGAGACGGGCACTGCATTGTTTGCAAAAATCACCAAAGAAAATGTCGGCAAGATGGTAGCTATCTATTTGGATGGCGCGCCTATTTCCACTCCTGTCGTCCGCGAAGAAATTCCGACCGGCGAGGCAGTTATTTCTGGAGGTTTTACTCCGACCGAAGCAAAACAGCTCGTCGGTCGCTTGAATTCCGGCGCGCTTCCTGTGCCTATCTCGCTTCTTTCAAAGCAGACTATTGGCGCGACGCTTGGGGACAGCGCGACGCATGCCGGCGCGAAAGCGGCCCTCATCGGTTTTCTTGCCATCGCCCTTTTCCTTATCCTTTGGTATCGTTTGCCGGGACTCGTCGCTATCATCGCTCTTTCCATATATGTATCCATCATGCTCGCGCTCTTTAAATTAATGCCCGTCACCCTCACGGCCGCAGGTATGGCAGGATTTATCATTTCCATCGGCATTGCCGTGGATGCGAATGTGCTCATCTTTGAACGCCTGAAAGAAGAAATGCGCTCCGGCAAGAGCGTGAAGGACGCCGTCGCCGCCGGCTTTGACCGCGCGTGGAGCTCTATCCGCGATTCCAATACTTCAAATTTCATCACCGCGCTCATTCTGTTCTGGTTCGGTACGTCGCTCATCAAGGGCTTCGCGCTTACGCTCGGTATGGGTGTGCTCGTGTCGCTCGTCTCCGCTATCATCTTTACCCGCATCTTCCTTTCGGCGATTTCATTCGTGGGGAACGGCAAGGTCGCTAGATTTTTATTCAGTTCAGGCATAAGCAAATAAAATCAAAATAATATGTTTATAGTAAACAACAAAAAAATATTCATCGGCATCTCGATCGTTCTTGCCATACTTTCCCTCGCATCTATCTTTATCTTCGGCCTGAACACAGGTATAGATTTCAAGGGAGGCGCACTCACGGAAGTAAATTACACTGCTGCTCGTCCGGAACAGGGCGTGCTGACATCCGCGCTGGAGAATTTGGGTTATGGCGGAGCGCTCGTACAGCCTACTGGCGAGAACGGTTATATCATAAAGACCCGCGACCTTTCTGAATCGGAGCATAATGCACTCCTTGCAACCCTTTCGAACGGCGGCCTATATCCATTAGAAGAAAAATCTTTTAACTCCATTGGTCCGTCCGTAGGTGCCGAACTTACCCGTAAAGCCATAATCGCTATCATTCTCGTGTCGCTCGCCATCATCATGTTCATCGCCTATGCCTTCCGCAAAGTTTCAAAGCCTGTTTCTTCCTGGAGGTATGGCCTCATCGCCATAACTTCGCTTCTCCATGACGTCATCATCCCGGTCGGTATCTTCACTGCCCTCTCTCATTTCTATGGCGCCGAAGTGGATACGCTGTTCGTGGTGGCAGTGCTCACCATTCTCGGCCTTTCTGTTTCTGACACCATCGTCATCTTTGACCGTATCCGTGAAAATCTGAAGAACAAACCTGATGCAGATTTCAAACAGACTGTGGGAGTGAGCGTGGAGCAGTCCTATCAGCGCTCCATAGCCACTTCGCTCACCGTCATCCTCGTGCTCCTGTCCCTCGTATTTTTCGGTCCTGAATCCACAAAATACTTTGCGCTCATGCTCACCGCTGGAATGTTCTTTGGAACATATTCCTCCATCTTCCTCGCATCTCCGCTCCTCGTGTGGGTAAAAGAACAGCAGGATAAGCGCGCGTAATTATAATTAACTTTTTTAATATGATATATCTCATTATCGCCGTAGTAGTCGTTATTTTAATCAGCATCCGCCAAATAAATCAGTATCAGCGAGGAGTGCGTTTTACTCTCGGTAAATTTACCAGCATCATGGAGCCAGGTTGGAGATTGGTTTTACCGATCATTCAGTCATACCAGAAAGTGGACATAAGAACTAAAGCGGTAGATGTTCCTGACCAGAATGCCATTACTAAAGATAATGTTGTAGTAAAGGTAAACGCTGTCATTTATTACAAAGTCAGTGATGCTGGGCGGGCAGTGATAGAAGTGGAAGATTTCAAATATGCTATCTCTCAGTATGCTCAGACCACTATGCGTAATATCATCGGCGAGGTGACCTTGGATGAGCTCTTGAGTAAGCGCGATCAGATCGCAGACCGTATCCGTGAAATAGTGGACAAAGAAACCGATGCTTGGGGCCTTAAAGTGCAGAATGTAGAATTGAAAGATGTCAGCTTGCCTCCAGAAATGGAGCGCACCATCGGAAAGCAGGCAGAAGCCGAGCGCGAGAAGAGGGCAGTCATCATCACTTCCGAAGGAGAGCTCGCTGCCGCCGCAAATATGGCCGAAGCCGCTTCCATTTTGGCAAAAACTCCTGGCGCTCTGCATTTGCGCACGCTTCAGTCTATAAATGATATGTCTTCCGATCAATCCAATACTGTCGTATACATGGTTCCTGTGGAAGCTATCAAAGCGCTTGAAGGCTTCGCTAAGAAATAGCATTTGCTATTTCCACCCCTCTTGCTAGAATTACCTTATGTATATAATATTAGGCATTTTAGGAGTATTAGTTCTGTGGGCTGTCGTCGCGTATAACGGCTTTGTTTCTTTGCGCCAAAGGGCAAAAGAAGCCTGGGCGGACATTGAAGTCCAGCTCAAACGCCGCTATGACCTTATCCCAAATCTCGTAAATACGGTCAAAGGCTACGCCACGCACGAATCCACCGCCTTTGAAAAAGTCACCACCGCTCGCGCGCAGGCCATGGGTGCAAAGACGATGGGCGAGCACACAAAGACCGAAGCCATGCTCGGCGGAGCTATTACCGGCCTCTTCGGCATCGCCGAAGCGTATCCGGAGCTCAAAGCGAATACGAATTTCCTCGCACTTCAGAGCGAGTTGTCCGACACCGAAAATAAGATCCAAGCCGCGCGCCGTTTTTATAATGCGAATGTGCGTGACCTGAACACAAAGATAGAAAGCTTTCCGTCAAATGTCATCGCCGGCGCATTCGCCTTCAAGCCGATAGAATTCTTTGATATTCCGGATGATGGGGTAGAACAGAAGCCAGTGGAAGTGAAATTCTAATATGAAGCATTTTTCTTTCTTCATCATTACCCTCATATTCGTAGCGTTCTTTATCATGCCGAAAGTTTTCCCCGAATGGCGTAATCAAATATTCGCGAGCAAGATGCTGTTTAGGACATTCTTGCACTTTAATTAAGGGCAATCGTATACACAATATAGGAGTATGATTATCTTCACCAAGCACGCCAAGGAAAAATTCGGAATCTTAAAGAAGCACAAATTTATCGTCTCTGAAAAGAAGGTGCTGGATGCGTTGCAGAAGCCGGATGTAATAGATTATTCTCGCTTACCTTTACTTATCGCACAACGCAAGTTTGACAGAACTCATGTATTAAGGGTAGTATATAAAGAGGAGCAGGGGATTATCAAAGTAATCACTTTCTATCCTGGACGCATAAAAAACTATGGCAAAAAATAACAAAAAAAATAAAATATCCTATGAATCCGAAGCCGATGTGCTGACGGTGGAGGCTTCCGGCAAGCCGATAGACTACGCGATGGAAGTGGGTAATGTCGTCGTGCATTTTACAAAGAAAGATGAGCCGGTATTGTTTGAAATACTGGATGCCAGCCGCTTCTTCATGCAAGCCGGAAACATAATGGAAAAGACTGGAGCGTTCAAATTTTTCCCAAACAAGAAGCCGCTTTTCGCATAATGCGCAAGAGATATAAAAATAAAGTTTCCAGTTGCCCTCTCTGTAAGCCGAACAAGACGGGGCATTCTTTGCGTTTCAATGCGCGGGAGTTTTTACGATTGAAAGAATTTGAAAAAGAAAAATTATTAGTTAATTAAAATAATATGGAAAAAAATAATCCAAATAAAATAGTCATCGCTTTACTCGCACTCATCGCCGTCGTACTTATTTATATCGGCATAAAAATCTCCGGTCCGGGAAAGCAGTATGAAAATACCGCAGTACAGTCCGGCGGATATACACAAACGAAAGATAATACGAATGGTGCAGATTACATTCCTGTTGATGATGAAGAGTTTATGAATCAAGAAGCACAGTGGGCGCATGCAAACAATGGTCTCCCTGTGGGATGGGTACAATGGACAGAATCCATGAATGGTTCTTCAGTAAAAAAGTTCGGTCCAGTTTTAAATGGTGATAGCTATATGATAAATTTTACTGCCCAAGAAATGATGGCTTCTGGAAATAGAAAATGCGTTGGTGATTCCGAAGTAGCTACTTGTGCAGTAGGAGACAATCCTGAAATTCTCAGATACTGGAATGTCATAAACTACTTCTATTAAATGGCAACTCTTTACACCCACCAATCACAGAATGTGACGAAGACTTGGTTCTTGATGAGCCTGTTTTTGGTGATTGTTATTGGGATAGGTTTCTTCGCTTCGCAATATTACGGCAATCCGAATATTTTGTATATATTCGTGATTTTTTCGGTGGTGATGAATATCGCCGGGTATTGGTATTCGGACAAGATTGCGCTGAAATTAAATCACGCAAAGCAAATTCAAAGGGGAGACAATCCTGAACTTTGGAATACAGTGGAAAATTTGGCAATTACAGCCGGATTGCCGATGCCGAAAGTGTATATTATTTCTGATCTCGCGCCGAATGCTTTTGCGACCGGACGGAACAAAGAGCATGCGGTGGTGGCGGTGACGACGGGCCTGCAGAGAATTTTGAATAAGACGGAAATGGAAGGCGTCATCGCGCACGAGCTGTCGCATATCGGGAACAGGGACATTTTACTTTCTACTGTTGTTGTCGTCTTGGTAGGTTTTATTTCTATCATCGCGGACATGTTTATGCGCTCTATGCTTTTCGGGGGACATCGGGACAATGATAGTAAAGGAGCAGGGCTACTTATGATAGTGGGCATCGTGCTTTCTATTCTCGCGCCGATTTTTGCCACACTCATCCAGCTCGCCATCTCGCGCAAGCGCGAATTTTTGGCGGATGCTTCGGGCGCATTGCTTACGCGCTATCCTGAAGGGCTGGCTTCGGCGCTGACAAAAATTTCCCAGTACTCCGCACCGATGGCGCATGCGAATACTGCCACCGCGCACCTCTTTATTTCAAATCCGTTCGGCAAAGGGAAAAAGCTGGCGACTCTGTTTGCCACCCATCCGCCGGTAGAAAAGCGTGTTGCTGCGCTTCTCGGGCGATAGTCTTTTTGAACATTTTTGCTATAATCTATCTATGCAAATACAGGACGTAGAAAACCTGGCCGAATTGGGTAAAATAGAGCTTTCTGAATCGGAAAAGGCGACCTTGCTGAATGATCTGGAAGGTATTTTAGGCTATGTGAAACAGATCGCTGAAGTGGACTTGTCTGCTGTGGCGGGAGTGCCGGAAACAGAAATGGAATATTCGCATCAAAATATCTGGCGCGAGGACTTGCCCGCCTCTGGTGGGTGCGACTTTTCCGTCGAACTTATCACTTCACAATATCCGGACAGCCAGGACGGCTTTGTGAAAGTGAAGAAAATTTTGTAATTATGGATATACAAAACCTAACAATTAAGAAAGCGGGGGAGATGCTGCGAAGCGGGGAAATCACTTCTGTTGATTTGGTTTCCGCCTGTCTGAAAAATATTGAAGAAAAAAACAAAGAGCTGAATATTTTTCTGGAAGTTTTTGAAGATGCTCTTGCTGAAGCAAAAAAAGCAGATAAAAAAATAAAAGCAGGTGATGCGCCGGCACTCTGCGGCATACCCCTTGCGCTCAAAGATAATATTTTAATTACCGGTAAAAAAGCTTCCGCCGGCTCGAAGATGCTGGAAAATTATACGGCCAGCTATGATGCCTTTGTGGTGCAAAAATTGAAAGAAGCCGGGGCGGTCATTATCGGCCGGGTAAATATGGACGAATTCGCGATGGGCTCTTCTACGGAGAATTCTGCTTATGGGGCGGTAAAAAACCCTATCGATCCTACCCGCGTGCCCGGGGGCTCTTCCGGCGGCTCGGCGGCGGCTGTAGCGGCTGGGATGGCGCTCGGAGCGCTCGGTTCTGACACCGGCGGCTCTATACGCCAGCCGGCGGCTTTCTGTGGCATTGTGGGTATGAAGCCGACCTATGGCTCGGTATCGCGTTCAGGCCTTATCGCGATGGCTTCCTCACTCGATGTCATCGGCCCGTTTGCTAAGACTTCCGAAGACGCGCAGATTATTTTTGACGCGATCAAAGGGAAAGATGAACTTGATGCGACGAGTGGGGACTTCGCCGGTGGAAGCTTTTCCTCAGGTCCTCGGTTCTCCTCGGCTGACGCCTCGGCCAGACCATTCGGAAAAGCTTCCGCTGGCTCCGTCATCGGTGTGCCGCGCGATTGGCTGGCTGAAGGCGTCGCGCCGGAAGTGCTGCAGAATTTTGAAGCGTCTCTCGAAAAATTGAAACAAGCCGGATATGAGATAAAAGATATCTCCTTGCCGTATTCAAAATATTCTCTCGCAGTATATTACATATTGATGCCGGCCGAAGTTTCTACGAACCTTTCCCGCCTTGATGGCGTGCGCTATGGTTTGCGGGTGGAAGGGAACACCCCAGCGGAGACTTTCAAAAAATCCCGCTCGGCGGGTTTCGGGCCGGAAACGCGCCGCCGTATCATCCTCGGCACGTACGTACTTTCGCACGGCTATTATGACGCATACTATAATAAAGCCTGGAAAGTGCGCCATGCCATAGAGCGCGAATTTGAAAATATTTTCAAGGAAGTGGATTTCGTGGCCACGCCCACCACGCCGACCGTGGCATTCCGCCCCGGCGAAAAGAAAGATCCGCTCTCCATGTATTTGTCAGACATTTTTACCGTTCCCGCAAACATCGCCGGACTGCCTTCCATTTCGATCCCTTCTGGTTTTTCGGAAAATCTGCCGATCGGTATCCAATTCACCGCCCCGCTTTCGCAAGATGCCGCTTTATTTGATATCGAAAAAGATTTAAAATAAGAGTAATACAAATGGATATATCAGAATCAGTAAACCTGAATACCGCTACCGAAAATCCGCTTTTTGATCCGACGTTCTTGAACCTGGAATATCTTTTCGGCCTCATACTTCAGTTATTTCAGAATCTTTTCGGCTGGCTTTTTGGCGGCGATCTAGGCGCCGGCTTCAAAGCATTCCTGACCTTTCTCTGTATTTTCTTCATCGCTGTCATCTGCTATTGCTCGGTGCGGATGCTTGAAATACGCAAGAGAGAACACGAACATCTGCATCACGAAATACATGAATATGCGCATATGATGGCGGAAAAAGCAGCGAAAAAAGGCACACTGGAGCGCCCACGCAATGAGCGTTGGGAAAATGTGCTCAACTATCTTTCTTCACAGAATCCGAGCGATTGGCGTCTGGCGGTCATGGAATCGGACGCAATGCTCGAAGAACTGACCGAGACTTTGCCTTATGATGGAGAAAATCTGGGCGCGCGCCTCAAAGCAGCCGATAGGGAAAAATTTCAGACGCTTGATGACGCATGGGAAGCTCATCTCGTGCGCAATAAGATAGCGCATGAAGGCCTCAAGTATGACCTTACCCAGCGCGAGGCGAATCGCGTGGTCTTCTTATATGAAAATGTTCTCCGGGAGTTCGGAGTGATTTGACCGATGCGCGAATGACGGGATTCGAACCCGCAACCTCTCCCGTGACAGGGGAGTGCTCTAACCAGTTGAGCTACATCCGCATTTTATTTACGCGTCTCTTTAAACAATTCTATGCCTGTCATTCTATCATATAAATGACATTGTGTCGGCGGGTGGAATCGAACCACCGACCTTGGGCTTATGAGTCCCACGCTCTAACCGACTGAGCTACGCCGACATATTTACATAATCGCACAAGATAACCTTTTGTTTCCGGCAAAGAGACTTGAGGCATGTCACTTGCCGGCTTGTTGCGGGGTCCGGAATCGAACCGGAGTCTTAAGGTTATGAGCCTTACGAGATACCTCTTCTCTACCCCGCTATAAATAAAACGCCAAAACAGCGCTTTTTCATTCTACCTGAAATCTTTAAAAAGGCAACTGTCGGTGGCATCCTGTGTATAAGGCGCATAATATTTTTTGGTTGAAAATTTAGGGCGAATATAGTAATATGGGCCATATTGCCGTTGCAGCTGTTTTGGTAGATCGAAACGTCAGTAACTTTATTTACGTTATTTTAAGTATAAAAAAATATTGCCGTTGTAGCTCAGTTGGTAGAGCACGTCATTGGTAATGACGAGGTCATCGGTTCAATCCCGATCAACGGCTCCCTGTTTCTTCGCCACCTTAGCTGTTTTGGTAGGTATCACAGTAGAAAATCCAGAAAAAAAGTAAATTACATTTAAATAATCGCCACCTTAGCTCAGTTGGTAGAGCACCGCTTTCGTAAAGCGGGGGTCCGCAGTTCGATCCTGCGAGGTGGCTCATCTTTGACTTCTCTTAGTTTTTGAGGTATGCTTTGAAAAAAGAATCTAGAACCTTACATTTAAATACCATAACTCATGAAAAAAATAATCATCGAAGTACACAAGCTTGGTGGCAAGGCCATCAGCCGGTTACACTTACTTACTCGCATTCTCGACATGCTGGCCCCGGATCGCGTGCATATCTTTGTGGTCTCCGCGGGAGAAGGCATGACAAATCTGCTTGAGAAAATGTACCAGGCAGGCGTTCAGAACGACCTTTCCCAGCTCCCTTTGATCGAAGAATTCAGAAGCAGTCATCGGGATATCATTCGTAAGCATGACCTTTGGCTGTACAATGATCGGGCAGTCGTTCCGGTCATGGATGTGAACAGGAGCGTCTTGTACCTCTCGGATTTTTTCAGCGCCGCCGACTTTTCCGAAATCAAGATGGCGGAACTGCTTGCCCAAGGAGAACTTCTGACTTCAAAGATTTTCAGGCATTTTGCCTGTTCTGTGACCAATGAGCAAGTTGCCTGGGCGGATTCCCGCAGGATGATCGCTACTACGGGCAAAATAAATGCCGCGGAAGTCGTGCCTCAGGCATCATCAGTGTTGACGCTGAATGCATTGGCGCCGCTCATGGCAAAGCATCGCTTCATTGTCGTTCAGGGCTTCATCGGTTCAGATGAGCTGACCGGGAAGACCTCTGTCCTTGAGCGAGATGGTTCAGATGCTTCAGCCGCATGGATGGCGAATTTCCTGCACTCAGACGAAAGCCCCGTCGCTTGCGTGAATTTCTGGAAAGACGTGCCGGGGCTGGTGAAAAACATCAACGCTCGGAAACTGGAGATTTATCCTGAAGTAAATTTTCAGGAACTCAGGGCTAAGGTGATGAATGGTTCGCCCGTGCTTCACCATACCGCCATTCCTCCGCTTGAGAGCAAGCTGATACCAGCTCGTATCTGTTCGTACAAGCAGCCTGAATCTTTAGGCACTCTTATCACGAATTGAGCTCTGACGTATTGCCGTATTTTCTTTTACAGGAAATACGGCTTTTTTATTTATCCGATTCGTATATAATTGAAAAATGCCCGAAGAAAATCTGGACGACAAGATAAGAGACCTCGAAGCCCGGATGGCAAGCCCGGATTTTTGGCTAGATAAGACCGTGGCTCAGGCCACATTAAAAGAATTGCAGGATCTGAAAGCCAAAAAAGAAGGTCTCGGTAAATATGATAAAGGTAATGCCATCATCACCATCATCTCCGGCGCGGGTGGGGATGACGCCGAGGATTTTTCGGCCATGCTCCTTGCCATGTACATGAAATATGCCGACCGGAAAGGCTGGGGCATTTCTTTTATTCATGAACATAAAAATGACCATGCTGGCTACCGCAATGTCTCTTTTGAAATGTGCGGAAGTCCGACTTCCGCAAAGACGGGTCCGTATGGTCTTTTAAAAAAAGAGAGCGGCGTGCATCGGCTGGTGCGCATTTCTCCATTTAACTCCAAAAAACTTCGCCACACGTCTTTTTCCCTGGTAGAAGTCTTGCCGAAATTCTCAAAGCTCGAAGAAAAAGATTTTAATATTCCGGAAGCAGACTTGAAAATAGAATTTGCCAAGTCCGGCGGACCCGGCGGGCAAAATGTAAACAAGCGCGAGACGGCGGTGCGCATCGTGCACACACCGACCAATCTTTCCAGCCACGCATCCGGCGAGCGCAGCCAGGAAGCGAACCGCGAACGGGCCATGGCCATGCTCCGCGCCAAAATTTTCAAAAAAGCAGAAGATGAAAAAAAGAGCTTTGAAGAAAGCATGAAGCTCTCCAAAGGCACGGACATAGAATGGGGTAGCCAGATCCGCTCATATGTCCTCCATCCGTACAAGATGGTCAAAGACCACCGCACCGAAGTCGAGACTTCAAATGTGGATGCCGTGCTCTCCGGCGATTTAGACTTGTTTATAGAGGCGGAAAAAAATTTATAAAATCAATAAAAAACAGCCGGCTCGTATGGGAGCCGGCTGCACTAAAACAGAATGTTATTCAACCAAGATATCCTCTCAAGTTTCGGCTGCGTGATCTGTGCCTCAGACGCCTGATCGCCTTTTCCTTCAATTGACGGGTTCTCTCCCGTAACAAATCAACAAAGGCGCCGATTTGGTCCAAATTTCCTTCGTCTAAGCCGTGTGCATACCTCTTCTTTTCCAGCTCAAACTCTGTAGCTTCAATTTCCTGGCTTTTGTCGGCATACTTAAAGCTTTTGAGCTTCTTGAGCTTCTTCTCCAGCGCCGATATTTCCTCTGTCAGAATCCACTTGAGTCCAAAAAAGAGCACTAGCACATCTCTCTCTCGGCAGGTTAGAGTATTGAGCGAGCGGAAAATCTCTTTGCGAAGCGAATCAAGTTTCACTTGGCCGTCAGCCGATTCTTCTGCATAAGCGAATTCCTCTGTGTTTTTCCAGGTATGCATTGCTTTTTCCGGATTGAATTCTATCGCATAAGGTTCACCAAAACGAGGCATTCGCTGGCGAAACATGAGAAGGTCGCTGAAAATGAGCTTTTGTTTCTCATGCTTTTCATGACGGTAGCCTGTCTGTTGTACTGAAAGGGGTATTTCTTTTTTGCAATACTGAAAAAATGTTTCTTCCACCATAGTAAGCGATTCGTCTTCATGCTCCCTGGCGCATTTTTCTTCCGCATAGCGGATTTTGCCGAGTACTCTGCCAAATGTGGCTGTGGTGGAAATGTCGTAGGAATGCTCGTATAGCAAGGAGACTATCTTTCCTTGAATGTATACGGTGGCGTAAGACATGAATGATGAGCTGCGTTCCTGTTCCCATGTCAGAGAATCTATCGCTGAAAGCAACCCCTCATATCCAGCGCTTACAAGGTCATTAAAAGTAATGGCTCCCTCGTGGCTGAAAGTGGCATTGTAGCGTGCCGCAATATAGTACACTAGTTTGAGGTTGTGATTTACCAGTTTTGTCCTGGCGTATTGGTCGCCCTTCATCGCGTCCATTTTTAAAGCGTTGCACTCTTCCGGTTTTAGTGTTTCATATTTTCCGGCTTCTTTCAGCAGTGTTTCTGTGCCCCGAGTCTTTAAAGGAATCGTGGTTGGCTGTGCGTTTAGTTTTTTCATTCTCTTGTTTTTTAAGTTTTGTTTAGGTTCAGTTTATTTAATTACATTAAAACAAAAAAATTCCTGTTTGTAAAGAAGCGGTATTTCTATCTTTTATAATTGCATTTGGTAAAATGGCCTATATCTTATATAATAGATACATCCTCGTACGAGGATTTTTACATGCTCCCGAACAGAACTTTCTATGTTTTATACTTATGTGTTAAAAAGTAAGACTAGTGGTAAACTGTATACGGGGTACACGAATGACTTGCGGAAGCGCTTTAAGGAACATTCTGAAGGTAAGTCCGCCTATACGAAATGGCGGACGCAAAGAATAATTATGTCTTTATTGCAAAATTTTAAAAATAATAAAAATAAATGCAGTGGCGTTTGGGCGTCCGCGTTTATTTCGTAACGGGATGATTTATTTCAACAATGTTTCAAAAGTCTATAATAAGAATTCAGTCGCCCTCGACCATGTGAATCTTACCGTTACGGCAGGGGAGTTTGTATCCATCGTAGGTCACTCCGGTGCCGGCAAGACGACACTCGTAAAGATGATCTTGGCCGAAGAGAAGCCGAGCGAAGGCACCGTGTATTTCGAATCCGTCGATATTCACAAATTGAACGGGCGTGAGCTCACCCGCCTTCGCCGCCGCATCGGGGCCGTCTTCCAGGATTTCAAATTGCTCTCGAATAAAACCGCCTATGAAAATATCGCTTTTGCCATGGAAGCCCAGGGTAAGACCGATGAGGAAATAGCGTCTGACGTGCCGCATGTCCTCGAGCTCGTAGACCTCGGCAGCCGAATGATGCATTTTCCAAGCCAGCTTTCTGGCGGGGAACAGCAGCGCCTCGCCATCGCGCGCGCCATCATCAATCAGCCCGAACTCATCATCGCGGACGAGCCTACCGGGAACCTCGACCCCATCAATACCCACGAAGTCATCCAGATATTAAAGAAAATAAACGACCTTGGCACCACTGTCATCCTCACCACGCATAACCGCGGCGTCATCGAATCCATCGGCAAGCGCGTCATTACCATGGAAAAAGGCAAGGTCGTCAGGGATGATAAGGATGGGAAGTATATGATATAATAAATAGATATATGACCGGATTTAGAAGAATCATGAAAAGCGGCTGGGTGAACTTCTTGCGCAATGGCTTAGTCTCTTGGGCGGCCGTGCTCGTCGTCTCTATCACGCTTTCCGTCATCGCTTCACTCATCTTCCTCCAGGCTGTCCTCCATTTCTCACTCGACCAGATCAAGGATAAAGTGGACGTCACTATTTACTTCAACACCGGCGCACCGGAAGAAAAGATCCTTGGCTTTAAGACCTCACTCGAAAAATTACCGGAAGTCGCTTCCGTGTCTTATACCAGCGCGGCTGAAGCTTTGCGCTTATTCCGTGAACGCCATGCGAATGACTATCCTACCATTCAGGCTCTCGATGAAATAAATGACAATCCGCTTGGCGCATATTTAAATGTGAAAGCCAAAGAAGTTTCCCAGTATGAAAGCATCGCCAAATTCATGGAGTCCGACAATGCCCTCGCGCTCGGTTCGGCTTCCATCATTTCCAATGTGAACTATCACCAGAACAAGCTCGTCATTGATCGCTTGAACAACATCATCTCCGGCGCACAGAAGCTCGGCTTTGTCATCACTATCATTCTGATCGCCATTTCCATCATCATCACTTTCAATACAATTCGCCTCACGATATTCATTTCCAAAGAAGAGATCGGCGTCATGCGCCTCGTCGGCGCTTCAAAGACGCGCACTCGCGGGCCGTTCCTTGTGGAAGGCGCGGTATATGGCACGATTGCCACCATCGTCACCTTATTGCTCCTCTGGCCTGCTACTGCCTGGCTCGGCCACAATATGACTGATTTCCTCGGCCTTAACCTGTATGATTATTACCTGACTAATTTCCTGCAGATTGTCGTCATCGTCCTGTGTTCCGGCGTGCTGCTCGGCATCATTTCATCATCATTAGCTATCCGTAAATATTTGAATAAATAACCTGTCCCGTACTAAATTTTTGATGAAGAAAAATGACCATTATAAATAAAAACTTAAAATTTTAGTACTGGGATGCCCAAAAGAGAGCACACAAAAGATAATGCAAAGTATGTTTTCGTGGTAGGTGGCGTCATTTCCGGAGTCGGAAAGGGCATTACTGCCAGCTCTCTCGGCCTCATCTTGAAGAACCGCGGACTGAAAGTCACCGCCATAAAAATAGACCCGTACATCAATGTCGATGCGGGTACCATGAACCCCACCGAGCACGGCGAGGTTTTTGTTTTGGGCGATGGGGACGAGACTGACCAGGATATGGGCAATTACGAACGCTTCCTTGGTGCTGATCTCACTCGCGTGAATTACATGACCACTGGCCGCGTGTATCAGACTGTCATCGAGAAGGAGCGCAATCTCGAATACAAGGGCAAGTGCGTGGAAGTCGTACCGCACATACCGCTCGAAGTCATCCGCCGCATCAAGGAAGCTGGCCGGAATGCCAAGGCGGATGTCGTCGTCATCGAAGTCGGCGGCACCATCGGCGAATACCAGAACATGCTTTTCCTCGAAGCTGCCCGCATGATGAAGATAGAAGCCCCGAAGGACGTCGTATTCGTCATGGTGTCATATTTGCCCGTGCCTTCCAAAGTCGGCGAGATGAAGACCAAGCCCACTCAGCATGCCGTACGCGTGTTGAATGGTTCCGGCATCCAGCCGGATATCTTGATCGCCCGTGCGGAGACGGCTCTCGATGAAAAGCGCAAGGAAAAGATCTCCATGTTTTGCAATATTCCGGCCGGCCGGGTCGTCTCCGCTCCGGACGTCGAATCCATTTATGACATTCCCGTCAATTTTGAAAAAGAAAAACTTTCCGAAAAGCTGTGCGATATTCTCGGCGTCGTCTGTAAGAAGCCGGATGTCAAAGCCTGGAGCGCTTGGAAAAGTTTCGTGAAGAAAGCGCACAATGGCAAGGAGCAGGTCCGCATCGCGGTCATCGGCAAATATTTTGAGACGGGGGACTATGTCCTTTCCGATTCCTATCTCTCCGTCATCGAAGCCATCAAGTATTCCGCCTACGCGCAAAGCAGGAAGCCCGTGCTTACCTGGATGAATGCCGTTGATTTTGAAAATAACCCGGCCAAATTAAAAGAGCTGAAGAAATATGACGGCATCCTCGTGCCCGGCGGCTTCGGCAGCCGCGGCGTAGAAGGGAAGCTCAAAGCTATCAAGTTCGCTCGCGAAAATAAAATACCATATTTTGGATTATGTTACGGTATGCAAATGCTGGTCATAGAATACGCGCGCAATGTCCTCGGCCTGAAGGATGCGAATACCCGCGAAGTAAATCCGAGCGCCAAGAATATCGTCATCGATGTCATGGAAAGCCAGAAAGAACATCTTCGCAAGAATTCATACGGCGGCTCCATGCGCCTCGGCGCGTACAAAGCGGCGCTCGCGAAAGGCACGCTCGCTCGCGCCGCTTACGGCGCCTCCGAAGTCATCGAGCGCCACCGGCACCGCTATGAAGTGAACAATGACTTCGTCCCTGCTCTCGAAAAAGCCGGCCTCGTTTTCTCCGGTAAGAGCCCGAATGGCAACCTTATGGAAATAGCCGAATTGCCACAGTCCAAGCACCCATTCTTCCTCGCCACGCAGTTCCACCCCGAATTCCTCGCCCGCCCGCTTTCCCCGCATCCGCTCTTTACCGCATTCATCAAAGCTTGTGCTAGGAAGAAATAAATGACAATTTTCCTTAGCTATATATTCTACTTCATCGTTGCGAGCGCTTCTCCACTCCAGAGGCGGTGGCTCGCAAAAACAAAAAATGCCGAGAATACTGGCCAAATTCACTTTGCTTTCCAAATGAGCTTGGTGATTGTTTTTCTCACACTTTTTATTCCTTTTTTTGAACCGCTTTATTTTTCAGGAAATCCATACTATCTGATCTTACTTTCTCTTGTATGTGGAGTATTCGGTGCGGGTGTGTATATCACATCATTCATCGCTCAAAAGCATGTGGAAGCCGGTGTGTCTTCGTTGGTCATGAATATCTACACCCCGATTACTATAATTCTCTCAACCATTCTTTTGCATGAAGGGCTCACAATACTCCAAGGGGCCGGTACAGTCTTGCTGTTGGTGGGTATGATAGTAGTCTCCAAAAAGCATCATATCGGCAGATTTCGTTTTGACAAGTATTTTCTCCTTTTACTTTCTTCTGGTACACTGCTCGCCGTACTCTTGGTTGCGGAAAGAGCACTTGTAAAAATGACCGGCTTTTCCGGATCCATATTTTTAAGCTGGTGGAGCACTTGCTTGTTTTTAGGTCTTGCCACACTAATTACTAGAAACAAGAGTGAATATTCAAAGAAAGATATTGCTATCACAGGAACACTTAAATTTCTGCAAAATCTGTCCTGGGTCCTATTAGTTTATCTGGTCGGTAATTTGAGTCTCGTTTCAGCTATCACTACATTCAAGGTGGTGCTCATGTTCGTGGCCGGCGCTCTCTTACTGAATGAAAAACAAGATTTACCAAGAAAAATAATTGGAAGCCTGATCGCCCTTGCCGGGCTTCTGCTCATGAAATAGTGGTTTTCTCTATTCCCTTATTCGTACGAATAGGTAAATAAAAGTTTTTAATAAAATATCGTGCGCGTCCGGTAATACCCGCTATGTTTTTTCTGTTATCTATTTACAATATCCTAAAATATGTTAATATTTTTTTAAACTAAATTCTTAAAAAAATGAATAAAAGAAAAAGACCGTCATTCTATGGAATTACCGTAGATGATTACCACTCCAGGGACCTGGACGATGGATTTTGGATAGAAAATACCCAAGAATCTCACATTATTCTTCGGGTATTTGTGTCTAATGTCTCGTCACGAGTACACCCTTCCGCCCCGAACAAACATCTCTATGAGATGGCTCATTCGCGGGTCGAAACCGAATATTATTGGAAAAGTATCACACCGATGCTCCCATTCTCGATATCTGAAAACTCATCGAGTTTGGTTCCAAATGAAAAACGGCAAGCAATCTGCTTCGAGTTCCACATTACAAAAGCCGGTTTCGAAATTATACACTTCTCATTTTTCGAGTGCATCTTTACAAGCATTCGCAAAATGAACTACACTGAAGTGCATAATTTTTTAACCGGGCAGCCCATAGAACTTCCGGAAAATATCCAGCAAGTGATATCGGTCGCATCGTCCCTCTCCAGCGCATTCATGAGTAGGCGCCGGGACAGGGGAGCGCTCGTCGTCTATGACACTTTTCACAGTTTTACGGTGAACGAAGAAGGTCGCCTCGTATCGATCCCGAAGGACAGGCATCAAGGGTATATCCTGATTCAAGAACTGATGATACTCGTGAATTCCCAAGTAGCCGATTTTGCGGTGAAGCGGAATATTCCGGTTATTTTTCGGGTCCATCAGGCGCGCAATGAACATTTTTCCAAAGAAGATGTCTTGCGCGAATATTCCTTGCTGCAGCTCAATCGCGATCCGGCTACGTTCCAGATGCTTCAATACAGGCTGGATCACATACTTCAGCCCGCGGTGTATCAGCCCAAGCACGGGGAACATTGGGGACTTTCCTTGCCCTGGTATCTGCATGCCACATCGCCCATCCGGCGGTTTGCCGATCTGGTGAATCAGGTGAATCTGGTGGCTTTCACTCGCGAGCAGGAATATCCGTTCTCGTATGAGGAGCTCGGGAATGTGTCGACGCATATAAACGACACCATCCTAGCTCACAAAGAGCGAAGGAAGGAGCGCGCAAAAGCCGCGGCGATCGAGAGCTTGCCGGAAGATATGACTAAAGAGTGGCTTTCCGATCTTACTACTTCTGACTTCACGAGAAATTTAAAGCTTGTGTGCAAGAGTGAAGGAGCACTGAAGCCGGTATTCGTGGAAGAAATCTTGAGGAGAATCGAGCAGGATATCTTGCAGCCTCTGGATTATTGCTTCATTTTATTCAATGAAAGGATGAAGCAGTATGAGGGACTCAAGAATGCAGTACTTGAATTGTTTTTCAAGAATCCGGTCAAGATAAAGCCGATATGTCATGTGTATTGTCAGCGGAATTCGCTGATGATGCCCGCTTTAGAAAGCAAGAAGCTGGGAGAAATGTTTGTCTCGAAACTCACCTTTACTTTCCAAGGCATTGAATACTCCGCGATATCGCCTACTGCATCTTCCAAGAAGACTGCTTCGGAAAATGCTTATTTGCTTCTCTTTTGCAAGATGTTTGGCCGAGAAGACTTGAAACCGTTCAAAGCGGGCGAAGTGTTTGCTGTTAAAGGAAAAACGCCTGACTTCGCTCTTCTGGAAGCATCCAATGATAACTTCATTCAGACGCTTCAGGAATCGGCACAAAAGGCGCAGGTTGCATTCCCGTTCTATAAGTTCACGAATATATCGGGCGGTTTTAACTGCAAAGTGTCTCTCAGCGTCAAAGGAAAGCAGTATGCAAGTACAGGCAGTGGCCTGAACAAGAAAATTGCGAAACATACCGCTGCCAAAATGCTGTATGAACAATTGAGCAGCATAAGTCAGTAGAATAAAAGTAACGAAATCCCGCTTTACGAGCGGGATTTTTTATTGAACACCATTATTCCCGCGCCGTTTTTGAGAGTGAGCACCAGGTTGCCGGAGGCATCTATGGAATAGCGATTTGATTGAGAAACTGCACTGCTGAACACCGCTTCCTGCGAGCCTTCGCAGAACATCAGCGTGCTCATGAACGGCCCAAAGCTTATCACCCCATCGCTGCCTGTGGCATATGTTCCGCCGAAGCCGTTACAATCCGTCTTTCCGGAGATGCTGCCATCTGCCGCGAATGTAACACTGAAAACACCCACTTTCTTCGGAGTAATTACCGAGCCATTGGCCATGGTTGTCTTCTGCCATACCCAGGTGTGCGCTTGGATGTCTTTCGGATTTGTTGCCGGTGCGCTGCTGGCCGGTAGCTTGCCTTGCGGGGCGGTGCTTGCTGAATCAGCACAATTTTCCTGCCGAGTAAATACTGACAGCGGGGAAGAAGCATCAAAATTTATATTATTCACATCAGTGAATCGCGTGCCCGTGGCGGCGTCCACGTCGCCATATCCGCGCACGAAGTCATCACCCATTTTCTTGAAGATCACCTGCATCACCGAATCCGTGCCTTCCGAGCGGAAAGCATAATCGGCGAGCAAAATGCTGTCTTTGTATGTTCCTGAAAAAGTGCCGCTGGAGCTGTCCTTCTCAAAATTCTTGAAAGCCAGCGTACCCGACACATTTTCGCCCTGCTGTGAAGCGATGTCCAAAGTGTATACATCTTTATTGTAATTCACTGCATAACAGCCCATGATGGAGTCCTCTGCGACTATCGGCGCCTGCTCCTCTATTGGCATCGGCACTTTCGGAGTCTTATAAAAATAGATAATACCGCCAATTATAATAAGAAAACCCGCCCCAATGAGTATTTTGCCGAAGTTTGTCATAGAGTAATTATAACATACTCTTCGCGTACGCTTATTTTTTCTGCAAAGAAATCACTATCTCGTCTTTGTCGTGCATGACCGTATTTTCATAAGTATCTACCTGTGCGCCATTTACCGTCACGAGTATTTCCGTACTTTCACTGACAGTATTCTCTAATAGTTTCGTGGCAGAAAAATCTTTATCCCAGACGGCAAAGAAATCACCCAAGGTGAAATCTTTCTGCACTGGCGCCTCCACATGCAATTTCGGCCAATCCTTGTGCGTGTGGATAGAATACATGCAGTCTGGTCGTATGCCGGTTTCATTCGGTACTTTTATTTCTTCACCATCCACAAAAATATGCAATTCCGGGTGAATATGGAATTCAGTCGCCATATCCGTAGTACACGTCAGCGCCACTTCGCGGCTTGTTTTCGTGCTGATATCCACCGGAGGTTCTTTGTGACGCGTCTTATCCCAAATAAAAAGCGCTGTTGTAATGAGAACTATGATACTGATGTATATCCAAGTTTTGTTTTTCATATATAAATTTATTTTTCTTTATTTAATAACATCCATTCGGCATTCAATTTCTCCATCCTTTGCACTAAGATAGGATGAGTGATGCTTTTCTGGGCATAATCAAAAAATTCCTTAAATAAAGGCATACCCTGAACTTTCTCATATTCCAGTGATTTTTCAACTGCTTGGTATTTATCCAGCTGTCGGCCGAATACTGCCGCTTTATCATCCGCAGTCTCAAATCGCAGCCAGAGTGCAAATATTTTTTTACCTTGCTCACCCAGCTTGCTGCAAATGGCTGCCATCACTTCCTGTTCCTTTTCGAATTTAACCGCCTTTAGTTTTTTTCTTATTTCTTCATCATAATTTATTATCACTTCATCGCCATGTATCGCTTCCGGCCAATCATGAACTTCCAGCATGTCCAAAAGCTCATCTTTTTCTTCGGCAGACAAACCTTCTAAAGAGTGGGCCAAATTGCGTAGGGAAATGATATGCTCCTGCACTGTTTCCGGATTTTTCACTTTTCTGTTGACCCAACCGGTGCGCTCCAATTCACCCAAGGCTTTCCACACATCAGGGGCTAAATGAGCAAATGCCAGTTCAGGGACTTTTTCTTTTGGTACATAGCTTTCCATTACCGGTTATCTTACCACTTTTTTACTATTTAAGAAAATCAAAAGATTTGACCAAACGAGCCACATGTTCATGCTCATTTTTCCATGAATCCCACACTGCCATCGCCCAAGTTTTTATCATCATATCGCGCGCCTCGCCCGGCTCGGCGCGCAAGACATCGCTCACATTCAAATCCGCCTTTCTTTCAGCAGCAGGGAAGATAGGCCAGTCCTTCGTCCGATTTGCCAGCATCATATGCGCCTGCTGCACTTCTCGCCCAGTATAATTCCGCTCCGTCAGCAAGTACAATCCGATCAAAGCAAAAGCCGTCGTGATCGGCTTTGTATTTTCCGTCGCATGCTGCGCAGCATACGCATCCACCACATACTGATGCACAAAATTTGTATCCCCGCGTGAGAGGGTATAGAGCGAAAGTTCGTCACGTAAGGTTTTGCAATTTTCGGCACCACAGTGAAGGCACAGATGAGTCATAATTAGTTTTTTATTGCTGTCATAAGCTTCTCGATGCTTTCTTCTATTGTTTTCGAATTACTAAAAAATATGACATTTTTCATGTCACTGAAAACTTCTTGATAAATTCCATCAACTTCTTTCAAGTAATCCAGTTCTTCCAACTTTTTTCTCCCGCCCCGTTTATCTAAGCGAGCATCTATTTCATTCCATGATTCAGTGTTCAGATAAATTATTTTATCGGGCGAAAGAGGAATCGCAGGTACCCTAAGTTTTTTACCCATAGATACGGTGTGAAATGCGATAGTGCAATAAATGAACTGGTCTACGATCACATCCGTATTTTTTAATAATTTGGCTATTTCTTTATACGAGATTTTATTTCCTAAAGTATAAAATGCGTAACGCAAAAAGGCCGGCAAATTTTTATCCACAAAATTCTTATACGGACGCAAAATTTTTGGTAATCCTTTGTAATAAACTCCGCCCATCCTTTCAGCGAAAATTTTACTCAATGTTGTCTTTCCGCTTCCATCTACTCCTTCAAAAATATATAATGCGTGGCTCATTGCTCCCATTCTAGCACTTTCTTGCCTGACAATATATTACTTGAAAAAAAAGCCCTTTTGAGCTATTCTATACAGGCATTATAGATAGATCTGCCAGATCGTCTAATGGTAGGACACCTCCCTCTGGAGGAGGTTATCTTGGTTCGAGTCCAAGTCTGGCAACAATGGAATCAAAAATTATTGAATATATAAAAGTAGAGTATGATCCAGAGATAATTTTGCTCGGCGGTTCAAGAGCTAAGGGCAAGGAAACTGAGAAAAGTGATTGGGATTTATTTCTGCTCGGTTCCAAAAAGGGGAAGGAAGGATTCGTGGAGTTTGAAGGTCAGCGATTAGATGTTACGTTTAAGAATTGGCCGGAAGAAGGTAAACCACTAGCTATTCCTTCAGGGCCACTATGGCCACTAAAGATTTTGTTCGATGGTTCCGGATCTCGATTGGCAAATATTCTAAATAAAACTGAAGAATATTTTAACCAAGGTCCATTAACTTTATACAGAGAAGCTGTCCTAAGCCGATCCGATAAGCTAGATAGTTGGAAAAGAAAAATAGAAAAATACGCGAATAGTCCGATAGTTGAATTTTGGTATGCAGGTGTATTTTATGAATTTGCAATACGGAATTGGTTCGAATTGCAAGACCGATGGTCTTTAGCTCCAGCTGAGGCACTTCCAATTATTCAGGAGGAAGATATAAGTTTCTATAACCTGCTCGCTTCTTTTGTGTCAGCAATTTCAATTGAGAGACCAAAATTTACAAGAGATATCTTTAATGCGCTCGAGACGCGTCGATCTGAAGCGCTGAAATAATTAAACATAACTTTACAGGGTAATGAACCAAAAGGTTCTAACTCGAGGATGCCAACAGTTTATGAACCTAAGTTAAATTTATGAATCTTTATGGAGAAATTAAACAAAAGTCTACAGTTATAGATTGGACCGAGACTGATCTATTAGAGAAGCGCAGTATAGTATTTCCAGTTCCCCAAAACCATCCTCGATATTCTACTATCAAGCAATATTGTCTTATGGTTATCCAATTGAGCAATTATCATTTCTTGGAAAATGATTTAATTCTATGTGATAGTGCTATTTCAAATTTACTCACGGAACAAATCCGTAATCTACCTGCGATAATTTTTCTTGATCCAACTGAAGATAAACTGAAGACAAAGAAAGAAGCAGATATCTTTGTTCACCAGCACTCAGGAAAAGCATATGACAGAGTAATCGTCATCGGCGGGGGCGTGCTGGCTAACTTTGGGGGTTATGTCGCAGAATCCCTCAAAACTAATCTCGTTTATGTGCCGACCACCGTCATCGCCATGTCGGATGCCTGCATTGGCGGCAAGGTCCGTTTGAATGATATACAAGATGGAGTTTATACTAAACATTCCTATAAATCATTTTATGAGCCATCTGAAATTGTACTTGACCCTCGATTTCTAAGTAATCTTACTGATGAACAGGTACGCATCGGCCTCGCTGAAATTATAAAGCATGCAATATACCAGTCTCCATTACTCGCGGAGTATATTCTTTCAGATATATTTCAACCATTCACTGATAAACAGAGCTTGTTGCGAGTAATTCTTTGGACTGCAGATTTAAAGCGAATTTGTTTGGAAATTGACCCTGAAGAATCAAAGGATGGATCATATCTTATTCTGCGCGCGGCTCATGATATTTCAGATGGACTTGAAGAAAAAAGTCGTTTTAGCTTACCGCACGGGGCGGCGGTAGAGAAAGCCATGATTGAAGATTTATATTCTCAGAAAGAAAAATATAATTTGCTTTTAGAAATTTATACAAAGCTCGGCATAGGATGCACAAATTTTAGCGATCAATAGTCTGATATAATACCAGCATGGAATTAAAAATAATCTTTGGAGCAATAGCAGCAGCTTTAAACAAAAGAATTTAATATGATCAGTAATAAAACAATTGAAAGAGCTGAGGAGGTACTTCAATTGCTCGGCTTGTCTTGGGCTGACTTAGAGGGGAAGAGATCATTGGATCTTGGTGCCGGTTCCGCCGAATTGGTTATAGTAGCGCATAAGCAAGGCATAAAAATAGTAGCTTTAGATATTAAGAAACCGAATGGAGTGAGTGCTGAAATTGAATATGTTGTTGCAAATGCCAGGGAGTTACCATTCCAAGATGGGGAGTTTGATTATGTTCTTTCAATTGGAGGGCCAATCGGTGATATGCCAGAAATTCGCGACATGCAAGTATCAGAAAAGTCGTTTCGCGAAGCTGTGCGAGTGCTTAAGACTGGAGGTGAATTACGGTTTGGAATCGGCCACAAAGAATTTTATGAGAATGTAAAGAAGTTTGACGAACGCATAGAACTGATATTTACACAGAAAGACGAAAAAGAGCGCGAACTTTACTACTACAAGTTTGTAAAATAATCGAGACGCTCCTGTGTGAAGAATAAAGATATGCTAGAATACGCTTATGCGCTTAGTGTTATTCTGCGACTAAGCCGATCAATAAATGAAAAAACTCTTTCTTACAGAAAAAAATCTTCCGTGGATAGTGGGTGCGAATAATACTGTCGAGACATGGATTTCGGATGAGCTACCAGATCTGGCGCTTTGCACTGCGGCGTACGCTTTTGTGTTTAAGGACAACACTTTTTTGCAAACTGAACTTAAAGAAGGGGAGCGGCCAATTCGTCAATTGGATATTCCCGGTGGCCATATTGATCCCGGGGAAAGTCCGGAAGCAGCAGTCATTCGCGAAACTTTCGAGGAGACAGGTGTGCATGTACATAATCCAAAACTTCTCGGATATTTGAAGATCACTACTCATGTTCCCGAAGCTGAAAATCCATCAATATATCCATATCCTATCGGCTATATGCTGTATTATGTTTGTGATGTTCTGAGCGAAGAACCATTTGAGGGAAATGATGATACGCACGGCCGCGTTTGGTTGCCTTTTACTGAATTTGATAAATCAGAATGGTGCGTGAAGAATAAAATTCTTTTAGATGAGGTGATAAAGAATCTGATATAATCAAATCATGAAATTACACATAATAATGCACGAAAGTTTTGAATCACCGGCGGCCATTGAAACATGGGCGAAGCAGAAGGGTTGCGAGATAACTTATACGAGATTGTACGCAGGGGATATTTTCCCCGCAGAATGTAATTTTGATTTTCTCGTCATCATGGGCGGGCCGCAATCTCCGGCGACGACTTCGGTGGAATGTCCTCATTTTAATGCACAGAAAGAAATTGCTTTCATAAAAAAAGCTATTGATCAAAAAAAGATTTTACTCGGCGTATGCCTCGGTGCGCAATTTATTGGGGAAGCTCTGGGCGCAAAATTTGATCATAGTCCGAACAGGGAAATAGGTGTTTTCCCTATTACTTTGACCGAAGACGGAAAACAGGACCCAATATTTTTGGCATTTCCGGAAACATTCAAAGTGGGGCATTGGCATGGAGATATGCCGGGACTCACGCCGGAATCCAAAGTGCTTGCGACGAGTGAAGGCTGTCCGCGGCAAGTTGTTCGCTATGCACCAAAGATTTACGGCTTTCAATGCCATTTTGAATTCACGCCTGAAGCAATTGAAGGCATGATACAAAATAATGCGCACGAGTTAGAGGATTACAAAGGCTTACCGTATATTGAAACTGCTGAACAACTACGAAGCCATGATTATTCTGAAATGAATAAATTACTATTTGAATTTTTAGATAAATTCATTACACTAACACCAAAAAATTAATGAATTCTAAGCCTAAAAAATATGTCATCATGTTCGTAGGGCATACCCACACAGGAAAGACGACTTTTGCGAAAAAACTCGCTAAAAATTTCCCAGACACCGTCCGGATAGATAATGACGAAATCGCTCTTTTTGCCAAGGAAAAATACCCATCGGCTGTGCTTTCCCCGTATAATAAAATTAAAAGAGGTTTCAGTAATCCGAATCTAAAATTCCTTCTTTTTAAAGATATCTATAAATTCTGCTTGCGTGCCGCGATGAATGTAATTTTATCCAATGGGAATCTTGCCAAAGACGGGCGCACTCTTGTGGCTAGAAATGCCAAAAAACATGGATATGTACTTGTGACCGTATATTTCAATTTGCCGCATGAAATTATACTGAAACGCTTGAAAGAAACTAAAAAAGACAATAAGGTATTTATTACTTCAAAAAATTGGTTTGAGCTTTTTGAAAATCAGAAAGGGTACGCGCAGCTTCCGCCATCTAAAAAATCCGGTTTGTATTTCGAGATCAAGAATGAAAAGGATTATTTGGCTATAATGAAGCAATTGGTAAATTTATTAAAGTGATACCATTAGCAATGAAACAAACCACCTTCAGCGATCGCGTGATAAAAATTGCCCTTTCGATTCCGAAAGGCAGAGTGACGACTTATGGCCGCATCGCGCGGGCGGCCGGTGCGGGGCCGATGGCTTCGCAGAGCATCACGAGTATATTGAGTAAGGCGGCCCAGGCGGGCGCGAAGATTCCTTTTCATCGGATCGTGTATGCGAACGGCACGATATGGATAGACGAGCCGCATCGCGCCGAACGGATGAATTTGTATAAAAAAGAGGGGATAGAAGTCGACGATAAGAATAAGATCAAAAATTTCTGGGATATTTTACTTGAATTCAAATGATGCGATTAAATAATATCATGCTCTTCATTTGGAAGCCGTTAATCCTACTTGACTTTAAGGTTAACATTTGTTAACCTTATCTATATAATAAAGTTAACAAGAAAAATATGGAAAATAAAGGTAAAAAAGCAATATTTGTGTCTGTCGCAGAGCTGGCAAAAATACTGGGCATTAGTCGCATTGCTGTGTTTAATAAAATAAAAAAAGGCCAGATTCCGGCTCAAAGGATTGGACGCTCTTATGCTATTGCTATGGAGCATGTGGATGAAATAGTAAATGGCAAAAGTTCTCGTGTATTGACCGAAGAAAAGAAAAAATCAATAAAAGAAGCTGTCGCGAAAGTTATAAAAGAATACGGCGAAACTTTAAAGCTTCTGGGTAAAGAATAATTATGCAGATAAAAAGACTGACAATTGCAGATATAGAATATGCGGCTCATACTTTGGCAAAACAAACCATGGCATGGTCAGAACCCATACCTGATTTCAGTACGAGATACACGAATTCCCTTGAGAGAAGCATTGAAGCGCCTTTTCAGACATTTGGCGGAAAAAATCTTTATCCTAGCCTTCTCAAGAAGTCTTCCATCTTATTTTATTTGATGATCAAAAATCACCCTTTTCAAAATGGGAATAAGCGTTTAGCCATGACAACATTGTTTATATTTCTTTTTGAGAATAAAAAATGGCTTAAGGTCGATAATCAAGAGCTGTACAATTTTGCCCGCTGGGTCGCTGAAAGCAATGCAAAATTGAAAGAAGATACAGTGAGAGCGATCGAGACTTTCTTGGGGAATTATTTAGTAGATATAAAACACCTTGATTAATTCATTTAAATGAAAACCATGGAAGAAAAAAATGCCGCTGCGGGAAAACGAGTGCGTGCGATGATATTCGCGGGTGTTTATCCGATGTATGTCGCCAAGGCGGAAAGGAAAGGGCGTACGAAAAAAGAAGTCGACGAGATCATCCGCTGGCTCACGGGATATAGCCAGAAAGGGCTGGGAGCGCAGCTGAAGAAGCAGGCGAATTTTGAGGACTTTTTCGCAAACGCTCCCAAAATGAATCCTGCGCGATCTTTAATTAGTGGCGTCATTTGCGGCGTGCGGATCGAAGAGATAAAAGACCGGCTGATGCGGGAAGTGCGCTATCTGGATAAATTAGTCGATGAGCTGGCAAAGGGAAAAGCGATGGAGAAGATCTTGCGGAAAGAATAAATTTTTATACGGAGTTTTTAATTTGCTATAATCAAACCATGCAAATCAGCAGGTGGACAATTAATAAAAATTATCTCTTTTACTGTATTTTGGGATTTCTGGTGCTTGGAATGGGTGTTACACTTCTAATAAATTACTCTATATCTCGCACAAGTCAGGCGTTTGTGACTAATGATGTAGACGAACTTAAACCTGTAAATGTGGGCTTGCTCCTTGGGACAAGGCGTGCATTTGAAGACGGGAATCTTAATGGCTTTTTCTTTAACCGCATTGAAGCGGCGGCTCAACTTTTTCAGGCGGGGAAGGTGCAGTATTTTATTGTTAGCGGAGACAATAGCAGAAAAGATTATAATGAACCTGAAGATATGAAAATGGAGTTGGTAAAAAGAGGTATTCCGGAAGACAGGATTTTTCTTGATTATGCAGGATTCAGAACCCTGGATTCAGTCATTCGTACAAGAGAGATTTTTGGCCAGAATGAAATTATTGTAATTTCTCAAAAGTTCCATAACCAAAGAGCCGTTTATATAGCTCGAAAGAATGGCATAGAAGCGTTTGGATATAATGCCGAAGATATAAATACTTTTCAAAGCCTTAAGACAAGGCTAAGGGAGTTTCTGGCTCGAGATAAGATGTTCCTTGATTTCTTATTTGGAATCCAGCCAAAGTTCTTGGGAGAAAAAATTAAAATTCCAGCATTATGAAAAATAAAAGAAAAAAAGTTTTTATATTTGAAAGTATAAAAGGAGCGGGCAAAACTTTACTTACGAACAAACTGAAAGAGCATTTTCCGGACATGGAAGTGTATGGCGAAGAAATAACGCTTTTGCCGGTAAAACATTCAAAGGAAAAAACCATTATAATTTCACATTATCATGAAGTCATCAGCCGGATTGAAAAATCTGATTCCGAGTTTTTCTTACTGGATAGATTCCATTATTCCAAATGGCCCATAAGGGAATATGATAAAGATTATTTCAAAGAGATAGAGAATTCTTTGGTTGAAAAATTTGCCGCAGAACTCATCTTTTTCAAGATACACGAAGATAAAATCTTGCTTCGGCTGAAACATACACAGGAATACAGAAAAGATGCCGGCTGGAAAATGAATTACGACGGCTTGTCTCTGGAAGATGAAGCGCAAAGAGATATAGTTTGGCAGAAGTTTTTTATGGAGCATCAATACAAAAATACTTTAATTCCTAAAAAGCACATAATGGATACCACTGATTTGCACTCCAGCATGGGGAATCTGCAAAATTATTTAGATGAAATATTGTCCATAATTCAGAAAGCTTAGAAAATTCATAATCTGCTATAATCAAATCATGGAATCTCAGACAAACGACATAGAATTCATGGAAGCCGCAATAGATGAAGCCAAATTGGCGAAAACCAATGGCGACTTACCCTTTGGTGCTGTCGTAGTTCAAAATGATAAGATTGTCGGGAGAGGGCATGCGGAAAATAATACTGTCGGTGATGTCACGGATCATGCGGAGCTTCTGGCGGTACGGATGGCTTGTAAAACCCTAGGCGCGAATGATTTAAAAGATTGCGTGATTTACTGCACCAATGAACCTTGCTTCATGTGCGCCGCGGGTATTTTCCAGGCGAATATTCCAAAAGTAATCATCGGTGTTTCCCGCGCTGACCTTCCCGAATTGCTCCGCCCTCGGAAATTCGGTATTGATCATCTAGCTGAAGATTCTAGTTATTCCATTGAAATTGTCCGGGGTATTTTAAAAGATAAGGTATTGGCACTTTTTGCAGATGTTAAAAAGAAATAATTATATTATGTATGCTTATAAACATTGAAAAATCTTCAATTTTAAAAAATGATGAACGCGGAATATCGTATGATTTTTCTACGCGGCAAAGCGGCTATTTTATAGTCATTCATCGCAAGAGGGGAACGATAAGTGGCAAGCATTATCATAAGGGAGAGATGGTTTCAAAAGCCCCTGAGATTATTTATTTAGTGAGTGGAGATATAAAATTAACTGCACGGGATATTAAAACTGGTGAACAAGAAGTTTTTGACTTATCTGAGGGAGTAAAAATAGAAATACCGCCGAACATGTATCACGAATTGGAAGCAAAAACGGATATTATTTTTCTCGAGTTACTGACTGACAAAAAAGATTTTGAAAAATATAAATCAGATACGGTTAAAATATAAAATTACATAATTATGAATTCTGATAAAATAACCGATAAATGCAGGCAGCTTCTGCAAGCATATGAAAACGGGAAGCTTGGGCAGACTGTGATGCCGGAAGATTCAAATCCTGGCTTTTCAGATAAAGAAAAGGAAACCAAAATTGCATATTTTACTTTGCCGATGGCGCTTAATTACCAGCGTGACAGCTATAAACTATGGGAAGCGGCATTAAAAACCTTTAATGATCCAGAGACGAAGTTTGTATTTGATATCGCAAAAGTTTCCAAGGCTTCAGAAGAAGATGTACGAGAAGCTTTAATGAAATATAAGTTAGCGCTCCAGCCGAATAAGCACATACATACCTGGTGTACGATTGCGAAAACTGTCCATGATAATTGGGGAACATTCTCAAAGTTTTTTGAGGCAATGGAGGGAGATTTTTTGAAACTCAAAAAAATAGTGCAGGTAGATCACAAGAAAGGATTTCCTTATCTCTCCGGGCCGAAAATATTTAATTACTGGTCCTTTATTATAAGCACTTACGGAGGTATGGAACTATCAAATAGGGATTATATAGAAATTGCTCCAGATACTCACATTACCCAATGTTCGGTGAAGCTTGGGGTGATTACTGGTAAAGAAGCTGAAACTCTTGCGAAGGACGAGATCTCCGAGCGTTGGAGAATGCTGTTGAAGGGAAGTGGTATAGACCCTATCACTATGCACCCGCCGCTCTGGTTCTGGAGTCGTAATGGATTTTTGTTCGATATTGGCTGAATTGTCTCGCGCGTGGAGTGGGGGTATGCTAGAATATGTGTACCATGCTCGGCCCCGTAATTCGCGGCCGGGTTTAGGCAACGGAGCATCCCGAATGCCATCTATTATTAATTAATAATTTAATTTTTTTATGAACAAAGGAACTAATTGGATCATCATCGCGGCCGTCCTCTCTCTCATCGTCGCAGTCTATGTCTGGTTTACCGGCAACAAGGACGCCGGGCTCTTTATCGGGCTCTGGGTGCCTTCACTCTTTGCGCTCGCTACGTACCTCAAGAAATAACATGACTGACACCATGGTGTTTATGTTTGGGATTATTGTCAGCGCCGTCGCGGGAGTCGGCATATATCTTTCGCTTAAAAAATAACGATATTATGAAAATTTATTTGACCGTTCTTATTATAATCGTAGCCCTGATCGTCCTCTGGTCACTCATCGGATATTTCACTTCCAACGCCGAACAGGCAAAATATTCGGTATTGAAAAAAGCCGACGGATATGAAATCAGGAATTATCCGGCTCATATCGTGGCTCAAACTATCGTGGAGGGAACAAGTGTAAACGGTGAGGCGTTCAATAAAGGATTTAAAATCATTGCCGGGTACATATTCGGAGGCAATATCAAAAAGGAGAGCATTGCTATGACCGCGCCTGTTGTCGCGCAAGGATCATCGGAAAAGATAGCGATGACAGTGCCGGTGACTGCGAGCGCGGACGGCAATTCACAAGTGGTTTCCTTTGTTATGCCAAGCGCATACACCCTGGCGACATTACCTACTCCAAATGACTCCAGAATAAAGCTTATTGAAGTGCCTGAGCAAAAAATAGCGGCATTCAGGTTTTCTTGGTACAGAACCGATAGCCGTTTTGAGAAAATGCAGAAACAATTATTCGCCGATCTGGCTCGGGACAATGTGGAAATAATCGGCACACCAATCTTTGCCGGCTACAATCCGCCCTGGACTCCGCCGTGGATGAACCGGAATGAAATAATGGTGCAGATCAAATGAAACGAAGAACTATCGCGGTGAACGACAAGATGCAGAAAGGCTATGCGTATGCACTGTCCGAACCAGCAGGCAAGAATTTTGATCCGGAATTCAAACCGCAGCTTGCGCCGAAGCAGATGCTCGCGCTCGGCGTATTCGGCGGCGTCTATATGCGCGATTGTGCTTCCGAATTTCCCAAGGATTGGTTCGCGCATGCGAAATTCCAGAAAGCCGGAAGTTATGAGCATGACCCGAAGCTGAACTATTTCGGTGCTAATGCTTCTCAGCCATTATCAGTTTGGAAAAAGAAAGGCTGGATTTATCCAGATGATCCGCGAGGATGGTTCCAATGGTATTGCCGATATTATATGGGCAGGCGAATAGAAGACGAAGACAAAAAACAGATACGGCGATGGAAAGCGATGCAAAGGCATATCGCGCAAGTGAAGAAAAATTGCAAAGCAGGGGATCATGACTGCCGTCCGAAGCAAAGGCAAGCGATACTACACTGGGCATACGATAGCAGGGCCTTGTGAGCCGCATATGCGAGAAAATAAAAAATCCGCGAATTCGCGGATTTTTTATTGCCAGAAAGCGAGATTACTTCTTCATCAGACTTGCGCAGGTGAAGGCCACATAGACCGCGGCGAGACCTACCAATGCGTACACCACGCGGGAAAGACCGGACATATCGCCAAAGATGGAGGCGACCAGGTCAAATTTCAAAATGCCGACCAAGCCCCAGTTCAAGCCGCCGACGATGACGAGGATGAGCGCGAGCCAGTCAATCATGTTCAATTTATTCATATATATTTTTGAAAAATTATTTGTAATCTCGACCTGTGCATAGCAAAAAAAGTGCGGCACCGGGGGAATTATAATACGAACCAGATAAAGAAAAGATAAAGTTCCGCTATGCTATAATTAATTACGAGAATGAAAAACTTTGCAAAAAACCTTCCCAATGGTACCGTCCATAAACTTCCGCCAGATCTGAAGCAGGCGATTATTTCTATTCCGAAAGTGCTTGCACTTTGGCAGGACATCACCCCGCTCGCGAGGAATGAATGGATCTGCTGGGTCATTTCCGGCAAAAGGGAAGAGACGCGCGGCATACGCATAGAGAAAGCACTTTCAAAAATGAAGGGCGGCATGCGCCGGCCTTGTTGCTGGGCTGGGTGTACGCATCGCTAAGTACTGTTGACAAATAACTTAAAAGGTGCTATACTTGCACCGGATCTAAAAACAAAATATTAACCAACAAAACCTTTATTTATGAGCAGTAAAAGTTCTTTACAATGGACGAGCGATAAAAAGCGCGTCGCAATCATTCTGGCGAACGGGGCAAAAACCCCTTACGCAATTTCCAAAACACTTTTCCTTCAGAACCTTAGAAAACTACTGGAAATAGGGCATGTTTCAGAGGAGGAAGGAATTTCTCTGATACAGGAAGCATTCGTATCCGCGGAGTTACCCACTTCTATGGAAGGAGATTTTAAATCTGATTTACTTCGCCTCTATGCGGTAGAAGCGCAAAGATTGCAGAAACTTTTTTCTATAACAAAGACTTCGGTTGTGGAAACATCCGCTGCTGAATCAAATTTGCCGGTCGGAAAACAAGCGTTTTCTTGAAAAATTTAGGTTAAAAAAGATCCCTGCGTGCATTTTTGCACCAGGGATTTTTTAGTGCCATTATGCTATATTTGTGGCATGGACGACCTAGTAGATATCGTGGATGAACATGACGAAGTCATAGGCACGGAAACCCGCGGGAAAGTGCATATGGCAGGCCTGCTTCACCGCGAAATCAATATCTTTTTTATGACCCCGCGCGGCGAGCTCATTTTCCAGCGTCGCTCCATGGCAAAGGATTCTAATCCAGGCTTGCTGTGTACCGCAGTGTCCGGGCATGTGGATGCCGGCATGAAGTATGAGGATACGGCAGTAAAAGAAATGGAGGAAGAAACGGGCATCAAAGAAAATATTGAAAATCTGATATTTCTGAAAAAATTGAAAGTGAATTTTGACGGCGGTGTGCTGGGTACGAAGAATCATGCTTTCAAAAAAGTATACGCGTATATTTTCCGGGGCGATATCCGTGACTTGCGCGTGGAGCCGGGAGAAGGGGCAGGCTTTGAAGCTTGTATGATAGATGACTTTTTGAATATGGATGATGAGCAAAGAAAAAAATTCACCCCGACCTTACGCACGAAAGAATTCATAGAGATAGTGAGGGAAATGATCTAAATATTAAAAAAATTTATAAAAACAAAAAATTTTAAAATTAAAGCGAACGTATGGATATGGCCGGGGGATATGGGCTGGCATTTTGTGAATTTGGAAAAAAGTTTGTCAGCAAAGATTCGCGCAGTGTATCCGAGAGGTTTTGTAAAAATACAAGCAACATGCGGAAAAAGCGAATGGAAAACGTCGCTTTTTCCGCACACTCGCGAAGGCCTGTATCTGCTCGCTATCAAAAAATCTATCCGCACAAAAGAAGGTATTTTTGCGGGGGATATGGTGCATATACGAATCAAGATACTATAGATACTGAGATTATTCAAGATAATACGCTATAATACAAACATGGAAAAAGATATTGAAAACGATCCGCACGCAGGCCATTCAAAATGGCGCGAGCGAAAAGAAGAAGTACAGCGTGAAGTGCGGGCAAAGACCGTCGGCTATTTGCTGACAGCGCTCGGCCTGGTGGCGGGCCTCGCTTGGAATGAAGCCATCACGGAGGCGATCAAGCAGGCTTTTCCTTTCGGTGCGGATAGCATTTGGGCAAAATTTATTTACGCGGCCGTCATCACGCTCTTTGTCGTCATTGTGAGCTTATATCTCGGCAAGTTGCTCGGGGCAAAAGAAAAATAATATCTCAGGTGCTGTCTTTACTCTGTCGCGATAGTTATTTTTCCAGCAAGGAGACGTTTTAATTTGCGGCGGTTCTCAGTGAAAGGCCACCAGTCATAGAGCAATATTTCCACCGGGCGCCACATGGCCACCCAGCCGATGATCAGGAAGCCTTCACGGAAAGCATGCTCAAATATGCCAAGATGAAAAAAGCTCGTCGCTTGTGAGAGAAAAATAAAAAGAGCGAGTGTGACGAGCCCGATGCCGAGCGATGCGCGGCCGAGGCGGAAATTTTCTTTGAGCTTTCGGCGCAGGTATTGCCGGCGTTCCACGATGCGCTGGCGGAGCGCGGTGATCACTTCTTCTTTTGGTACGGTACCGAGTGCGCCCCCTTGCGCTTCCAGATTGAGCGCGATGGGTCCGGTGCCACTTTTTTCTTCAAGAAGTTCATGGATATATTCCAGCCACGCGGGATTGAGCTGCCGCATAGAGATGGGCTCCGGATCACCAGCGTCAAATATCTGGTCAATGGATTTTATTTTGAGGTGTATCATGTCGCGGTGATGATGTTCCATACGGGGTAGTATAGCATGAGACAATACATATGGTATACTTTCTATGTCGTCATACTATGCATAGTATATATAATTAATAAAAATAATATATGGAAAATAATAATAAGAAAAGTAATAAGGTATGTATGGTCGTCGGACTCATCATTCTCGCAGGTATTGCCGTATTTGTATTTACAAATCAGAAGTCACAAGTACCGGAAGTCCCCGTGCCGCTTGAGCAGGCGGCTGGTGTTGCTCCGACTGTCAAAGAATTCACTGTCAGCGGTACTAATTTTGCTTTTGAACCGTCCACGATCACAGTGAATAAAGGAGACAATGTCCGCATCGTTTTTAAGAACACGCAAGGTTTTCATGACTGGAAGATAGATGAATTCGGCGCGGCCACAAAGCAGACTGGCGCTCCTACCGAAGAAGTGCTTGAATTCGTCGCTGATAAGGCCGGCACTTTTGAATATTATTGTTCTGTCGGCCAGCACCGGGCGATGGGCATGAAAGGTACACTCGTCGTCTCTGAATAATTCTGAATCATATGGATACTGAAGCACAGGCAAAAGAAAAAATGCAGTGGGAAGAAATAAAAAAACAAGCGCGCGTCTTGCACGCATTTCGCGGTGTGCGCATATTTTTTGCCGCTACGAGGCATTTATACTTTCATATAGCTGCCGCTCTCGGTGCTGTGTTACTCGGGCTATATGTCGACCTTGTTCCGCTTGAATGGGTAGCCATCGTCTTTGCCATCGGATTAGTATTTTGCGCGGAGTGCTTTAATACTGCCATAGAAATAGACATAGATCTTACCAGTCCGGAATATCATCCGTACGCGCGGGATACGAAAGACGTCGCCGCCGGCACGGTACTCATCGCAGGATTTATATCGCTCATCGTCGGATGTATTATTTTTATTCCTAAATTTTTGTAACATGCATGCACTCAACAGAGAAACAATTTTAGCGGTCATCCTCGGCTTCGTCGCCGTGTGGTTCGGTATTCAGGAGATATTGCATCCCGCGAGCTGGACGGCTTTCGTACCGAAATTCGCCACTACCATCGCGCCCGCCATATCGCTCGTCATCATCCATGGCGTCGTATTGTGCCTTGCCGGTCTCGCTATGGGTTTTAATTTTTACCGCCGCATCGCCGCCACAATATTTGCCCTCATGCTGGCGCATATTATTTTTATTCTTGTCTCCGGCTCGCATGGCTTGGATGAAATATCCGTTCGCGACATCGGCCTCCTTGGTGGCGCGTTATCTCTGGCGTGGAGAAGCTAATTGCCGGCTTTTATTAATGTGCTACTATTAAAGATATGAAACAATCAACCATATTCATCGCAGTCATCGGCGTGCTCATATTGGGCGGCCTTATTACCGTATTCACTGCCAGCCCCGCAGAGCTGACTACGGACAAATATGTAGGCCTTGCACAGTGTCTGAAGGACAAAGGCGCGGTATTCTATGGCGCATTTTGGTGCCAGCATTGTAAGGCACAGAAAAAGATGTTTAGCGCCGCCGTGTCCTCATTGCCGTATGTGGAGTGCTCCACACCGGACGGCAACGCGCAGACAGCCATCTGCATAGAAAAGAAAATAGAAAGCTATCCTACCTGGGAATTCGCTGATAGTACGCGCTTGACGGGGGAGATCCCGCTCGCTACGCTCGCTGACAAGACCGGCTGCACCTTGCCTCTCTAGACTACATATATGAGCTACGAAGCTACTCACTATCTGAATATGTTTCTTGGTGCCGGAGCGATACTCCTGCAAGTACTTTCCGTCGCCGTGCTCCTGGCTCTCTGTTTCGGGCCGAAGAAAAATAAGATCGTCGCGTATGCGGATCAGCATTTCTTGCCGATCGGATTTGCCATAGCTTTTTTCTCTTCGCTTTTTTCCTTAGTCTATTCCGAGATCATCGGTTTCCTGCCGTGCTATCTATGTTGGTACCAGCGTGTCTTCCTTTTTCCGCTCGTATTCATGTTTGGAACCGCGCTGTGGGACAAAGACAGAAAAATCATCCGCTACGCCCTGCCCCTTATTATTGTCGGCTTCGTAATTTCAGTGTATCAAAATCTCGGCTATTATTTCGGCGGGGAAAGCAATGCCCCGTGCGATGCATCCGGCATCTCTTGCTACCAGCAGCTCGTATCTGAATTCGGGGGCTATATCTCAATACCGATGCTCTCGCTGACCGTGTACTTTGCTCTGCTTGTCTTGTGTCTCGCGGTTCATTTCCACACCCGCCGTCTTGCGAAAAATTAAACCCCTGCTATACTTTCGGCAATGAGGATTACTCTAAAAAGTCCCGCGGTATTTTCCGCCGGGACTTTTCTCATCTCGGCCCTTTTGGCGTGTTTCCTATTTTCTCCATTTAAAGCCAGTGCGGATACCATCATTACTGATGACATCACTGCCGATACTACATGGGATGCGGCTGGCAGCCCGTATATCGTGCAGAATAATATCTCAATCTCACCTGGAGCCACGCTCAGTGTTGAACCAGGTGTCATCGTAAAGCTGGATAATTTTTATAATGCTACAACGAATCCGGACAATATTGCGATAGATGTTTTTGGAAATTTAGACATTCAAGGTATCGCCGGCAGTGGAGTAATTTTTACATATACCACTTGGTGGAGCGGGCAAGCTCAGCGCTGGGGCACCATCCGCGTAAATTCTGGCGCGGTGGTTTCCGCTGAACACGCGCATTTTGAATATTCGGGGAATATGGGCAGTATCGTGAATGGAAATGCATTTCCCGCATTCCAGAATCGCGGCACCCTGACCGTCACTGAAAGCGATTTCTCTAATACCCATGTGCCTATCCTGCAGGACGACGCGGGGGCGGTATTTTCCGGCACGGATATTTATTTTAACGGGGACGATTATTCTCAATTTCTGAAGGTGTCGGCAGGGGATGTATCCGTCTCTCACAGTACATTTGCGAACGGGGGACTGCCATTCCAGATTTCCGGCACGCCTGATTTTTCTTTCATGGACAATACGCTGGACCATATTTACTGGCCCGGATACATGGATGCCGCATCCGTGCCCACGTTCACACATTCCGGAAATACGTTCTTGAACAACTCCGGTAATTTTATCCTGCTCTCTGGCGAGCTTTCCGAAGACCTTATTTTTGACTCCGCTTCCGAAATGCCGTTCGCTGTAAAGGACCTCATCGTGCCCGTCGGACGCACGCTCACGATTCCCTCCGGTTTTGTCCTTAAATTTTATCCCGCGCCGGCGGTTTCCGCGGGGCGCCTTACCGTGAGCGGCACGCTTATAGCGCAAGGCACGGCGGCCGAGCCGATCTATTTCACCCGTCTCACGGATGATGCCGCAGGCGGCGCGACCGACGGATATTATTTCAATTTTTCCTCACATCCGTATTGGGCGCATATAGATTTCGCGGCTGGAAGCACGGGCGACATCTCGCACGCGATTTTCCGCGACTGCGATGCGGATAATTACTGCATCGCGAACAACGGCGACCTTTCGTTTTCTCACATAGAAATAAAAGATCTGTATGGATACGCGCTCATCCAGGGCGCCGTCGGAAATATGGACATAGAATATGCCAATATTCATCACAACAACGGCGGCATTTCTGCGGGCGGCCCCGTATCCGTCCACAATAGTGCTATCTATGCGAATACCAGTGTCAGCGCATGGAATTCGTACGTCCGAAATGGCATCCGCAATGAATCACCCCTGGTCACAATAGACGCCACCGGCAACTGGTGGGGAAATCCTGCCGGACCGTTTACCGATTTTCACGCAGATATAAACGACATCGGTGAAAGCGTGCACGGTCTCGTGAATTTTGCCGACAATTGCGCCGACGCCGCCTGCACCCCGCAACCTCCGCCTCCTCCTGCGCATGATCCAGTCATTTTGATTCCGGGGATTATTGGTAGCCAGCTTTTTAAAAATTACGATGATAATACTGAAATTTGGCCGGCCGCGAGTAAGTTAGCATTATCACTTACAGATTCTTTCATTGAAGACCTTGCTTTAAATGTAAATGGTACTGAAAATTCAGAAAAACCAATGATTTTAGGAGATATTATAAGAAGTGCCACTGCTACTATCGCAGGTATAAATATTACATCACATATTTTTGATTTTCTAATTCAAGAGTTAGTAAATAATGGGTATAGTGAAAATACTGATTTATTTGTCTTTGCATATGACTGGAGAAAAAGTACTTCCGATAATGCAGTTTTGTTAAAAAATAAAATAGATGAAGTTCTTGCTGTATCTGGAAGCCTACAAGTGGACCTAGTTGCTCACTCAATGGGTGGCTTACTTGCAAAAAAATATATTGCTGATGAGGGAAGTAGTAAAGTAGATCAGTTAATTTTTGTAGGCACTCCGCATCTTGGAGCACCTAAAGCTTTCAAAGCTTTAATGTATGGCGACAATATGGGCTTTCCTTCGTTCGGCCCGCTCCAGGTTTTATCTCCGGATAAAGTAAAGCTTATCTCTCAGAACATGCCCTCAGTTTATGAACTTTTGCCAAGTAAAAAATATATAAATAATCATGGAAATTATCTTACGAATAATACAATTGTGCCGCAGATCGGTTTGAATTACGAAGCAACCAAAGAATTTATGATATTAAAAGGAAGAAATCCTATTATGTTTCCTATTGCCGAAGCAGCGCATGATGATATTGATAATTTAGATTTATCAAATATAGAGACTTATAACTTTATAGGCTGTGGTACTAAAACAATTGGCACAATCATTTCTTCTACTAAACATTCGTGGCGTGGGAATATTGTATCTAATGTAGATGATTTAATAATGACATATATAAGTGGAGATGAAACAGTTCCTATAATATCTTCGGATAGTATAAATACAGTTAATAAATATTATATTGATGGAATAACACATGCAAAATTGCCCTCAGGTGATGGAGTAAAGGAAGCAATTGTAGCAATATTAACCGGTGAAACTATTCCTGCCTCGCCGCACCTTGTTTCAGATGTTTCTGCTTGTAAAAAAGTAGGCAAAGTAGTATCTACTCATAGTCCCGTGACATTACATATTTACGACGAAGCGAACAATCACACCGGACCGAATGCGGACGGGGATGTAGAATACGGTATAGATGGCGTGCAATATGATATCGTGGAAGGTGAGAATTACGCTTTCCTACCAGATGGCGTGAATTACAAAGTAGTCACGCACGCCACTGATACCGGCGGGTATAATTTCTTAATAGAAGATCAGGATGAAAATGATGTCATTACGAACACATATGCTTGGACGCTCATTCCTCTTGCCACTTTGCAGGCGAGGGGAGAGATATGGGTGGGCCCGGATCATCCTGTTGTCGATTATGCAGTTGATATGGATGATGATGGTGACAATGATACCGATGCTGTGTATCCGCTTAATTTTGACGGCACCAGTCTTGCCGAAGCCGCCACCAATCCACCGCAAAGTACTGGTGGCGGAGGTGTAGTGTTTTTACCAAGTGTAAGTCAGCAAACTCGTATTGCTGTACCAGAAGAGCATCCAGCTGAAATAAGAGACATTACAATAGATCCCCTAAAACTGGCTTTAACCTTTCCCACTACAATACCCTCATCCAAGGCTACGCTAAATTTGCCTAAATCTAAGCCTATAAGCGTGCAATCTGAGCCGATAGAGAAAGTCCTTAAAATAGAAAGTAATACCCTTACCGCTTCCGCTGGCGATGTTCCCACAAATACAAGAAAATATTGGATTTTTGCCTGCATTGGAATATTTGGAATTTTATTAGTAGCTAAAAGATTTATTAAAAGTTAAAATACATTTATGAATTGGATACAAAAAAATTGGTTTACGAAAAGTATTTCCGTTTTATTTTTTTACGCGACGTTTTGGTGTGTATTTTATGGGAGCGCCTTTTTTCTCCCGGTAAGTTTTTTTGATAATTTATCTACTCTAGGTAACCTTCTTTTTATTTTATACTTCTTCGTAATCTTACCTGGGATCAGTTTTTTTATTCCAAAATATTTTAAAAAAGTATTTTCTGCTGGTTCATGGGTTTATTTTTTACATACAGTAATGATTATTTCATCTATAGTCATCTTCATATATATAGGGATATTTAGAGCCTTTTCAGGTTCTGGGTTTTCCTTCTAAAAAACACCTCCTTCAAAAAGAAGCCGCGATAAAGTGATATAATTTCTATATGTCTAAAAAAGCTTATTTTGCCGGTGGATGCTTTTGGGGGATGCAGGAGCTTTTGCGTGCTCGGCCTGGTGTACTCAAGACTACCGTCGGGTATATGGGCGGAAATACAGAGAACCCGAGCTATATGAATCATGAAGGGCATGCCGAAGCGGTGGAGATAGAATACGATCTGGAAAAAACTTCATATAAAAACTTACTGGACTTTTTCTTTCAGATACATGATCCGACTACTTTGAACAAGCAGGGGAATGACGTCGGCACTTCATACCGCTCGGCGATTTTTTATGCGGATGAGGAGGAGAAAAAAGAAGCGGAAAATTTTATAGACCTGGTGAATGCTTCCGGCCGCTGGCCGAATACAGTGGCGACTACACTTGAACCTTTTACTAAATTCTGGCCCGCCGAAGATTATCATCAGGATTACCTCCAAAAGAACCCCAGCGGCTACACCTGCCATCGTATCCGCTTCGGGACTTATCTTTTATAATTTATTTTTTCTTTATCTGCACTCTAATATAATCCACCCATGACCCAGAAAGAAGCCCTAGACATTTTAAAGACTGGCGCGAGCGTATTTCTGACCGGTGAACCCGGCGCAGGTAAAACTTTCGTTACCAATAAATACGTGGATCATCTTCGGGATCACAAAGTGCCGGTGGCCATCACCGCTTCCACCGGCATCGCCGCTACGCACATCGGCGGCATGACCATTCATTCCTGGAGCGGCCTTGGTATCAAGAAATTCTTGAGCTCCGCGGACTTGGATAAAATAGCGAGCAGTGAGCATATCTACAAGCGCATAAACAAGACGAATGTGCTCATCATAGACGAAGTATCCATGCTCTCGGCAAATATGCTGGATATGGTGGATGCTATCTGCCGAGAAGTAAAGCGCAACGCTCAGCCTTTCGGCGGGATGCAAGTCATCCTGGTGGGGGACTTTTTTCAGCTTCCGCCTGTAGAAAAAATAGCCGAAGCGCCAAAGCAAGGCACTTTGATGGCAGAGAAAAAAGCAATCTTCGCTTTTGAATCCGCCGCCTGGGCGCGCCTTGCTCCGCTCGTGTGTTACTTGTCCGAACAGCACCGCCAGGAAGATGCGGATTTTCTTTCGCTCCTTTCCGCCATCCGCCGCGGGGAAGTACAGCCCGCACATCGCGCCCATATGGAAAAAAGAAAAGTGAAAGCCGGAGAATTTCCAGCGCACACCACGAAGCTTTTTTCGCACAATGCGAATGTGGACGAAGTAAATGCCGCCGAGCTGGCGAAGCTTGCTTCCGAAATGAAAGAATACAATATGACGAGCGAAGGCGGGGATACCGTCGTCGCGAATTTGAAAAAAGGCTGCCTGTCACCGGAAATTTTGCGCTTAAAAATCGGCGCGGCAGTGATGTGCACAAAGAATAATCAGAAAGAACATTTTGCCAATGGCACGCTGGCCACCGTGCAAGGTTTTGATCCGGATTCCGGTTTGCCTGTCATTAAGACGAGCGCCGGCCGGGTCATCACCATCGAGCCGGCCGAGTGGAAAGTGGAGGAAAACGGCAAAGTGCGTGCAAAGATCACTCAGCTACCGCTTCGCCTGGCCTGGGCCATCACCGTGCACAAGAGCCAGGGCATGAGCCTGGACGCCGCCGTCATGGACCTCTCCAGCGTATTTGAATACGGGCAGGGCTATGTGGCCCTTTCCCGTGTGAGGAAGCTCCTCGGGTTATACTTGCTCGGTATAAACGAGCACGCTCTGAAAGTGCATCCACAGATATTAAAAAAAGACACCGACTTCCGCAAAAATTCCGCCGATGCCCGCAGCACTTTTGCGAATCTTTCACCGAAAGAACTTTTCAAGATGCACAAAAATTTCACCGAAGCCTTTGGGGCATGAGGTGAGTAATAAAAAGTGATTGAAATTTAAGCCAAAATGGGGTAGAATTTTTAGGAATTATGCAAAAATTTTCAAAAATAATAATAGTATCTTTATTTGGACTTTTTCTAATACCAGCTTTGGTTTTTGCGCATCAGCCACGCATTACCGATAGCCGAATGACAGAAGTGCCCGATCCAGAAATTTCAAAAGCATATTATGGCACTCTCTCTGGTGAGCCGGACGTTTATACCATAAATGCTAGTGACCCTTTTGATCTTTATGTAAATATTCTCGTGCCGGATATTGCCGGACAAAAGAAAGATGTCTCCGCTGTGGTGTTAAAAGATGGAAAAGAAATAGTCGTGCTAGAAGGAATAAATTTTGAATGGAAAAAGTTCTACGAGCCTTTTGGTGCGGACACGTACTGGATGGGCCCCGAATACAAAGCTCGCGCTGAAGCCGGCACTTATGAGATCCGTGTGTGGAGTAGCAATAACGATAGCAAGTATTCTCTCGCGATAGGTGAAATAGAAAAGTTTGATTTCAAAGAGGGAATGAATGCCATTGTTTTAATTGCTCAAACAAAGATGCATTTTTTCAACAAATCCTTTTTCAACATCTTTGAGTCGCCATTCATCTACGGCCCGTCTTTAATTTTATTGATAATAATTATCTTAATAATTTTTGTTATCAGAAGAATTAAGAATAAAAAATAATATGCAAACAATTTCCTTATTTATACTTTTAGCTGGTTTTATCATCGGGCTCGGAGCAGTGACGGTGATAGATCTGCACGGATTCCTCGGCCGTACATCAGCGTATTGGACTGAAGCCACGACTCGCACACACAAAGTCACCAAGCCTTTGATTTGGATAGGAATGCTACTCGGCATCATTGGTGGAATATTTTTCTATCGTGATGTGCCTTTTACTGGTATATTACTTTTCCACGTTATCTCTGTACCCATTATGATTTTAAATGGAATTTTCCTTTCTTTTTCTGTAAGTCCATTTTTACTCAATCGTGAAAAAGAAGGTAGGCAAGCTGAGCTTTTGCCACAGTCTTGGCAAAACAAAATAACTTTTTCATTTATACTTTCATTTGTTTCTTGGTGGGGTAATTTAGCAGTTTTGGTTTATTATATTACGGTACTTCACTAAAAATGCCTTTCAAAAAGAAAAAAATAACAGTGAACGATGAAATGCAGAAAAAGTACGTATACTTTTTGACTGAGCCTGTGGGAAAACATTTTGATCCTGATTTCAAGCCGGATTTAACTCCAAAACAAATGCTTTCCTTGGGCGTCTTCGGCGGTCGATATATGACTGACTGCAAACGCGAATTTCCAAAAGAATGGTTCACTCGTGCAAAGCTCTCTCCGCATCATCATGATAAAAAATTAAATTATTTCGGCGTCGATGCGAGCCAGCCACTTTCCGTCTGGAAGAAAAATGGCTGGATTCATCCTATGGACCCTCGTGGATGGTTTCAATGGTATTGCCGATATTATATGGGGCGCAGAATTCCCGATGAAGACATACTACAAATAAAACGCTGGCGAATGATACAAAGGCACACTGCACAAATAGAAAAAAACTGCCGAGCAGGGGATATTTTCTGCCGACCTCGCCAACGCCAAGCCCTCCTCCACTGGGCGTATGATAGTAGGAAGATTTGATTTTAGAATGCTTTAAAATAAGGAATTGATCTCCGAGCTAGTACCTAAGGTGAGTAATAAAAAGTGATTGAATTTTAGCCTAAAATGGGGTAGAATCAGTAAATGTTAAAAGAAAAAAATACTAAATCTGCCAACAAAGAACCTTTTGAAAAACAGCTTTTTAAGGCTGCTGATAAACTTCGAAAAAATATCGATGCCGCAGAGTATAAAAATGTTGCTCTCGGTTTGATTTTTTTGAAATATATTTCTGATTCTTTTGAAGAATTTTATAATAAACTCGTTGAACAAAAGTCTGAAGGAGCAAATCCTGAAGATCGTGATGAATACAGTGCTCATAATGTTTTTTTTGTACCAATGGAGGCTCGTTGGTCTTATTTGTATGGACGCGCAAAATTGCCATCAATAGGTGAAGACCTTGATAAGGCAATGGAAGCGATTGAAAAACAAAATCCTACACTCAAAGGAATTTTGCCGAAAGTTTTCGCTCGTCCGAATTTAGATAAAGCATCTCTTGGTGGACTTATAGATTTGATAGGAGACATTGCACTTGGGAATGAAGAAGCAAAGGCAAAAGATTTACTTGGCCGTGTGTATGAATATTTTCTTGGTGAATTTGCAAATGCTGAAGGTAAAAAGGGAGGTCAATTCTATACTCCAAAACCAATTGTAAAATTAATGGTTGAAATGATTGAGCCATATAAGGGACGCGTATATGATCCATGTTGTGGATCTGGAGGTATGTTTATTATGTCTGAAAAATTTATCAAACAACATGCGGGCCGTATCGATGATATTGCAATTTATGGACAAGAAAGTAATCAAACCACTTATCGTCTCGCTCGCATGAATATGGCCATTCAGGGTATTGATGGCTCTGGTATTAAATGGAACACAGAAGGTTCATTTTTGAAAGATGAACACAAAGATTTAAAAGCAGATTATGTTCTCGCCAACCCACCATTCAACGTTTCTGATTGGAGTGGAGAATTATTACAAAATGATCCTCGTTGGCAATACGGTAAACCTCCAGCAGGTAATGCAAACTTTGCATGGATACAACACATGCTCTATCACCTAGCACCAAATGGAATCATGGCGACAGTTCTCGCAAATGGCTCTCTTTCTTCGCAATCCAGCGGTGAAGGAGAAATTCGCCAAGCATTAGTAGATGCGAATTTAGTTGATTGTATTGTTATGCTTCCAAAACAACTTTTCTATAACACCGGAATTCCTGCGTGTATTTGGTTCCTCTCACGCAAGCGCGTTGGCAATGCAGATAGAAAATTAAATGAAGAGGTGTTATTTATCGATGCATCTGAAATAGGATACATGGCTGACCGAACTCATCGAACTTTTTCAGATGAAGATATCGCAATGCTTGCAGAAACATATCACAACTGGAGAAAAAATAATGGCAAATATGAAGATAAAAAAGGTTTTTGTAAATCTGCAAAGATTGCCGAAATTCAAAAACATAATTATGTACTCACACCTGGACGATACGTCGGCATTACCGATGCGATAGATGATGGAATTCCATTTGAAGAAAAAATGGCGAAATTGACTACGGAATTAAAAGAGCAAATGATTGAAGAGGGAAGGTTAAATGAGGAAATTAAAAAACAACTTGCGAAGGTTGGGATTAAAGTCTAAACGAATATGCCTCTCCTTAATTTTCTAAATCAAAATACAGGAGCGATTCAAGCAATATCAACAGTTGCTCTTGTTTTAATTACCGGTTTGTATGCATTATTAACTTATAAGATTGCAAAAGAAGCCGAGAAATCACGAAAAGATAGTAGGCTTCCTGAGTTAAGAGTTGAAATTACTGGACCCATAGGTAGTGGTGGAAGAGATAATAAAAAATACTTATCGTTCCGCGTTTTTAATAAAGGACGAGGTGTTGCGCTAAATGTTAAAGGTGTTTTTTGTGGCAGGGGTTTAAATTTCAGTAATCTTGATATTGATGAAGGATCTCATGATGAGTTGTATTTGTCTGATGAAGAAATTGATCAAATCTCTAAATTATCAATTGTTGATAGAATGTTCACAATAACCTACAAAGATATTTTTGATCGCAATATTAGTACAGTGGTTATGTTTGGAGATACAGGTCGGGGTGGAGGTGAATTCGTTGATTTTGAAACTAAAAATTGGTTTGTCAGTCTCCCGTAATTTTATGCTACTAACTTCATCAAAAAATTGGAAGACGGTAAGACTTGGTGAAATATCTGAGATTATTGACGGTGATCGAGGTGTAAATTATCCAAAGAATGAAGAATTTTTAAAGAAAGGATTTTGTTTGTTTTTAAGTACTAAAAATGTTCCAAATACTAAATTTGAATTTAGTGCACCATTATTTATCTCAGAAGAAGTTGATTTTCGTTTAAGAAAAGGAAAATTACAAAGAGAAGATTTTGTTTTAACTACTCGAGGTACAATAGGAAATATAGCTTTCTATTCAAAAGATATACCTTATGACCATATAAGAATAAATTCAGGTATGGTTATTTTACGTCCAATAAAAGATTTAATTGATTCAAAATTTTTTATATTGTATTTAACAAGTCCAGAATTTCATTCTCAGGTTTTATCTTTACAATCTGGAAGTGCTCAACCACAGCTTCCTATAAAGGATTTGAAAAATTTTGAAATTTCACTTCCAGAATTTATCACTGAACAAAAAGAAATTGCTGAAATACTGGGATGTTTGGATGACAAGATTGAATTGCTACGTCGGGAAAATAAAACACTGGAAAGTATTGCGCAGACACTTTTTAAGGAATGGTTTGTGAATTTTAATTTTCCGGGTTCAAATGAAAAAATGGTTGATTCCGAATTGGGTGAGATTCCTGAAGGGTGGAAGGTTGGGAAGTTGGGGGAGATTGCTTTTGTGACTAAAGGAACTACACCAACAACAATTGGTGGAAAGTTTACTGAGACTGGAATTAATTTTATAAAAGCAGAAAGTATCACCGAAGAACACGGATTTAATTTAAATAAAATAGCTTTTATTGATGAGCATACAAATAATTTGCTTAATCGCTCAGTTATACAAGCAGATGATTTGCTTTATACAATTGCTGGTACCATTGGACGTTTCGCTTTAATAAAAAAAGATTTAGTTCCAGCAAATACAAATCAGGCTGTTGCTATTATTAGAGCAAATAAAGACATTGTTGATCCATATTATTTAAGATGTTATTTTGATCTTGATTCAACTAAAGAAAGTTTAACAGGTAGTATTGTTGAAGCTGTGCAAGCTAATTTAAGTTTAGGTAGTATTAAGGATTCTAATGTTTTAATACCAAATAATATATGCATGGAATTATTTATTGAAAAAATAAAACCAGTTTTCTTGAAAGCAGATTTACATAATTTAGAAATTAAAACCTTGTCAAAGTTACGGGATGATTTGTTAAATAAGATTTTTAATGAGTAATAAACCTAAGAAAAATTGCCCTCTTCCCACAACTCATGCTCGACTAAATCATGTCTTGTCTATTTTTGACGATATAAATAAAAGCTATCAGGAACCAGTAAAATTTACATCTGATTTGAATAATCTAATTCAGGCATTGAGGAATGTTACATTTATGTTACAGTCTGAAAAAGGGAAAATAGAAAATTTTAATGAGTGGTATAAACCAATTCAGGACTTAATGAAAGAAGATGAAGTAATGAAGTGGTTGGTTAATTCGAGAAATCATGTTGTTAAGCAGGGAGATTTAGAAAAAGATAGTTATATTACAGTTCGTATAGTTAACCACTATAATCACGAAATATTTACTCAGAAATTTGACCCTTTTTTGAGCACAGATACAGCAATTCAACTGTTTAGAAAAGTAGTTGACTTAAAGTTTCCTGAAATATTAAAAAGTGAAGTTTTGATTGAGGCAGAGCGAGAATGGGTAGTATCGTCTTATCCAAGAGGAGAAGTCGTTGATGTTCTTATTTATTGTTTTTCAATATTGGTAAATGTTGTTGAAAAGGCTCACGAAATATTTGGGGACAGTATTTTAACATGCGAGGGAAACAGTTTTTTTGATCCAACAGAAGATTTTATGGTTGTTTTACGTAATAATTTAAAACTGAAGAGGTCAACTAGGGTTTTTTACGAGAGTGGAAACGTGGTATCTAGTTCAATAGAAAGAATAACCATGGAAGAAGTTTTGAATGGGATGTCCAAAGAAGAGGCATCAAAAAAAGTTACTGAAAAGTACGGATCAATTAAGGAAATTAAAAAAATAATGAAACCTACGAACGAAGAAATCCCTTTTTGTTTTATACCATATCATCTAGAAATGGCTAAGAAGTTTATGTTAAGCGATGGTGGTATTTTGCCGACTTGTTTTTTATACTTTTCTAAAGAAGAACCTCCAAAGATGATGCATTTTGTGCTTAGTGAACCGACGGCTCGTTATAGTGCAGCTGAAAGAATTGCAGATATGGTAGAACAAACACATTGCAAGGCTATTATCTTCTTGAGTGAAGTTTGGATAGGTGATTTACCTAAAAAGGGTGAATCATATGTTCCTGCTAGATACCAGAAAGGAAAAAAGGAAGCAATCAGTCTTTTTTCTGCTACGCCAACAAAGACCCGACATATACACCTACCCTTTTCAAGAGAGGGTGAAAAAATAATTCTTGGAAAAGAGTCTGTGGCAGACGACCGAAATTGGCCATTTTTTAATAAATTATTTAAGGTTTGGGTAAATCAGGATATTAAATAGCTATGAAATCATTAGAAGAATTTCAAAAAATAATATCGCCAAGTTTTTGGAAACATACTCGAAAGTATTCTTACATACCGATCAATGATGAGGTTAAGCGTCTTGATTTTTCATCATCTTTATATGAAAAGATGGTAAATAAACATTATCATCCACAAAATCCGCGAGAATATGTAGTAGCAGATAAGCATAATGGTACAACTAGACTAATCCCAGTCTTTACCCTTGAGGATAATTGTATATATTATTTTTGTGCCAAGACCCTTGAGAGTTGTCTGACTGAAGGATATGTTGATTGTACTTTTGGAGGTTTTCGTCTTGATGGAAAAATAACAGAAAAAGAAGATGACATTTTTAACGAAATAAACATGGTCCCGTTTTCAATTTCGCCCTTTAGTTATAATCCACTAGGTTGGGTTAATGCATGGGGAGAATTTCAATCGAACGCCTTCAAAATTTCAAGAGAAGGTAGTTTAGATTATTTTATTTCTTTTGACATTGCCAACTTTTACAACACAATAAATTTGGATCAATTAGAAAAAAAGATAAGAATATGTGCAGACAAAGGTCTTTCTGAAGAAATTGATTTATTATTTTACTTTTTGAAGTATTGGGATAGAAAAAATTCACTATATGCGCCAAAAACAGTCGGAATACCTATGGATGATTTTGGTGACACATCTCGACTTCTTGCGAATTTCTTTTTGCAAAGTTATGACAAGAAAGTTTTTGATTTTTGCGCTGAAAACAATTCTAAATATCTTAGATATGCGGACGATCAAATAATACTTGCTCCAGATCAAGAAACTGCTGAGAAAATATTATATTTTGCATCAATAGAGTTGAATAAAATTGGTTTAAATATAAATTCTGGAAAAGTAAAACCTTTCTTAAGTAGAGATAAATTTGAAAGGTATTGGGCGTTCGAAATCTTTGAGAAATTAAACGATAAGAATAATACAGATAAAGTAAAAAATGGTATTGAAATGTACTTATCTGAAGATAAGCATGAAATTAGATGGGCATCTGTTTTGAAAAGAATACTTAACTGTAATTTAAGCAAGGCGACTATCCATCAGAAATCGCAGATATTTTCACAGGTATTTGACCCGGCTTTTATCTCTTTGTGTAACTACAAAATGCTTGATAGTTTGTATAAAGTTTTAGAATCAACCGAGGATAAACAGAGATATTTAGATTTACTGAAAGAAATGTCCAGAAAGCAACTACATTCTAAATTTCATTACGAACTACTTTTATCAAAAAACATAGGACTGCCAATTGATTTTGAAAATGAACTAGTGGACAGAATTAGAGAACTTAGTATAAAGTAACATTATGAATCCCTTAAACGAATCAACAATTGAAAATATGACCATAGAGCTTTTGAGGGAGGCAGGGTTTGCGTACGCAAACCCTGCCGATTTGGAGCCTGAAAGGCCTGATTTGGCGCAGGTGGCGCTGGTGGGGAGGTTACGAAATGCGGTGGATACATTGAATCCCGATCTTCCGGAGGAAGCGAGGGCTTATGCTGTTTCTCAGATTTTAAATACTGCTAGTTTGACAGACAATGTTATTGAGAACAATCGCGCAGTTCATCGCTTGCTCGTCGAAGGAGTGAAAGTCGAAATTTTAGAAGAAGGGCACATGCGCGGGCGGGAAGTACGAGTGATTGATTGGGATATTCTTTCCAATAATGATTTTCTCGTGACGAATCAATTTTATATAAAAGGTTTAGATAGAGATAAAATTCCTGATGTTATTTTATTTGTAAACGGTTTACCGATGGTAGTGATTGAACTCAAAGATGTGAAGAATGAAGAGGCGACAGTGCATAAAGCATTTACACAGCTGACAAATTACCAAAAAGCAATTCCGGATTTATTTTCTTACAATGGCTTACTCGTTATTTCTGATGGGCTCGATGCACGAGCTGGCACTATCACGAGTGGTTTCGATAGATTCCTTGCTTGGAAATCTGTCGATGGCGCAAAGGATGCAAAGAGGACAACCGCGCAAATTGAGACTTTGGTTTTAGGAATGCTTAATCCGAAAGTCTTGCTGGATTTGATTCGCAACTTTACTGTTTTTGAAATTGAAAAGAAAATTTTACCAGATGGTTCACTTGAAATGCGAACGATTAAAAAGACTGCGGCATATCACCAATATTTTGCAGTTTTGAAAGCGATCGATTCTACGGTAAAAGCGACAAATGGTGACCATCGAGCTGGTGTGGTATGGCATACGCAAGGTTCAGGTAAATCTTTGTCAATGGTTTTTTATGCAGGGAAAGTAATTCAAAAATTAAATAATCCGACAATTGTAGTTTTGACTGATCGAAATGATTTAGATCAACAACTTTTCGATACTTTTGCCGGAGCGAAAGAATTGCTTCGCCAAGAACCAGTCCAAGCTGAAAGTCGCGCTGATTTGCGAAAGTTACTCGCGACAAATGGTGGAGGAGTTATTTTTACTACTATTCAAAAGTTTTCATTATTGGAAGGTGAGACAAAGTACACTGCACTTTCAGATCGTTCAAATATTATTGTTTTAGCTGATGAAGCGCATCGCTCACAATATGGTTTCAGTGCAAAAATTCGCGAGAATGAAGACGGTGCATATATGAGTTATGGTTTTGCAAAATATGTCCGTGATGCATTACCGAATGCTTCGTTCCTTGGTTTTACTGGTACACCGGTAGAAAAAGATGATGCGAATACTCGCGCAGTGTTTGGCGAATATGTCGATGTATATGATATACAGGCCGCAGTAGAAGATGGAGCGACAGTGCCGATAAGTTATGAATCAAGATTAGTTAAATTAAATTTTGATGAAAATAAAAAAGCAGAACTCGATAGAGCAGTGGATGATGTTTTAGAAAGTGAAGAATCAACTGTCACTGAAAAAGCAAAAGCAAAATGGGCGCAAATGGAAGCAATTGTTGGTCACCAAGCTCGCATTGCTGATGTGGCAAAAGACATAGTGTCTCATTTTGAAACTCGACAAGAAGTTTTTGATGGTAAGGCAATGATCGTGGCGATGAGTCGTAGAATTGCAGTATTGCTTTATGATGAAATAATAAAATTAAAGCCACAGTGGCATAGTGATAGTAAGAAAGGTGGAATGATAAAAGTCGTCATGACGGCGTCGTCTTCAGACCCTATAGAATATCAACCACACCATACAACAAAAGATGACCGAGGAGATATCGCTACAAGATTTAAAGACACAAAAGATAATTTGAAATTAGTAATTGTGCGTGATATGTGGCTCACTGGTTTTGATGTGCCATGTATGCACACGATGTATATAGACAAGCCTATGCGTGGAGCAAACCTCATGCAGGCGATAGCTCGTGTGAATCGTGTTTATAAAGATAAAAAGGGAGGATTGATTGTTGATTATATTGGTATTGCTTCTGATTTAAAAGAAGCACTCGCTGTATATACAGAAAGTGGTGGTAAGGGTGATATGGTTGTCGATCAAGAAGCAGATACTATTCCACACATGCTTGCTAAATTTGAAAATGTTCAAGGAATTTTAAATGAAGTTGATTATTCAAAATACTTTGCCGAAGATGCGAAGGGTAAACTCGAAGCTATTTTGGAAGTGGAAGATTTTTTGCTTGGTAAACACGATTTGAAAGAAAGGTTTATAAAAGAAGTGACGACGTTGTCACAGCTCTTTGCATTATCTATGCCAAATCTTCGTGCTATAGAAATCCGTGATGAGGTAGCATTTTTCCAAGCAGTAAAAGCTCGTCTAACTAAACTCGCTAGTGATGGTGGTGGTCGTGATATTGATATTGAAACAACAATCAGACAAATAGTAGATAAGGCTGTGACCTCAGGTGGGGTAGTAGATATTTTTGATGCTGCAGGAATCAAAAAGCCAGATATTTCTATTTTGTCAGAAGAATTTTTGGAAGAAATTCGTACAATGAAAAGGCAGAATATTGCGCTTGAACTTTTGAAGAAAATTTTAAATGATGAATTGCGAACTCGTGGAAAGAAAAATTCGGTGCAAGCAAAAAAGTTTTCTGAGATGTTACATAGTGCAATTAAAAAATACCAGAATAATTTATTGACTGCATCACAGGTAATAGACGAATTAATAAAATTAGCAAAAGATGTAAAGGAAGCAGATAAGCGAGGAGAAAATCTTGGATTAAATGAAGACGAGATTGCTTTTTATGATGCATTATCACAAAACGAAAGTGCTGAAAAGGTGCTCGGTGATGATAAATTAAAAGAGCTTGCAAGAATTCTAGTTGGCAAGGTTCGCGAGAATGCTACGATTGATTGGAATGTACGTGAATCTGCTCGCGCGAGAATGCGCGTGATGGTAAAGCGATTACTTAATCAATATGGATATCCGCCAGATTTTCAAGAATTAGCTACTGAAACAGTGCTTGAACAGGCAGAATTATTGGCAGGGGAAAATGTTTAATTACACAATCAAATCAAACCGGCGGGTGAGGGGGATAAGGATTCGCGTGGG
>CAYGDG010000007.1:0-57867 GCA_964348725.1 uncultured Candidatus Saccharibacteria bacterium
AGGCTATCGTCGCCGAAGCAGAGCGCTGCGGTCTCAAGATCGTGGCAACGGGGCACTGTTCATGAAACGCCTCTTATTGTCTGTTGCCCTGTGCGCCTCAACGGCCACTGCCTCCGGCTTTACGCCCGTCGAGTGTCTACAAATGGGCACAATGATGGAGATGGCCGCTATGGCTCGTGACGCAGGATGGCCTCGCAACAAGTTTGTTGGTGAAATGATCAACGGTGGGTGGGTTATAGGTGACGAAGATGCCCGCCTTCAGTTGGTAAAATGGGAGACGATCTCCAAGGCCGCTTACGCAAGTGACGTAAGTGGGCTTTTACCAACTGTCATGGGTGCGGTTGCGACAAATCACTGCTTGAGAGGGCAATAATGGTTCCGCTTTCACTGATCGTAGCAACAGACACTGAAGGGGCGATAGGTCTTCGTGGTGATCTGCCCTGGCCCCGTATCAAGGCTGATATGAAATTCTTCCGCGATACCACGGCGGACTGCCCGGTGATCATGGGTCGCAAGACGTTCGAGAGCCTTCCCGGGCCTCTGAAGAATCGCCTGATGATCGTGGTCACGAGTAGCCCAACTGCCGATTGGAGTATGCCCGGTTGTATCGCAAAAGCCAGTCTTCAAGAGGCGATCGATCACGCCATGCTGTACGCAGACATGGAAGGCAAGAAGGAGGTGTTTGTCATTGGCGGCGCGCAGATGTATGCTGCCGCAATGCCTCTGGCTGATCGTATCTATTGGACAGCCATTCAAGATAAGTTCCCGGGCGACACCTACTTCAACGTCCCGCGAAATCTCGCTGATCATTGGAAAGAGTTCAAGACTCGCCACATCAAGACGGAGCGTCTTGATGGCATAGTGCCCCGTCTGGACTTTTGGGCGATTGATCGCCTTGCCAACGTGGACCGCCTCTCATCACCAATTCGTTTCTTGCGAGACAGAGGCTTGGCAGTTCTCAATGGCAATGACGCCGCTTTCGACCCGACCAAGATCGTTAAGGTACAGGCGCACTCGTTTGAAGACGGTGCGAAGTTCCAAATCTCCATCAAACTCGTCAACGGCGACACGATTCGCTCCAACGACATCACTTCCCATAGTTCCGAAGAATTGCTGGCTCTTACTTCGGAGTTGATCGCAAGAGCCAATAAAGGATGATGAAATGAAAGACTACCTGAAACTCTCAGAGAAGACCGAGAAGAAGTTCCCCGAGGGCATGGATCTCAATCCCACGCAGGCCGAAACTCTCTTCGCTGCAATGGTTGGTGGCATCCGCCTCAGTCAACTGGCCAACCTCGTCAAGCGCGAACTGATCTACGGCAAGCCCTTCGACGAAGAGGCCGCCCAAGAGATCATGGACTTCCCGTCGGCCCCGGTCTTCACTGACCACAAGACGCTCACGCAAGAGCAGGCTGAACTGGTGCATCATGCGCTTGGTCTGTTTACTGAAGCGGGCGAGGTGCTTGAGGCCGTATTCAAGCACACGATGGAAGGCGCCGAACTTGACAAGTCCAATCTCGCCGAAGAGATTGGCGACGTGTCGTGGTACGCCGCTGGCCTGTGTCGTTTGCTTGGCACGACCTTCGAGACGGAGATGCGCCGCAACATCGCGAAATTGGCGAAGCGCTACCCGGATAGGTACACCGACGAAGCGGCTCTCAATCGTGATCTTGACGCCGAGCGCAAGGTTGTCGAAGACGACCACTCTCACGGGGTAGAGGGAGAGACCCGATGAGCATAGGCATTATTGGCGCTCACAGAACTGGTAAAACCACCCTTGCGCGAGAAGTCGCGCAAAGGGTTGGTATTCCATTTGTAGAGACCAGCACAACGAAAATCTTTCAGAGCCTCGGTCTTGACCCCGCGATGCCTTTGGACTTCGACACTCGCATGAAGGTGCAGTGGGCGATTCTGAAGCACTACGAGGAGATTTACCGAGCCCAACCAAGATTCTTTATTACGGATCGTACACCGATCGATCTGTTGGCCTACACCTACGGCGACATCGTTGGTATCACCGCAGCCAACAATGATGAACTGGATCGGTACAAGAGCGAGTGCTACCGCATTGGCTCGATTCACTTCAACCGCTACGTCATCGTGCAACCCGGTATCCCGCTTGTTGATGCTCCCGGGAAGGCCGCGATGAACAAGGCCTACATCGAGCACCTGAACAACCTGATGATTGGGTTCGCCTATCATCCCGACCAACATGTTTGGCGTGGTGTAATGGTGCGTGACGCGACCCAGATGGAACGCCGTATTGCGTCGATTACCCACATCATCGATCAGTACAAGACTCAACACAGTCAGGGGATTGAGCAGGCGACCAAGCATTAAGCACTTGGCGCTATTTGCTCCAGCAAGTGCCAGACGTATACTTGCGACATCAATCAACATCGATAGACGGAGATTACATGACCATCAAGAAGACTCCCCTGACCCGAGATATGAAACTTCAGGTGCTCAACGCGCTCTGGCTCGATACCTTCGATAAGCAGTTCGCCGCCTTCAAGAAGGAAGTTGGTGATCTTGCCACCGAGTACATCGACGCCAAGTGTGACGTTGAGGCGCTTTTTGCCACTGGCGCTGTCATTGCGAAAGCCGCTCAGAAAATCTGGGTGCGTGACGGGGCCTCGTGCGCGCCCTGCATCGTCAAGCAATCCCACAACACCATCTCCCTTTACGCGGATGGTAATTCTCGCCAAACACGAGATATGGGTCTTGAGGTGCCACATTTCTCAGCGTATCGACTGCACGAGCGTGATCGCACGGCGTTTACCCCACTTGCTTTGGCTTTTGCGCTGAAAGAGGGCGAACTGAATACCGAATCCAAATATGTCTTCGATTTTGACATGCCGGCAGTCGCCTTGGTGAATGGCAACTGTCACTCAAACCTTGTCATCAACGACAAGAATTACGTCAAGAGATTCGAGGCGATCAGAGCCCGTTGCGTCCACACGTTGAAAGACGCTAACGAGACGCTCAAAACGCTGGATGCGGTTTTGGCGCCTTGCAAGTATGTCGAGGACCTCAAAGCGCAACTCCCTAGCATAGACAAGTACATCCCGACGCCAGAAGCGAAGTCATTCGGGATGGTGCTGATTGCGGATGTTGTCAAGTTCGACAACTTGCTCAAGGAATATCAGACGAAGGACGCCAATGTCGACACCAACTCTTAAAGAAGAACTTGACCGTAAGTCGGTCGAATCACTGCAATGGCTGATGTCTCAGCACCAGAGCGGTGATATTACTGATCAGGAGTACATCGTTGCTCTCGACACCTTTAACATGATCACCCTGGGTTTAATCGACAAGGTGGTCAGTAACGCGGTAACACAAGAATCCGCAACTGTCAGGAGAATACGCTGATGAAACGCGAAACCGTCAAGGCGCCAAAGCCGACGAAAATGGCGCAAACGCCGTCATACGAGAAGCGGGCATTTCCGCCACTCAGAATAGACGGCGCCGACCAAGAAGGCGCCTATGTGGGTTATCGCTGGCGAATAACCGAGATTCTTGGCTCAAAATGTCGAACCGGGAGTGTGACGTTGGGGTCGCCCGCCGGAGGGCCAGATAGCGACATCTTTGTGGTCATCGCCGGCATGGTGCGCAAAATACCCACCACAAAAGAAGGCTACGAGAGTGATAGTTACCGATTTTTTGCTTACAGGGGTGTAGGCGCCGACCAGTGGTTTGTCATCGCTGGGTGCCAGCACACCACCTTTGATCGCTATTATGACCGCGTAAATACTAGGCAAAAAAGACGCCGTTATTGGAAACTCAATGAGACAACCGATCGCCGTAACTACGTCGAAGTCCCGGGGTGGGCGAAGCAGACAGAAATTGTTCTTGACGACCTTATGGATCGTTGCATCGCCTATGATAAGAAAATGGGCAAGTGCTAATGTCCATTATCGTTACTGGCGTTGACATTGAAACCACTGGTCTCAATGTCAACGATGGGCATCGGATCATCGAGATCGCCCTTGATATCCACCGCTTTGACGGGAAGAAACTGACGAGGGTGAAGACCTTCAATCAGCACATCGACCCACAGCGGGGGATTGACAAGGGCGCTCAAGATATTCACGGCATCAGTTACGACATGCTCAAGGGCTCGCCCACTTGGGATGTCGTAGCACCGAACATCGGTCGAATCATTGCTGCGACCAAGGTTCTTGTGGCGCACAATGCCGACTTCGACGCCCCGTTCATTGGGGCTGAACTGAATCGTGTCAAGCAGCCTATCCCAAAGTGCAGCGTGTTCTGTACGATGGAGAATGGGCGCTTTGCAACGCCGCTGGGTAAGTTGCCCAGTCTCGTTGAACTGTGCTGGGCTTGTGGCGTGGACTTCGACGAGACCTCTGCTCACGCCGCCGACTACGACATCATCAAGACGATGGAGTGCCTGCAAAGGGGCATCGATCTTGGCTACTACAAACTTCCAATAGGGGACTGACCATGTTCATGAAACTCGCCAAACCGAAACTGAAGTTCAGCCACCCGGGGTGGTCGATTGCAGGACTCAAGTGGGCTCTCAAGGGTCTGATTTACTCGCCCGCTCGTTGCGGCGTCAATCTTATCCCCGTCGCCGCAAGCGTCTGGAACATCGGCGTTGCTCTTGCGGGCTTTCTGCTTGCCTTGACGATCTCGGTCGTCATAAGTCTGGTGTACATCTGCACAGGCGTTATGATTACCCCGGTGTTCTCTCAGAAGGATGCTGCCAAGATTGCTGAATTCAAGGAGCATCACGGCGTCGCCGATCGCCGAGATATCAGTCAAGACATCGGTTCGATGGATGTACCTGATGAACTGAAAGAACAGGTGCGAGAATACTTCGCCAAGAATCTTCTGCTCAATGAAGCGACCGAGAAGATGCTTGGGCGTGGCTCCAGCCCCTTCACACTGGAAGAAGCCAGCGCGCTCGTTGAGCGCCATCTTGAGAAGGTCAATGTTGATTACCAAATCCTGTGCTATGTCATCGCGGTCAAGAACATCATTCTCGATGGCAAGACCGAACGACTGCCCGTGAATAACCGCGAACATCTGCGGGCTGTTCTCGAAGATTGGCTTGAGCGTCGTACCATTGCAACACAGCCCAGCGGGGCACAATGGACGAACCTGAACGAAATTGCGTGACCTCTCCGTGACGTAACAGGGCTCTTCGGAGCCCTTATTTTTAAGAGGCAACTATGTATCGCACCCTGATCGAAGGGGCTGACTACCCGAACGACGTTGAAGTCCATAGCGGCACTGGGAAAAAGACCCTCTTTGCATCTTTGGCCTCGCGTGAGCGCTTGTACCGTAATCGCTATCAGATACTCGACCAGTATCACACCGAGAGAAACAAGATTTTCCTCCTGTTCGACATCGAACTCCCGGATAGCGGTGCCCGTGGATTCATGTACCCGTTCAGCGTCGTGATTGAGACGTTGTTGGACGACCCGGAAGTTACGAAAGAGGCCAAGTGGCTTTTGTCCGAACATACGATGGGCCTCCTGACTCTTGAAGAGGCTACTGCCAAGTATCGTGAGTTCCTTGGAAAATATACCCAAGCCAAAATCTCGGAGACGGGCTTTGTTCAGCGAGTGGATGATCTCAAGAATCCTGACAAGCCAGTATTGACGGAAGAAACCAAAGACAGTTTCGGCTCTTTCTAAACGCCTAACACTTTTTCTATGGCAAGCGTCATACTGACTAATCAAGAAGTATGAGAGGCAGTATGCAAGATACCGACGAAACTCCCTATGCCAACGTAATGTTTCCTTCGAGCCGTCCTTTGATGGAGGCAATCGAGGATGACTTGAAGGACGCCCATAAGGGCCTTTTGGGATATGGGCTCTACTCTATGGTTCTTCGTACCAAGGACGATCGAGCCGCGAAGTATACCGTGGACACCGCATCCGTTCTCTGGGCGCACCACATCAAGTCCTCGACGAACCGCTATCTTCCCAAAATCTACGGCATCTCGCCAGAGCCGGTGTTTGAGGCGCAAGGCTTCCCCGTCTGGCGCATCGACATGGAGATGTTGGAGAGCCGCAACGATACTGCGAATCGCTATCGGATGAGCCAACTCTCAAATGCGGTAGCCACGAGTCTCATCCGGGTTGGTCAACTCACCGAGATGCAGACTGACGCACACAATCTGGATGTGGATGAGCGTGTCGTCACCCGCTACCTCACCGAAGATTTTGCTTGGGCTGTGGAATGCCTCAACTCGTTCATGGTCAAGCACAAGCAAGCCATGCTTGACCTGCACTGCGAGAATTGGATGTGGCGAAAGTATTCAGCCTGTCCTGTTCTTGTTGACCCCGTGTACGGCAATCTCTATCACGCACGCACACCTGTACATGAATTGAAGATGCTTGGCGACCAACTCGGGCTTCTCGTGCCGATGCTTGTACACCATCGCGTCCAGACTTAATCTATAAAAGTCGCAACAACGCGATATCCACATCAACGGAGATATACAACATGGGCCTCCCCAAAATGAAACACACCGAAGACATGTCCAACGCGGACGTTGAGAACCTGATCTCGTCGCTGGAAAGCGAGCAGGGCAACACAGGTCACGCCGATGAAGTCGTCGAGGAGGCTATTGCTGATCTCCACATCGACGAAGCGAAATTGGCGTCCCTGACCGCCAACGATCACAGCGACGACGCCGCGATCGACGCATCCATGCCCGAGACGACCCCGGAAGTCGCTGCGACGAACGTCAAGAAAACGGCCAAGCCGAAGGTCAAGAAGGAACCCCGCTACAGTGTGATGGGCAAGAAGCCGAGCGAGGCGCTGCCAAACACGCTGGGCAAAGACTACGAGCGCATTCTCGGCTCGCTGGACTCGAACATCGACGCGCTGATCGGCAATGATCGCACGACGATCGTCACCGAGATGATGACGGGCATGGACAACACCGCCGTCAAGGTGAAAGAGAAGATCATCAACGGCATCACCTCTGTGATGACCGCGAAGGTCGGTGAACTCTCCACCTACACCAGCATCGCCCTCGACCTGCTGATCAACAACCTGAGCGTCACCACCGCCGACATCAAGGCTGCCTACAAGGCTGCTGGCTACACCGAAGGTACTGCTGCGAGTCAGGCGGGTCAGATGATCCACGCCCTGCCGCTGATGCTCGTCGCCCGCAAGAGCGGCAAGAACGGTCTCGAACTGAACGATGCCAGCATGATCATCACCGAGTACACCCGGCTGAAGAACGCTGCTGCTGTCGCAGGCTGATCCTCAACGCAACAAAAGACCCTCTTCGGAGGGTCTTTCCGTTTCTCAATATCTGGGGCCGCAACCATGTACGAAGTCGAGAAGGTCTTCCGGGCGTCCAAGCCCGATGCTGTCTACCGCACCGTCAAAGATGGCGCCTATCCACAAATTCAGAACGCGGTAAGTCGCTTCGTTGCGGAGCGAGCCCGTCTGGATGAGGATGAGGATGAGGGTGTTAGGGTTATTCAGGTAGAAGGGAATCGCTGCCGTACTCTGTTCGGCTCCACCAAGGAGTTGAGCGCATGACGTTTCAGGGTTGGCTTACTGTATTAGCCGTTCTGATCATTCTGGCTCATGCCATTCTTCACTAACGGGGCTCAGGCCCCGTTTTGCTGTCACGAGCACTAGAAACACTGTTTTGGGACGCGCAGGGAAGCGTCTGGGCGAGCGCTACAGCGCTCGAACCAACTAGGGTCGCTATGCTGCTACGTCTTCGCTCTTGGAAGCGTCACAGCGCTCAATCCCAGCGCATTGCTGAACCCCGTCTGGGCCACTTGTACGCCTACTCGCCCAGACTTATGATGATCTGACTACAAGCACGAGAGGGAAGGGAGAATGAACGTCTATTTTCGGGGTGCGGTTTGCAACATCGAAAGCGGCGCCCCTATTATCGCCTATCTCACGGTTCAGCAGCCGGGAATGAAAACGAGAACCATTCGCATTGCGATGGGCGAACCCGGGCTGACCGAGATGCTGGGTGTGAACCAGTTGTTCGACGACCTCCAGTTTCAGGCCACGCGACAAGGCTTCTACATTGCGCGGTCACCTGCCCAGATGAGTATCTCTCTGGGCGACCTTGAGATGATGGTTCAACAAGCCATCAAAGAGGAGAAGATGATGTGCAGGGGCACCAAATGAGCCTCGTTGTTTTGTTCCCTTACGGGGATGCCCGCATTTCGCTGCTTCTGGCGGAAGTGAAGCGATTTCATGATGGCGTAGTTGCCAGCGGGGAAGTCATCAACGGCGCTTGGCGCATGGGTATCGTTGATGGGAATCTCTGCGCCTACGACCACAGTTACAAGAAGCCTGTATCAGTGACGCCCGTTGATTTGAGCAAGATGGTTGATGTCGTCGTCCCCGATGAAATGCGAAACAAGGATTACGGGGACATCATCGACTGGGCGGAAACTCAAGCCTTTGGTGAGAAGACATGAAAGGGATAGTTGACGCTGCCGAAGATAGTTGGGAGACTCGTCAACAAAACAAGGCGAAGGCTCTCAAGCGAATTCGGGCTTTCGGTTGCAAGCGCTGCAATCGAAGCAGTGGGCAGTTCCCGCTGGATGAAGATGGCGTCTGCGCTCCTTGCCGTGAGAAAGAGGCTGCTGAAGTGGCCGCCAAGCCGAAACATTGGGGGGCGTTCTGATGAAGCCAACGGTGTTCTATTTTAGCGCCGCGTATGGGAAAGATGGTGCTGCCTACGAATATGACGAAAGAGATGGTGGTATTATTCGTACCCTCGCTTTCGTTATCAAAGTGGCAATGCCTGAGAATTTCGGCACAGGTGAAGACGATGACCCATTCCAACTCAAACTGTGTGAGTTGGAAGGGAAGTACGGCGTTCACGATTGGGGCTCCGCTCCCGTTGACGAAGTTGATGCCGTTGGGCTTGGCACCTACGAGATGTCTGCCGAAGATTTTGAAAAGTGCGTAACCGAGTGGCGAGATTGGTACATCAGTCTGTTTGGCGAAGAGAACGTAACCCCCATTGTCGATGTTTCGTATCTAGACAATGCCCCCATAGAAGGGGTGTTTGTCAACGACCTTGGTTACTACAACGCGGCGATGGCGGGGCAAAAATGAACGAAGTGGACTGGAATGCCATCCGTAGAATGGAAGCGGCGGCTGACAAGATGGCTCAATCCGCCGACCGCATGGAGCATGTGATGCAGCAAATGACCTATCTGCTGGCGGATGGCTATGGCAACAACGCATCTCGCTTGGTTGAATTACTTGAAAAGCAAGAAGCCGCACAGGAGAAGGCAAATGGCTAAATACGTTATGACTACCGTGATGGGTGTGGTGTGCTACTGCGTTCCGGTTGACGACTACGAATCCCTGCAATCGCAACTCAATGCCGCCGACGTGGCGCTATCCTACGAGAAGCAGGAGGCCGAGGCCGATGCCCTGAAGATAGCGGAACTGCGCAAGCAACTCGCCGCAGCGAACGAGCGCGCCGACCGTTACAAGGAGTTCTGGGAAGCCACTTTGCTTGATTGCAGGGAGGCAGGAGAGCGCGCCGACGTTAAGGCCGCTGCTCATAGCGATATGGCGGAAATGTACCGCAAGGAAAAGGAACGCGCCGACGGGTTGCAGAGGATCGTGGATGAGGCGAGGGCGCAGAAACCGTTTGCTTATGCCTACCGTAAGCGCGGTTCCCTGCGCCCGTATTGGATATACGCCGACGAACTACCGACGCATGACGACGTGATTGACTGGCGCGAACTCTACGCCGCCCCCGTGCCAGCGCAGCCTGCCGTGGTGCCGGAAGGGTTGGCGGATACCGTGTTGGCCAATATCGCGGCTATCGCACATTGCGGAGGACTGGCGAAGCTCGACAACGAGAATGCTCTCTCAAACATTCGCCAGTTGTCAAAACCATGGTGCGACAATACCGGAACGCTGCGCGACCTGAAAAATCGAGTAGATGCCGCCATCCTTTCCGCAACCGATACCGAGGGACGCAAGCCATGATTGAGCCACCGATTGATGAGCGATACGAATTGGCAGCCGTCAAGGATTCCTTGACTCCTGACGAGCGCACAACGGCAGAGAAAACGTACACGAGGCGGTGAGGGTGGCTAATAATGCGTAAGCCATCGTATCGAAAGAAAGGTCACAAGCACAAGCCTGAGAAGGGGCGTGGCTCCTATCGGCGCAAGGATAAGACTGACGGGTCTTCTGATAAGCCAGTTGACACTTCAAGCGGGAAAGTCGAAGATTCACTATAGAAGAGCGACAACAAAAGGGAAGCGTAATGCAACTTGATCGCCTCGAAAGTCTTCAGCCCGACCCGGAGATGTCCCGAAAGGAGCTGTCTTCGATGGCGCTGTGTCGCGCCATTCTGAAAGAAAAAGCCCGTCTCGATAGCGGCAAGATTGCTCGCTACACCGTAAATAACGCTGTTGTTCCGCCCGTTGAATTGATTATGGCTGGGTTCGTCCCAAGCCGTGAACAGCGTTGCGCCTATCAAGAGCGTCTAAATTCCCTCGTTGAACGCTTTCGTAAGGGGATTGAAGCATGAGACTTCCCGTGATCTGGCAAATAGCCCTGATACTGGCGTTCATCGCCAGCGTGAGCACAGCGTCGGGTGCTGACCCGCCGTCCCTTAGTGATCAACCTGCCCTTTTGATATGGCCATCGCCGGCCATTCAAGGGTCGCCTGCGGGCGAGGATGTGACCCACGCTGCTGGTGCGTGCAAGTTACAGCCCTTGTTGATATTCGTCCCGTTAGACGCGCACTTCAAGGGCTGGTTGCCCGAGTATTCGGCATTCGTAAGCAACCAGAAAAGCAAATTTTGAGAGAATGTTAGAAGCCCGACCCTCGGTGAGTCGGGCTTCTTTTAAGAGGTGATTTATGGGACCGTTTTCAGATCGCCTGTTAAAAGAAGCCAACATAGTCGTCTCAAACCACGCAATAAAGCGCCTTTTTGAAAGGTGTCGGCTGCTTATGCGAGAGCACGAAAAGGACCAGCCAGCAGCTTTTATACGAAAGCAGTTTCGTGATGGCTTTGTGGATATGAAGATTCGCATGTCGCCGTTTGATAACGCCAAACTTCAACAGAAACATGGAGCAGGCTCGTTTATTCTTTATTCATCGGTCATCACTGTTCGAGGCGTTTACGCGCCCGAGCGCGATGAGGTTATAATTAAAACCATTACAAGGGCGCCAAAATGCGATTGACATCCAAGGTTCCCTTTCTTCTGATCGCCTACTACGATTGGATTCTCGAAAACTCCCTCACGCCGCATATTCGCGTGCGTGTCCGTGATGGTGACGGTATCCCTCCGAACCACCCGGGAATCCACGAGGGCTCAATCATCATCAGCATTGATCCAAGCGCTGTGGTTGATTTTGGCCTTACCAATGAGGCTGTGATCTTCCGCGCTCGTTTTGGCGGGAGAGACACGCAAATCAGGGTCGCCTTTAATGATCTTATGCTGATCTTCGCAAAAGAGACTAGTGTTGGCTATGCGTTCGAGGAGTCTGAAAAGCCCAAAGAGAAAACCAAGATTGCTGGCCCGCTTATGGTTGAAGTGACGACTGGGCGCGATGCCCCCGAACAGGTGGTTGATGGGCAGCCCGTAATGCCCGTTGATGAAACGCTCACAAGACCGCGCCCAACTGGTAAGCCCACATTGAGGATCGTCAAATGACCAAAACGCTGAGTGACGAAGCCCGAGTGGAGATTGCTTTCCAGATTGCGAATCAGGCTCATGGCGCCCAGCGCGATAAGAGTGGGGAGCCATATATCCATCATGTGATGTGGGTGGCCACAGAGGCTAAGGTCACTTACGGCTTTGGCTCTGACGAGCATATCGTTGGCATCATGCACGATGTCTTGGAGGATGCCGAGAACCCGGGGCAGTATCTCGCCCTGATTTTCGACACCTTCGGCGCCGTTGTTCTTCGGGCACTGTTGGCGCTCAAGCACGAACGCCAAGAGGACTACATGATCTACATCTTGCGGGTTATCGCCGACAAACTGGCTCGCAACGTGAAGAGGATCGACCTCAATCACAATATGATGACTGGGCGAATAACAAAGGTTCGGCGCCTGACGGAAAGAGAGTGCGCCAAACAAGTCGTTTACAAGCAGGCGTTGTTTCTTGTGAACCACGCATGATAGCCCTCATTCACGCCATTGTTTTCGGCTTGCTGATTGCGCTCGCGTGTTGGGCGGGGTTTGTTGCGGCAATTTCGCTGGTGGAGTTTATGTGGACCCGTGACGAAGAGACTTTATCCCATGCCGCTTGGCACATGCTTTTCGTCTATCTGTTTATTTATCTACTGAGGTTTACCTGATGAAACTTGAACCGAAATTTACCCCGATGGAAAAGATCAAGTATCAGATTTGCAGGCCTTGGCTTGCAAAAATCGTTGTCCGTCTGCCGCTACCGAAGAAGTGGCGACTGCGTTTCGTCCGCTGGCAGATCATGAGTCTTGCCGATATCACCATTGACGCACTGAAGCGGTGTATCGCACAGGCGAACAAAGATGCCCAAGAGGGTGACATTGCGTCCAACGTGCGCCTGTCTGATACTGCAAGTATCGAAACAAGCAGCAAGTGGGAGACGAGCAATGATAACGGCAACGGACCTGAAGTACGCATCACCGCGAGAACTCGCAGTGTTGAAGAAGGCGGTGGAGATACTCGCCAAGATTGAAATGCGTTTGAAGCCGAATGCAGAGGAGGCGTTCTGCAACCCCGCTTCGGTGAAGCGCATGATGCGAACCTTGCTTCGGGGCAAGAGCCACGAATCGTTCGTAATGATTTGCCTCGATAGTCAACATCGACTTCTGGCCGCACCGATCGAACTCTTTCAGGGAACGATCGATGGCGCAAGCGTCTACCCTCGCGAGGTTGTGAAAGCGGCATTACAGTATGGCGCTGCCGCTGTAATGTTCGCTCACAATCACCCGAGTGGCATCGCAGAGCCTTCGCTTGCTGATCGCCAGATCACTAGACGCCTGATCGAGGCACTTCAGTTGATCGATGTTCGGGTGCTGGATCACATGATCGTCGGCGAGATCAACGAGAACGAAGCCACTGGTGTTGTCTCTTTCGCCGAAAGGGGGTTGATATGAAAGAGCCAGTAGATGACTCGCTATTCACCTGTGAGGTGAAGTTCTACCTTACGGCTGACTTCCCGGACTTGTCTTCTCAGCCAGTTCTGTTCGTACTGCAACCCGAAGTTCCCAAGCGCTACAAGAGCGGAGTAGGCCCATGATCATCCAGCGTATCTACGATGCCGCACAAGAGAGCGACATCACGTTCCGCAAGTACAGTGGTCGCAGCATGTATGGCCGCCAGTGTCCCGCTATTGTAGGCGGTCAAGCAGAATGTCGTGTGCTGGTCAGCAAGGTGATTCTCACCCTCGCTGACGAGATGGTTGAAGCGTCGCTGGACTGCAAGACCGAAGAAGAGCGTCTCGTGGCTTTCAACCTCAAGGATCAGTTCGACGAGATGATGGATAAAATCCTTCTCTGGGAAACTGACAGCATGGGTCACGACATCGTGATGTACTGGCCTGACATCGACTGGCAAACCCCTGAAGAAACTGGCGAGGGAGTTATTCTGCCATGAAACACTTCGTCCCACTTATGCTCGTCCAAGATCGCAAGCGATTGGCCAAGCGCTACAAGCGATGGCAGTGGCAGCGCTGGCAGGATATCTCCATCGACCTTGAAGATCGTATGGCGTCGCAGCCGACCCTTCTGCATCTCAAGGCTCGCGAGTCGTACTGTGCGGTCAAGGACGCTCAAGAAGGCTTCAAGGTCAAGAAGACATTCTTGAGGTCTGGTGATCGCAATCGTTTCAGCGAGGAGTGGCTTTTCAACCACAAGTGCTGGATTGGCAACAATGTCCGCCACATATACCGCTGAAGCCCCGGGCAGTCGCGTCAAAATCTCGGGCAAGTACAAGGTACGATTCGTTGGATCACCGATGGATGGCTTTCCATATGCCGCCAATTACACTCTGAATTGGGGCAACGGACACCAAGAGACCTCGATAGTGCATACCGAGTGTTTCACGGACATGATCAAGTTACTGGCTGAGTGGAAAGAGCAGAACCTCGCCATGAACCCGCCAGTCGAACTGCGAGCACCCGGGCTGGATACCAAGATCGCTTTCTTCCTCATCGAGAACACCCTCTTCCCACCAGTCTGCGAGACCTACGAACAAGGTGGTAAATTCTAATGGTCATCCTCACTGCTAACGGGACCATTGGCTACAGTTACGTTAAGACGGCTGAGTACAACGTCCCGTTCACCTACAAGTTCTATAATGGCGAGAAGAATGGCGTCTTGATTGGCCTTCGCGTCAAGAGAATCTGGGTGGCTTGCTTTGAAGATGGTGTGGCTGCGTTGAAGTTTTGGAATCGAAGGGCATTGAGCAATGTGCCCACGAGTTATACCCAGCCGCCGTACTACTGCGAAGGCCATGAAACGCCCATCATCCACGCAGAATATGGCGCGAGGGTGCGGTTCTAATGGGCACTCTGATGGACAACATTGAAAAATCACCCATATGGACTGAAAAGTTTATTTGGCAGATGCAAGTTCGGGCTCACAGAGGAAGCCTCGATACAACAAAGATCGCCACGCTATACTTCGTCACTGAGCAAGACGCACGAAAGTGGTTTAACCGTCAGAAGATGGTAACCAGCGAAAAGGTAGCGGAGATAATCATGGATTCTCTTCAAGCCATATTGTACGACCCCAACAAGAAGCCGACGATATTCGATGAATACAAAGGCGCGGGGAACTTCTCATGATCACCGTTTCTTTCAAGCCTGACGTCACTAATGAGCCGATCGTAAAAGACTTTTGGAGCGCTCTTGCGGCCGAGAAATGGATTGAGGCTGAGAACGGCTCACAAGCCTTTAGAGGTTGGGCGTTTCGCTATGTCCCGATAAGCCCTACCACAAGCGAACTTAGAATGATGGCCTTTGAAGAGTCTCTGGCCGCGCTCAACGAGCAGATTGAGGCTGAACGACCCAAGAGCACCATCGAGACTTACGCCAATGGCGGTGGCTTCTAATGGACTTCACCTGCTACGTTGAGTTCACTCTGGTGGATGTCAAAACGGGCAAAGGCATAAAGCAAGTCATAGAGTTTCCCGACACGATGGCCGCCCAGAAGTGGGTCGAGGTGAAGAGCGAAGCGTGGAGTGACACCCATCGCATTCTTTCGCCCATCATAAGCATGGGCAACGCTGGCCGCCCCTCCGCTACCCATTTGCCCACTAAATCGCTTGTAGAGCGCTACAGCGGGGCGGGTTCATTCTAATGATCGCCGTCACCGTCTATAGAAGCTGGAGTCTCGCAAAGCGTGCCCCAGAGGGCATGGAGAAGCCGTTCGTTCTAAGTTTCCCGTCTATTGATTCCGCCTTCGAATGGCTCGACACCGAGAATGCCGAACTGGCCAAAGCGAGACAGTCATACCGCGTCCGTTTCGCCGACAGTCGCTCGATGATGGAGGCCAAACTCAAGGACAGCCCTGTGGCGAAGTACCCTAAAGGCGGCAACTTCTAATGCGCCCCTTCAAGCCTAAGACCCTCCCGCGAAACATTCAAGTCTGCGACCCACTTGAGGAACAAACCTCAATGTCGAAGCCTTGGATGTTGCGCTACGAGATCGCCCGAAGCAGACATCATGGGGTGCTGAACAGCCATGTCTCCATGTACTGCGCCCGGGCGTTCGCAACCTACGAAGAGACCTGGGCATACTTCAAGGAGAAAGAGGCTGCTATTGAGAGGCTTTCTCGATACTCCGTGATTTACACCAATACGACCTTTGATGAGAGATTCCGCTATCCCGAAGGTGGCGCCTTCTAATGGCTCAATTCACCCCCTTAATCATAGAAGCCACCAACGAAACCACCTACGAGGTCTTCGAAATCGAAGTCGTTCGCCATTATGACAATGGCTCCATCTCTGGTTTGGGTAAGATTGTCTTTGGCTCTATTCCTGCCGCACAAGCATGGCTTAAAAGAGAGAATGACACCCTAAGGTTTATAGGCTCTGCTGGTTACACTCTCAGCTTTCAAGCCATTAACCGCATCGAAATGCAAACAACCAAACAATCTCCAATCGCCGACATCCTTCCCAATTACCCTAAAGGCGGTAACTTCTAGCCCCTGCAACTACAAGTTTCGCTCTAAGTACAAGTCTAAACACTCTCTGGCAACACGCTTAAAATCGCTTATAGCAAGTCCTTTCAGACTATTACGAGCACAGATACAAGTCTCATTCGGGAAAGCATTCCCGCTAGTATATAAGCGCTTCCCTGAGTACAAGCATCCTCCCAAATAGCCAAAAACTTCCTCCTAAGCATTTACGATAGATAACCACTATCGATCGACCAATCAAACCAACGTATTGAAACCCATGACTCTCGCTGAAGTAAGACTCCCGGGATAGAGAACTCACAATCGACCAACTCAAATACCCAGAGAAACATAGAACGACCAACTAGAACATAGACCAAAGCATAGAAGCACCTGAAGACTATAAGACCAAGAGAGCAATTGACCTGATCTCTAGACGACCAGATAAGAATCGACCTGAACCAATTTTGCCTGAAATTGTAATCGGGAGCCGGGTCCCACGGCTGTTTCTTCCGCCTATCCGTCCCATGTCCCATATAAATCAAGCACTTAGCCAGCAAAAGACCCTCTTTGTGTTTGTGGCCTACACGCTGCGCGTGAGAGGATGTACCCTAGAAAGGCATTTGGCAGGGCTCTTTTTAGGCATTTGGGAGGCTAATTCTAGGCTCCTGAAATACTCGCTTCAGCCCTGATCCTGCCCAACGCTCAAGATACCCCTTACAGAAAGTTGCTCTGAAACCCCATTTTAGGTGCCTAAATGGCGAACCAAGGCTCACCGTGGCTTCTATCAAAACCCTTCGGCTGATAGTAGACCCCTATCGTGGCTGATGAGAATATGAATCAATGACGAGACACATTGGGTAGTTCGCAGTTCTTTTCAGGGTAAGTTTCGAGAATGCTCTTCCCGGGTCTTCCGGGCATAGGCAGAGACCGTTCGTCGCCATCAGTTTTAGGAGTCTCCCCTCCTAGATGGTTGATAGGTTGGTCTCTGCCTTCTTTTTGAGTTGTGATCTTCCCGTGGTTCGCCGTGGCTGTTGGAGCCTATTGGTTCTGCGAGCGCAGATTATTCGGCGATAGGTTTTCCCTATGGACGGCTATGGTCACAGGGCGACTATAGAAGCCATTAGGGATAAGGCTGCTGGATATAAGGCGTGATACCAAGGGCCTGACCTTTAAGGTTGGCTCTTGGGAAAGGGAAGCCAAGAATGGCTGGCCGTGGTGAGCCGTGGCTGGATTGAACCAAGTTACCCCGGAGATGGTTCGAGGAGGCACTTTTAAGGCTAATGGAAGTAACCATCCCGGGAGTGGCAGTTACATTTAATTACGCGGAAAAAATCTCGTTTGTCTATCTATATACAGTCTTCAAACCAAGACCTTTAGTATTAGCGTTATGGCGAATGAAAAACTGCCTGTTTTTCTGACAGTGGCATATGAGACAGTGCTCTTGCGATAACGACATGACTACGGGAGAGCGAGATGGATGTAGGCGCTGTAATGAGAATGGCTCGCAGCAAGATTGCAGACCTGCTGGAGCGCTGTGAGAAGCCTACCGTTGAGAAGTTCTACTTTGATACGACCATCTGGTACGTCTGTGGCATTCGGGATTGCCTGATGTGGTGTGAAGAGATACAGGCGCATGAAGAGTTGTGCAGCATTATGGCTGATCTCGTGACGCTTGAGTCCAAAATGAGAATGGCTGGGAGAATCGTATGAAGACCAATGATCTGAAGAAAGACGATATGGTTGTCCTTCGGAACGGCTGGGGTGCCAGAATCGAGGATAACAAGAAAGGTAACATCCGAGTAGCCACTGTTTTTGGCACCTACACGGAGATGGGCAGTGTGTATGCCCATGATATCGTAACCTACAAGAAGGATGGTGCGCTTACGACCATCGAGCACACCGATGCCCAGTTGGCGCTTCGTAAACGGGTTGAAGGGATGGGCTTCTGATGAACCACACAGAACTTCTGGCTCACCTGAACGAGAACACTCGTACCAAGTGGCACGACAGCAGCGACATGCACGGTTGGACGGTTGGCACCCATCTGGACGAGAACACGTTCATGGATGCTGGCTTCCCGGAGAACAACGAGGAGCCGCCGGCAGACAATAACATCGTCCAGATATCGATTACCACCGCCGCAGGTGATCTGATCATTGCCATGCAGTACAGTCTGGAAGAAGGTGGGATCGGGTTGGACGCCCTCTGCTCATTCGTGGATGGCATTGTAGGCGGTGAAATCGTCGCCTACGGTTGATTGAACTGGGCCTTCGGGCCCTTTTCATTGCTTGGCCTGAGCCACGGTTCGCCTTGGCTTCTGAGAGGCCACCCTTGACTGCCATAACTGCCTGATTTACTTGAAGTTTCCCATTGCTACGCGCTTGCTATAGATAGAAGGACTAGCAGACCTTGGCGAACAGGAAAGCCCACGAACGGGATGTTGCACAGGAAGGTGGTAGGGGAGACTATTGTGTTGTCAGAGCGAGATGCGCTCCGACAATCAACCTCAACATTGGGACACAGTTCCCGGGAGCAATACCATGAGCACCAAGAAGATCAGCCTTTTCCTCGGCACCCTCGCCGCTGCTGCGACGACTCACGCCGAGAACCACACGACCCTTCAGGCTGCTGTCGACGAGGGCAACCTCGAAGTCAAGCGCGCTGCCCAGAAGGAAGCCTGCCACGCGAAAGTCGATGCCCAGTTGGCGGGCATGGCTGACCCGATCGCGAAGATCGCTCACGAGTTCGGCTTGAGCGCCGAGTTGATCGAGACCCAGAGCCGCGAGTTCAAGTTGCGCTTCCGCAAGGTCTGCGAGGGCCTCGCTGCCAACGCTCGTCCGAAAGACAACGCTGCCGATGCTGCGTTCGCCTTCCTGAAGAGTCAGCAGGAAGCGGGTGTGTCCGAGTTCGACTTCGGCACGATCCAGAAGCAGATGAACCACCAGACGCCGACGCAGGCCCGCAACCTCCGCATCCTGCTGGTGGTGATGGGTGCCGCGACCAAGCAGAAGGGCGGCTTCACCGTCAACTACGACGCCCCGGCCCTGAAGCCGATCCTCGCGCTGTACTGATCAGCGCATCAACCAGCGAAGCCCGGGAAACCGGGCTTTTCTGTATCTCGACGTAGCCAAGGTGAGCCGTGGCTTCCTGCGAAACCCATCTGCCGCTATTGCAGCGATCGTTGGGAGGCAGCACACTGTCTATGCGTTGTGAGAGACGCATCCAACAAGAAAGGGAGAGTGACATGAAAACCTACATTGCCATCTTGCGTGAGACGGGCGACGGTGAGAAAGCAGGCAACGAGCGCCGCGAGAAGTTTGAATCGGACGATCTCGAAAATGAAAGTCCCGAGGATTTTACAACCAACGTCTTGTGCGGTGATAACGAGTACGTTGAAGATGTGCTTGAGGTTGATCCCGAAACTCTCGAAGTTCTGGGAGGTTAAATGACCTTCGCCAAGAAACGCATCATCAGGGCCATTCTTCTGGGCGAAATGCCTAAGATGACGGCAGAGACGTTCAACCAGTTGCTCGATATGTTCGAGACCCGGGATATGCCCGCCTTCCCAGCCCTCTACACTGAGGCAATGGGTGGCTCGATACAGTACGACCGCTTGATGAAGGTGATCCAGAATGCCAACATCAGCGCCTTCTTCACTGATCTCGCCGACTTTGCTGACAAGCATGGTCGTCTGGATCGTGTCCTCTTCGGCAAAGCCGAAGCCATCAAAGCAGCCCGTGAGTAATCTCATGTCCATTGAATCGACAGTCCCGAAGTTCATTCCTCCCGAAATTGGTGTTCCGTTCAACGAGAAAAAGACCCTCTCCCAAATGTTGGCCGATGACGTAGAGCGTCACCTGAAGAACGGGGGAAGCAAGACGGAAGTGCCGCCGCAAGTCTACGTTCCCAGAGCAAATCAGATCAGGGCGGGCATTGGGGCAAACAGCACTGCTCTTGACCAGTATTTGCTGTCGAGTGAGTAACCCGGTAACTCAACAGAATCGCTTGTAAGCGCTTCCCAAAAGTCTAGACGTAGCAGTGTAGCAGTCGATGATCGGGAAGCGCTTCCCAGTAGCAAAGAGTCTCATCCCATGAGCAATCCAGAGTCAGTTCAAGCAACGCACAAAGTCATCGCTGGGTTGACTGAAGCCCAGCAAGAGATGTGTGTTCAGGCCCTGAACAGGGCCAGAGTCATGAGAATTGGCATTACGGCCAAGACCTTGCCCTGTGTTCGCTTTGGATCGATCTGCTCTTCGCTTCGCCGAGAGTATGACAAGACCAAGAACCTCGAATATCTCAACCTATTGGGAACTGTCGTCAAGTTGGGCTTGAGTTGAGAATTCGACCAAGCAAGTCTTGAGGAACAGCCTATAGGAACCAATAGGTAAAAGGCTGCCGAATATATGGCGAGAGAACCAAGGCAGCCTTTATGGTATGGCTGAGAAACCGTGGCTGTCCGTGGCGTGAGCCGAATGGTTCGTCTAATCGGCTCAACCAAACGAGCCAAGGTGAGCCGTGGCTTCTGTAGAAACGCCGTTGACACGCCACAAGGCAGTTGTCAATCTATTCATGTCGTCGCAGAACGACATCCACAAGAGAAACCGGGAGTTCCCATGAAGTACGCACCTCTCACTTGCTACATCAGCAACATCATCAGCCACATTTTCGCAGCGCATCGCGATCTTGTTGGGGCAGAAGATAGCCTCCGTGACGGGAAGAGGTCCATATCTGGCCTGCTGCTGCGCAGCGCAGATCATCACCGCACCGCAGCAGCAGTCATGTTCAACGAGAAGATTGGGAGCGCCAAATGAAACTGATCTTCATTCTTCTCACCTTGATCTTCTGTCTGTACGGCTGTGCAGAGAAGCAACCCATGACAATTGGCGATCTTGTCGAGATGTGCGACAAGACCAACTGCGCTGATCTCGAATTCGCTGTGACCGACCCGGAGTGACCATGAAAAACCTCATGATTGCTGAAGCGCTGGCCAGACACATATGCGCAGCACACAACGCCGTTGTTGCTCGTGAAGACGCAAACCGCAGCCAGTTCAAGACCTTAATACCGCTCACTGAGCGCACTCTCAAGAACCACTTCGATGCGATGATCGTGCTGGTGACGCTGTAAAGTACGCTAACAAGAAAACCGAGATTGTTAGTCTCGGTTTTCTTGTTAGCGTAGAGACCAAGGCAAGCCACGGCCGATCTGCAACTAACGCAGTCGAGACTACGCTTTGGGATAGCGCGGGATCGCACAAAAACATAGCGGCAAGCGCTTCGGCAATACAGACTGCTACACTGCTACAGCGTACACATTGAGATGCTCACAGAAGCGATTCCCAAAAAGACCCTCTTTACGTTTGTGGCCTATGCGCGTAGACCAGTACAGAGTGTTGACTAGCCATATGGCAGTAGATACTCTGTACTTGCAGTCAAAACAAGCAATCGGGAGTTCACAATGAAATTTGCCAGCATCATCATCGACCTCGACGATCTTCGTGTTCACGTTCAGATCGCCAATCAAGACGATCAGTACAAGATCAAAGCCTTCAGTGGCGACTATGAACTGCCGTTCTATGAGCAGATCATCGCCATCGAGAACATCGCTGAAGCCGATCGTGTCATGTCGATCTTCGCCAACATGATCACTGCTGAGAACGCTGACCAGTTTTACGATCTCTACGAGAAAGCCGATCTCCCGAAAGATTGCTACAAGTAATATCAGCCGCACTGCATTGTGCTGATTCGAGCCCCGGAAACGGGGCTTTCTTTTAGCCTCAGAAACGGTTAGCACCCTTAAAGCCTCGGTGTCCCATGGGAATTCGGTCGCCATATAAACCAATGGGAACGGCCCTTCCAACAAAGTGCCAAGGCGGCCCTTGGTAACAGGCCCTTCCTATAGCCGCCATAGGTAAAAGGGCGGCTCTATCTAGCCACGGTGCGCCATGGGCGGAAAAAAAATTCGGCGCGGCGGCGATGCGGGCGGTTCTCAAATGCGGATGGCTCTGGTTCGCGGATGCGGATGGTTCTCGTTTAGCACAAAAACCGTTTGTCGGAAAAATCGACCGTTCGTCGGAAAAGTGTTGACAGACCGTTCGTCGGAAAAATCGACCGTTCGTCGGATTTTGCTTGACTCGCCGTTCGTCGGATTTTTTACCGTTCGTCGGAAAAGTGTTGACAACCGTTCGTCGGTTTTTTCTTGACAGCCGTTCGTCGGAAAAATTTGCTTTTTAAAAATCGACCGTTCGTCGGACTAATTTGACAAATGCAAAATCGACCGTTCATCGGAGAATTTCCTAGTGCTTGATTTTTTGTGTTAGTCGCGCACGCGTTTCCTTTATAAATTGCGCGACCGACCGTTCGTCGGCAAAGTAGGAAACGTGCTTGCATCCGTCGCTGATGCGCGTAGCATACGAAGTGTAGCAAGTGCATCCGCACTGCACACAAGGGCACAGACCCTAGGGAGAATCTACCATGAGCACCAATTCCAAAACGCCGAAAACCCCGAAAGCCGTCGAATCCCTGCGCGCCAATATGCAAGCGCTTGCCGCCTCGCACGTCAACGCCTCGACCGAGCACGCAGCGCTTGCCGAACAGTCGGGCGACCGTGACGAAAGCAAAAAGGCCAAGTATCACGCAACCCACGGCGCATATGGCGCCCGCGTTGCTGGCATGACGGATGCAGCGCTCAAAGTCGCCGCCTCCTACGGACTGACTGCCGACGTTATCAATGCTTCCAGTCGTGAAGCAAAAAAGCGTTTAATTGCAATTTGCGAGGGAATCGCAGTCAACGCAAAACCGCGTGACAATGCCGCAGACGCTGCACTTGCGTACCTGTTCAGTCAAGACGGCAACGGGGAAGCATTCACGCTCGCCCGTGTCATGAAAGAGATGAACCACGAGACGACGACGCAAGCGGGTTATATGCGCACGTTCCTTGGTTTGCTGGGTGCCGCTCACAAGGAAAAAGGCGCTTTCGTGATGGTATGGGATGCCCCGGTAGTCAACGCCCTGCGCGCCATTTACACTTTCCCCGCCGCCCCTGCGCATGATGGCGCAGTGGTACTGTAACCAACCGAACGACGGAAGGGGCGCACAATGCGCCCCGACTGTTTCAAGTGACATACTACGGGAGCGCGTATCATGCAAACAAAAACATTGCCCGCTATCATTGCCCGCATTGAACGGAACCGAGCAATCCTGCAACGCAAAGAGCGTGCCAAACAATATGCTAGCGCCAATCGAACCGACGGACGGAAAGCGCTTTATCTACTAGGATGATTCGGGCGCACTGTAATGGTGCGCTCCTTCTTTCCGACGGACGGTAGTTGACTTTGTGCAAGTCCTAGAAAATTTTTTTCGCTGCGACCCGGGTCCCTTCCTCGTTCCGCCACCCTACCCCTACCCTTGTAGTTAGCCAGCCCTCGCAAAGACCCCTTTTCAGGTGGTCAGGTTGCAAATTCCCCTAGGAAATCAGAGACTTACAGAGGTGACACCCTTGTAGTTGCCCACTTCCCGCTTGGAAATTCTTCCCGATCAGGCTGAAAAGCGCCCCGATTCCCCATTTCCAGAGACGCTATTCCCGATCAGGCTTGTTTCGGGCGGGTTCCCCGCCCTTACCTAGCCCATTGCAGACTAGGAAATATGGACTAACCTTGGGTTAAAACGACCCGAAACCTGCGACAGACTCGTAGCGGGTCTCGATCTTCAGTTCCCTTCTCGATCGGACGATTCCTTCGATTTCCATTTGCTCGACCCAGCCGAACAACTTGCTATCGACAGGCGACAAGACCGAACCTTCGTCTTTCCAGACCTCGCATGACCACAGTGACCTGCCAAGCCCCACAGAAGCCCCGCCAGACGCTTCAACGCTTCTACCGTGAAGACCGTTGACCTGACGCGCCATCTCGTCGTGCCACGCCGTTCTGACGCCTTGAATGACTGCACGACGCGCCTTCAGATCGAGACCAGTGTAGGGGTTGAGTGTTGGGGAGATCATGAAGGGGATGCGGTTGGAGTGGCTTAGAGGATGGGTGCCGTCGCAAGTGCCTCCGAGGAATCTTCTGTCGGCGTGACTGTTCTGAAAGGTGATGTCGCCAGTGGAGTTGGTTGGACGGTCGGCGTGAAGAGGGTCGATGCAGACAACTTGATCGTCCATCGTCCCGGACTGGATCATCCAGATTGGAAGAGGGCAGTGCATCCGGGCTGTTTGAACCTGATTGGCGAAGAGATCACTGGGGTGATCCGAATCGAACATGCTGAAGCGATCTTGGCGTAGGGCTACGTTGAGCAAGGCAGAGTAGCGGGTGGTCAGATAGACGACGCCCACTTGGCGGTGCAGTTCGCTGAAGAAGGGGGTTGAATGCAGTTCCTTGGCGTAATTGGAGTAGCGCCATGAATCAAGGTCTTGATGGCACTGACGAAGGAGGTTCTCTTCGGTCTGGCTTCTTGAGGAGTAGCCCGAAACGAGATACCACGGTTGATTCTGTGTCTCGGATTTGGAGCGAGTCTCGAAGTGCAGGCGATCGGGGTTCTGGATAAGACACTTGGGCCTTTTGGAAGCGACGAGCATGGAACCATATTGAAGACCGTAGCCAAACTCCCAATCACCGAGTTTCCAGCCGAAGTGCATAAACAGACAGCCTTCGCCTATGAAACCCTCTGGGACGGGGTTAGGCTTGCGCTCGAAGGTGTAATCGAGTTCGTTCATTAGTAGAAATTCTTCTTGAATCCTTTGGCGATGTCTTCTTCAGTGGCATCGACGAAGCGAATGAAACCTACCGTGTAGCCCGAGTTGCCATCCTTGTCTATGGAGTGCTTGTGCATGTTGCCGTAATCAGAGCGACAGTGAATCTCCCAGCCATCGACGCAGATGTCTTTGGTACGGAGATCAAGTTCTTCAGCCCGCTTCTCTTTGGAATAGAAGGTGTCAGAAGTGGGGACAAAGACGTTCTTCAGTTCGCGGCGCTTCAAGAGATACTTGGGAGACCACTTTGCAGAACCCCCTCTCGATTGAAGGCCCGTGATCGCTTCTGCAAAGGCCTCGCAGGTCATCTCGATCTCGACGATCTGACAGCCAGACACTCGATCCTCGATGCGAAGGCTGATTGCGCTTCGACCATCGTGATAAGAAGGGCGAGAGATCGATACTGCAACGGGGCTAAGGTCTGTCATGAGAGCCTCACTTGAAGGAAGGGGATTCGTAGATCAGAACAACGGCGTAGGCGTTCTTGATCAGTTCGTACTCGTCGTGATTCAGCCTGTTGTCGTCGCTGTTCAGAACGCCGCGAGCAGGATCGATCAGCGAGACGCCATCCCAGTAGATCGCATGACCGTGGAACCCGGTCGCTGTCTCCATGAAGATGATCGCTCGGACTGTCCGAACATTGAGGATGCTGTGAAGTTCGAGCGGGGTAAACTCGCCCGCCATTGCTTCCGTATAGGACTCGATACCGAAGGTCCCGGTAGCGATGCCCTCTTCAAGAAGGATGCGAGCAGTGTGTGCTGGCGAAAGTCCGAACGGCATTGTTGTATCGCCGACGATCTCAAGAAGCGGAGCAGGTGTGTTGATCTTCACGCCCGGGGCTACGGGCAGAAACGAGAGGGCTTCGTCGTAGTCGATACCCATTGCCATTGCAAGACAGCAAAGGCCACAATCCCAGTTATTCCTTTGTGGAATGATCTCGGTTGTCATTGAAGTGTTCTCCCAGTAGTGCATTGAGGTAGAGATGCAAGGCGAGTAGCGCCACGGCAGTTACACCGACAGTCAGGATGGCAAACGCCAACAGAAACCTGATAGGGTAGAACAACCAAGCGATCATCGTCTTCTCAAGTGCAAGTATACGAGCGGGAGAGTTGATTTACTACGGCGAAAAATAGGGCCCCGAAGGGCCCGAGGAGTTACAACATGACTCTTCAAGATTAGCCCGCTTCGCCACGCGTCGCAATCTGTTTCAGCAGGGCATTCAGATCGGCTTCGGACAGTTGGGCGGCCAACTGACGAACCTTTTGGTCCTTCTGCTTCTGTCTTTGGTTCTCGACGGCCAGTTTGCCGAGATACTTCTCTGCATATGGGCGAAGATAGCCGACGTTCGCTGACTCTACCAAGAAGGTGAGCAGTTCGTCTTGAGATGGGAAGTTGAGTTCCTCCATCAGAATCTTGAGTTTGTCCCGCATCGCATTGGTCATGCGAAGACTGGTACGTTTTGCCTCTACGGTGGATCGGGATGAACCTGCCATGATACTTCTCCTTATGCGGCTTTCTTGAAGCCAAGTGCTGTGTAATTGAAATCAGAGCCATCAGGGAGGATACCCTCGACGAACCCCGGGGTGTCTTCAACGATTTGACGCCGTTGACGACTGTGCTTGATGAGGTGGTTGTTGGAGTCGTCGTGGAAGTCCACAATGAGACACACGTTCGGGCCCACCTTCTTGGCACGAAGACCACGACCGATACGCTGACGCAAGGCGACCTCTGCCTTGCCACCTCCAGCGAGTACGATCATGCCAACTGCGGGCACATCCACGCCTACGTCGAGGATGGTTGTGCCAATCAGAACATCGATCTCGCCCTTCTCAAGAGAGACGAGAGCCTTCTTACGAACAGGCTGATTGTCGTCTCCACGAATGAAGGCGACGCGCAACCCAGCGGTTCGCAGCATATCCTCAAGAACGTCGCCGTGCTTGGTATGCTGAACGAGAACCATTGTCGTTAAGCCATACTGGGCTGCTCGTTTCGCCTCATAGACGATCGTGGCATTTCGCATCTGGCTTTCGACGATGCCCAATTTGTAGGCCCGACTCCAGTCACTTGACCTTGAGATTTTGGGCGGCTTCTGTGGCGTGATGAATCTGAAGCAGGGTTTCGCCAAGATGCCGCGATCGATCAGCAGTTTCTCGCTTACCTTGATGCCTACGAGCCCCGTGACAGCCATGAGACGCATGTTCGCCTCTGCGCTATCCTTCATGAACGGGGTAGCCGTCAGCGCGAGCCTGTAGTGAGCGTTCTTGCAGGCGTTCATTACGTCGAAAAAGCCAGTCCCGGAGACTTCGTGAGCCTCTTCCAAGATGACGAACTCGACACGCTCAAGGAAAGCGATGGTGTCCCTACGACGCTCCGCCTGAAGCCTGACGATCGACTCGACGTGGCGCCCAATTCGTTCCGTAGGCCACAAAGCGCTCTGTTCTGCTTTAAGTGCAGCGCGAATCTTTTCGGTCTGAGCCTTCTGAGCGGCGGTGGCAAACTTCGCGAGAGTCCCGTAAGGGATGCCTGCGATCTTTGTGGCAGCAACGATCTTCGACTCCAGTTCGTCAGCCAATTGCTGAACGATCTTGGTGATCTCAGAGTCTCGGGTCTTGACCTCAATCCTCGAAGAGATGGTATCAACGGTAGCGCAGTTGAAACCGTTGCATGGTTCCCACGAACTGTCGCCCAAGATGCCAACGCGAACCTTCAAATCAGACTTGAAGGAGTCAGCCATCTGGTACATGAGGGTCTTTCTGGTGGTCAGAAAGAGAGTGGTTCGATTGATCCGAGCGTAGGCCAGCCGAGCAATACGAGACTTGCCGCCACCCGTAGCGACCCGGGCGATCATGCGCCTATACTTGATCAGACGATGAACGGTCTCTGGCTGATAGTCGTATCTGGGGTCTTCTGGGAAAGCGTCAACAACGGGCTTTTCTGGGCCAAGCGGCTCTGGGCAGGGCTTCTCGATCAGCCTTACATGCCAGCCTTCCTTCTCAAGAACGCTCTTCACCAGCGCTACAAAGCCAGATGGGAAGCGATTGGACGAGAAAGAGAACATGCTCGTGCGACCATCCCACCCCGGTCGCCCAGTCACAAATTGTGCGCCCTCGACCTCATAGGACAGAATCTCCGATACCCGAAGTTTCAAATCTCTAGTAGGATCAACGAGTTGGGCGTTCACTACGCCAACAGCGATCTGAATTTGTTTGGAGTTGGGTGCTTGCATTTAGGCTTCGTCTAGGCCATGATAGCCGTCTCAGGCAATTACAAGTGTGCGTAGAGCAGAATAACTCTGGCACACTTTGAATGCAAGCATTTGGCACAAAAACTCAGGAACCCCGGGTACGCATATGTCCAAGTACGAACCAGTTTTGATCTCGGTCAACCCAGCAAGTCTCGCAAGAAACCCGTGGAACCCCAATGTGGTCAGCGCCGTCAACGAAGACAAGTTGAAGGCATCCCTCGAAGAACTCGGTCAATTCAAGCCCATCATCGTCAGGGAACTCGACGACGGCACCTATGAAATTCTGGGTGGCGAGCACCGCAACGATCAGTCAATTCGCTTGGGAATCAATGAGATACAGGCGTACAACCTCGGAAAGATTGGCGACGACCTTGCCAAGAAAATCTCGCTGGCAGATAACGCTCAGTATGGTGAAAACGACTTCGCGTCCCTCACCGAACTGATGAAGTCTCTGGAGAACGCAGAACATCTGGCAGACATCATGCCGATCTCCTCGGACGAAATCCGATCGATGCTGGATCACCAGACTCTCGATTTTGAAGACCTCGAACTCGACCCGGATGCTGATTCAGCCACCGAAACCCTCGATCTCTCCCCCTCCGTCAAGACCCATTCCATCATGCGCTTCAAAGTCGCAATGGAAGACATGGCCCTTGTGACCGAGACGGTCAATCAAGTCAAGACGGCCCAGAACTTCAACGAAGCCGACGCTCTCACCAATGCGGGCGACGCCCTCATCTGGATCGTCCATGAGTTCCGCAAGGCTCACGGGCTGAGTGAATTGGCTCCAGAATCCGAAGAGGATCAGCCGTGAGCGAGAAGTTCGAGGACTGCAAAGATTGCGCCCATCGTCGCAAGCCGATAGACCGTCGCCAGTTCATTTGCAACCGCTGTGAAGGCGGGGAACAGTTCGAGGATATCGAACAAGAGGCGATGGATATCGCTCGTGACTTCCAATTTATTGACATGCCGAACGAGTGGTCCGATGAATTCCAAGATTAAGAAGCCGGCGCGTGAGATGGATGCCATCGACCCGACCAAGTTTGCAATGCAGATTTGGGATATCGACAAGGTTATCCCCTACGCGAACAACGCCAAGATTCACACTGATGAGCAGGTCTCCCGAATCGCAGAGTCGATTCGCCGCTTCGGCTGGCAGAGCACCATCACGGTAAATGAAAAAGGTGAGATCATTGCGGGCCACGGGCGGCGTTTGGCTGCCCTCAAACTGGGTCTCAAAAAGATTCCAGTGCGAGTGGCCCGGGGTCTCACCGACGAAGAAGAGCGGGCTCTCCGTATCGCCGACAACAAGGTCAGCGAGGCAGAACACGATGTCAACATCCTCAACAAAGAGTTGAAGGAACTGTCTGGTCTCGATTTTGACTTCGAGGGTCTGATCGACGACCGCGAACTGAAGTTTCTGACCGAAGACCTCGGTTTGGTTGACCTGAACGCCTTCTCCGACGACCTTGCCGGTGAAGTGGATCATCAGACCGAAGGCGCTGCTCAGAAGATCAAAGACATGGACGAGGAAGACATTGCCCTCGCCCGAATCTTTGGCTCCTCGAAGATCAAGGCAACCGATGCTCGCCAACTGCAACTGTTCGTTGCATATGTCGAAGGGGTAACTGGAAAGCAGGGCATTGCTGCGCTTCTAGCCCATGCAGAGAAGGTCCTCGGGGACGATCATGAAGGGTGATCGCTATATCATTGATCGGCGCTTCTCATCGAGCGTAGAGCGCTCCCAGCGTGTGCTGGAGTGTGCGGAAGCATTCGGCCTAGGTCTTGAGGAGAAAGAGTTTGTCGTCTATGACAACCTTCACCTCGAAGTGCGCCAAGGCGATGTCGTCTACATCTCTGGTCAGTCAGGCTCCGGGAAGTCTCTGCTGTTGCGCGACCTTGCCGAACAGATGGATCGCCGTGGACACAAGGTTCAGAACATCGACACCGTGTTGTTTGAAGAGAAGCCGTTGATCGATCAGGTTGGCAAGAACACAGATGATGCTATCCGTATTCTCAGCCTTGCTGGTCTGAACGACGCTTACCTGTTCATCAGAAAGCCGTCGGAACTCTCCGATGGCCAGCGCTACCGTTTCTCCCTCGCAAAACTGATGGAGTCTGATGCCCGAGTCTGGGTAGCAGACGAATTTGGCGCTGTTCTTGACCGAACAACGGCGAAGGCTGTTGCCTTTTCCATGCAAAAGTTTGCTCGTAAGGTTGGAGCAACGCTTATTGTGGCAACCACTCACAAAGACCTGCGTAAAGAACTTGCCCCCGACATCTTCGTGGACAAGGAATACAAAGCCAAAATCAAAGTAGAGGTTGCCAATGACATCGCTGGACAAAGAGAAGGCGCCGAAGATCAAAAAGAAGGTGAAGGCCAAAAAGCGCGCCCTCACAATCAGAGTACCAATCTACGAAATCAACATGGTGTTGTCCTGCGACCGGGAAGCGGCGATAAAGGAGATGGTAAAGCACGGAATACCGGAAGCGTTCGCAAGAGAACACACCCTGCCGGACACAAATGATTACATCGGGATGGCGGGCTACGCCTTCAACGAGGAGACTGGCAAGACGTTGTTCTACATGCACCTTGAGACCCCGGAGCACCCGGGTGTTGTCGCGCATGAAGCCATTCATTCGGCATACAGAATGCTGGAATATGTGGGCGTCGAAGTTGACCCCGACAACCACGAGGCTCTTACCTACCTCGTGACGTGGATCATGGAGCAGTTCTACGAGAAATTCTCCATCACCAAGATTAACTGTAAACGTACCACCGACAAGGACGCGAAAAAGAAGAAGCAGGTTCGCATCGAGCCACCTGTACAACTGACCAAGAAGTTCGGCAACTGGACCGTCAAGCGCAGGCTGTATGTACGAACACCCAACCATTGAGTACAGTCGTGGCGACAAAGCCCAATTCTCCGACCTCGACAAGATGTGGGTGGAAAAGGGCTCCAAGAAAGACTGGGACCACTTGCACGACCTGCACTACAAAGCGGAGTCGTTGCCAGCGGGCCCTCATTTCTGGCGCTGCGTGTACGAGAACGAGGAGACAGGCGAACACCGCATCGTAGGGATTGTGGTGATGTCTTCTGTCTCGCTTTTACTTGGCCCTCGTCACGTCCTGCTGCCGAAGTTGAAGCCCGGGAAGGACACGAAGATCACCAACAAGTATCGAGCAGTCTGGCTTAACCAGAACATGCGTCGTGCGGCTCGCATCGTAACGGATACGATGTACCGTGGCGTTGGCGTGTCCTATCGCATGGTCAACCTCGCGAGCAGAATGGAGGGTAGGCGCTACATCGAGATTCAATCCTCGATGTCCAAATTCAACCCGTTCGACCAGAAAGCGGGATTCAACCACGCTCCTTTGAGACGCGCTGCCGCTTTCGATCAGGGTCTTCGCTTCTTCAGGTCGTACTTTCAGTCCAACCCAGCAGACTCCAAGGCGATCGTTGACGAGTTGGAGAGAATGAAGCCGTCTACACAGGCTGTGGTCGTCCAAAAGATGCGCGAGTTTTACTACAAACACTCGGCCAAAGAGAAGACAGGATCGAACCTGAACTCAGGCACCGGGAAGGTAGACCTCATGCAAGCCCGTCAATTGCTCAAGGAGTTGCAGCAATTGGTATTTGCCAGCCCAGTTTACGGGCTTTACGAGAACCCCGATTTCGGTCGAGAGATACCCGACCGTCTTCCTTTGAGGGCTTATGACTGGCAATTGCCAACAGAGCCCCTGCGATTGGAGAACCTGCAATGAAACTCACCAAGAAACAAGGCACTATCATGACCTTGGTGTGCATCGGAAACAAAGACGCTGCCGGGAACCTTGAGTCTTGGTTGGATATCGATCAAGTGATGGAACGCTGTGGATACGCTTGCTCCAAGCAGGCGATGCAGTTCTCTATCCGCTATCTTCTTCAGAAGGGGATGGTGGAGAAGAGTTACGAGTGTCGTAGAGGGTCAAGGAGAATGGTCTTGGCGCCGTCCGCGATTGCGTTTGAAGCCGTAAATGGAACGCATCTGAGCGACCCGGAGTGAGGCAATCACGCGGAAAATTTCCGTTTTCTGAAAGAGACTAAAGGTCTTTTGATTTTAGAAGTCTTATATATAGACAAACGAGATTTTTTCCGCGTTTTTAGGAAGTACCTTTAAGCCTATTCCCGGAATGAATTCAAGGGTGATGAAGTGAGCGACGGCAAGAAAATCTTTGGCGAAGATAAACCTATCAACGCCGCTGAAGCAGCCCGGAGAAAGAGCAAGTGGCGTAGACTCACTGCCTCTCAATGGGCCCGGGCAGAAGCAATGTGGAAGACCGGCAATTACACGATGGATGTAATCGCCGCAGAGTTCAACGTCTCCGTTACGGCTCTGAAGCACCGGTTCAAGAAACACAATGTTCGGAAAGGGGAGGATGCTGATCGGCAGTCCCGGGCTATTGCGGCTCAGATGGAGAGCAAGCAGATTGCGGAGTCTGAGGAAGCCTTCAAGCAGATTCAAAAATTCAAGTCCGACAACCTGAAGTACGTCGAGGCAGTTCAACGCCGGGCGATGACTATCTTTGCCAGAGACATTCAGGAGAACAAGCGTCATGCCGCTTCTGGCTCCGACTTCAAGGCGTTGTCCGACCTGATGCGCCTATTGAAGACAGGTTGGGAGATCGGTGCCGATGTTCTTCACCTCGACAAAGAGGAGATGAACGACGACAGCCTGCCAACGCTTGAGATCACCAAACTTACGGACGATGATGTCGAGGAACTGCGCCAGACACAGGCTATCGAGGAACGCGAACTGATGGGTTTGGGTATCGACCCAGAGAATCCAGACGACAGTGTTGTGGATGAAGAAGGCATCGACGAGATGATCGAAGACGCCCCGGAAGAGGAAGATCAAACGGTCGTGGAAGAAGGCGATGCAAGCCCATCGGCATAAAACCGTACACCGTCTATCGCTGCACCCCGGGCAATGCGAGGTATTCAACGACAAGAGCCGTTTCAAGGTTGTTGTCGCTGGACGGCGCTGGGGTAAGAGCAACCTCGCCAAGACGATGATCATCAACGAGGCACGAGTACCAAAAAGGAAGATTTGGTATATCGCCCCTACTTACCGCATGGCAAAGCAGATCATGTGGGACGATCTTCTGTCGTCCATCCCGAAGGCTTGGGTTTACAAGATCAACGAAACCATGATGGTGATTCGCCTGATCAACGGCACCATCATCGAGTGCAAAGGAGCAGATAAGCCAGACACCCTTCGCGGCGTAGGCCTTCACATGGTTGTTCTGGATGAGTTTCAGGACATGAAGGAGGAGGTGTGGAAGAAGGTTATTCGACCGACGCTTGCGAAAGATCGTGGTCGCGCCATCATCATCGGAACGCCGAAGGGTTACCAGAACTTGTACGAGGTCTACATCCTCGGCCAAGACCCGAACAACAAGACTTGGAAATCTTGGCAGTTCCCGACAATCACATCGCCGTTCATCCCGATCACCGAGATCGAAGCAGCCCGGTCGGACATGACCGCCAAGGACTTCAGACAGGAGTTCGAGGCGTCCTTTGAGACGATGAGCGGCAGGGTCTACTACGAGTTTGACCGCAAGATTCATACGGGCAAGTACGCATTCAATCCGCTTCTCCCAATTTGGGTGGGGCAGGACTTTAACGTAGACCCTATGTCCACGATCATCATGCAGCCACAGCCAAGCGGCGAGATTTGGGTTGTAGACGAGATTATCCTGCCGAACTCCAACACGGCAGAGGTCTGCGACGAGATCGAGCGGAAGTATTGGAGATACAAAAGCGTCATCATTGTATATCCCGACCCCGCTGGCGCCAACAGACAGTCTGGTCGTGGTGAGTCTGACCTCGATATCTTCAGAGAGAAGGGTTTTCCTCGAATCAAGTACCGTCGGAAGCACCCGAGGCAGAGAGATCGCTTCAACGCCGTGAACCGCATGTTCATGGACGCCACTGGTCGGATCAGGCTCCGGGTAAACGAGACTTGTAAGCATTTGATCAATTCCTTGGAGCAGACCCTCTACAAGCAAGGCACGGCAGAGATTGACAAGTCTCTAAATGTGGAACACGCCACTGACGGATTGGGTTATCCTATTGAACTCGAATTCCCAATCCGTAAGGTCGAAATCATGGGTAGAAGCCTCTGAGGCTTGCATTTACAAGCCCTGTATGGTCTACTATCCCCTCATTCTGCGAGCAAATCATGGCCAGAGCATTCGTTAAGGAAGAAATCAAGAGACTCCTTGAACGGCGTCATCCCCAGTATGAGGAGATGTCCGAGCATTGGGAGTTTCTTAACCTTTGTTACGAGGGTGGCCGTGAGTGGTTTGAAGACAACATCTTCAAGTACCACAAAGAGGGTGAGAACGAGTTCAGAAAGAGGCTCGATCGCGCCTATCGCTTCAATCACACCCGTGAAGTTGTCGATCTGGTCAACAAGTACCTCTGGAGGGCGGATGTGTCCCGCCGCGATGGAGCCCCGGAGAGCGTCAAAGCCTTCTGGGAGAAGTCCACCCTCAAAGGCCTGTGTATCGACGAGCTGATGCGAATGGCATCTCGGAAGTCGAGTACGCTCGGTTGTCCGTGGATGATCATCGACAAGACCAAGAACCCAGAGGTCGCCGATGGCGCAACTCGGTCCAAAAAGGACGAGGAGTTGGAGCGCGTCTACGCCTATATCGTTTCCCCGCTTGATGTTCTGGACTTCGCCTGCAACGACGTTGGTGAACTTCAGTGGATTCTCGTGCGCGAACTTTACCGCGACGACGGCGACCCGTTTACATCCTCTGGCGCCAGTGTATTCCGCTACCGCCTTTGGGATCAAACGGACTGGTATCTGTTTGAGATGAAGGACACCAAGGATAGACGCAAGAAGGAATACCACCTGTCCGACGAAGGCAAACACGATCTGGGTCTTGTGCCAGCAATTCGCCTAGACAACATGATCAGCGACGAGCCGTATGTTGTTCCCGCCCTCATCGCGGACGTAGCCTACCTCGATCGCGCTGTCGCAAACTACCTTTCCAACCTTGATGCCATCATCCAAGATCAGACGTTCAGCCAGTTGGCCATGCCAGCGCAGAACGTACTCCCTGGTGAAGACGGTGCGGCAAAGATCGTCGAAATGGGCACCAAGCGAATCTTCCTGTACGACGGAGAGGGTGGCGGGCTTCCCTTCTTTCTGACCCCAGACCCGAAGCAGGCCGGCGTTCTCATGGACGCCATCAAGCAGTTGATCAATGAAATCTACCACTCGGTAGGCCTCGCTGGTGAACGCACCAAACAGGACAACAGTCAGGGTATCGACAACAGTTCTGGCGTTGCCAAGCAAAACGACTTCGAGCGGGTAAACGCTCTCCTGATCTCCAAGGCAGACTCCTTGGAGACTATCGAAAACAGGATCGTCGAGATCGTCTGCGCTTGGTCTGGAGACCCAGAACCAGAGACGGAACTCGTCGAGTACCCGGATGACTTTGATGCCAGAAGCATCTGGAACGAATTTGAGATCGCTATGCAATTGAGTCTGATTCAGGCCCCGGGCGTTATTCGCGGCGAACAGATGAAAGATGTGGCTCGGAAAATGTTCCCAACGATGGAGCAAACGAAACTTGACGCGCTGGTAGCAGCCGCAGTAAAGTGGGGAACTGACATCGATGAGAACAAGGCGATGCTGATGAGCGCTGGTGCAGCCGGTGCGAAAAATCAGATAGCCGGTGAGGCAGTTCGCAATAGAGATGCTGCGACTGCCAAAGGCAACGATACGAAGACCCAGAACCTCCCCAAGCAACCACAAGGCCAAGCGAAAGGCTAAGAGGAAATAGATGAAGATTGCACTTGCAGGCCGTATGGCCCGCTTCAACACCAAACTGATTACCCCCGCATTCGGTCCTGAAGAGGACGCCGCAGCGGCAGCAGCCGCCGAAGCAGCCGCAGCAAAAGCAGCAGCCGATAAGGCCGCCGCTGACAAAGCCGAAGCGGATCGCATTGCCGCTGAAAAGGCCGCTGGCAAGGGCATGAGCGATACCGAGGCCGCTCTTCTCAAGGAGAACATGAAGCGTAAAGAGGCTGAAAAGAACCTCAAGGCTGAAAAAGAGGCTCTTGAGAAGACCATCGCCGAGATGAAAACGAATTTCGAGGGCATTGATGTCGCCGAGATTCGGAAGATGCTCCAAGCCAAGCAGGAGCAGGAAACCAAGGACCTTGAGCAACGGGGCGAATTCGACAAGGTGAAGCAGCAGATGCGCGAGCAGCACGCCCGCGAAAAGGCTGACCTTGAGAAGCGTATCGCCGATGCCGAAAGCAAGGCCAGCGGCAAGGAATCCGTGATCGAAGAGTTGACCGTAGGCAGTTCGTTTGCCTCCTCGACCTTCATCAAAGAGGGCACCACCGTCTCCGCCAAGATCGCCCGGACTTTGTTCGGTTCCAATTTTGATGTTGCAGATGGCAAAACAGTGGGTTATGATAAACCCCGAGGTGCAAAAGATCGCGCTCCACTGGTTGACGGCGACGGCAACCCGCTGGCATTTGACAAGGCTCTTGAAGTTCTGGTCAAAGGTCACGAAGATTCGGCGATGCTGCTGAAGGCGAAGGGGAAACAGGGCGCAGGCTCAGGTTCCGCAGGCCCGGGCAAAACCGCTGACAAGGGCGAAAAGGCAGAGGCGACGGGAATCAACAGGATTTCAGCCGCTCTTGCCGAGAAAGGCACCAAAAAGAAGTAACCGGCGAAAGCCGAGCAATCAGGTAAGAGACCTCTTGATTGTCGTTGGTAGGTTAAACAATCAAATCAAGGCAATTAGGAGATTTCCATGCCCCTGCTCAGAGTCCAAGCCGAAAAACTCAGCAACAACATGCTGGAACGTGGCGTGATCGAAGAGATCATCGACAAAGACCAACTGTTTGCGCTCCTTCCGTTCATGCGTGTGAACGGCAAGGCCTACGTTTACAACCGTGAACTTGCCCTTTCCGAAGGCTCGTTCATCGACGTGAACGACACCGTAACCGAAGGTGCCGCGACCTTCACCGAAGTGGTTTCCAAACTTCGCATCCTGATCGGCGACGTTGACGTTGACAAGTTTGAAATCGAAACGATGTCCGACGTGAACGACCAGAAGGCGATCCAGATCGGCCTGAAGGCGAAGGCGCTTGCTCGCAAGTTCCGCCGCACCCTTGCCATCGGCGATGCCACTGGTAACCCGCTGGAGTTCGACGGCGTTGCGAAACTCGTGACCGTTGGTCAGACCATCGAGACCGCAACCAACGGCGCTGCCGTTACCCTGTCGAACCTCGACGAACTGAAAGACCTCGTGAAGAACGGCGCTGACGTTCTCATGATGCGCTCGGGCACTTGGCGGGCGATTCGTGCCCTCCAGCGTTCGCTTGGCGGCACCGTCCCGGAGAATATCCAACTGGAGAACTTCGGCGTACCGGTTCCGGCATACGACGGCATCCCGGTCATCGTGAATGACTTCCTGCCGGCTGACGAAACGCAAGGCTCGTCCAACGTGTGCTGCTCCATCTATGCACTGCGCCTGAACGAAATGGATGGCCTGCACGGCATCTTCGGTGGCGACGCTGCGGGTATCCGCGTCGAAGACATCGGCACCGTTCAGAACAAGGACGCAGAGCGCACCCGCGTGAAGTGGTATGTCGGCCTCGCGCTGAAAGCCACCCTTTCACTGGCTCGCCTGAAAGGTGTTACCAACATCTAATCGTTGTCGAAAGGCATCGATCGGACTAGAATAGGGGGCATAGGCGACTATGCCCCTTTTTCGTTAATCAACAGGTACAAACATGAAACTCCGAATCACAGAGAAAGGCTGGCAAGGCTACACTGGCTTCCTTGGGCAGATCAACTTCGTTGACGGCGTGTCCGTTGAAGATGTTGGTAGTGGTCAAGCGCAAGCGATGGGCGCAATCCTCCGTTGTGAAAACGTAGAGGATGGCCAAAACCCATCGATGGCGCAGAAACTCGTGGACAGCAAGATGCTCCACATGAACATCCCGGCTCCGAACGTCATCTCCTTCAAAAAGGACAGCAAGGGCGGTGTCAAGGTCTCGATCGATGGCGTCGATCTGAGCGGCTTCAACAGAACCTCCCTCGAAGCGATTGCTGACGCGGAGGGTATCAAGGGTCTTCGTGCCATTGGCGACAAGATCGGTGTAACCAGCAAGAGCGTTGAGGGCCTGATTGATGGCATCCTGAAAGCAAAAGCGGCTGCAACTGGCGGTGATACAACTGCTGCGGTTGAAGAAGTTGCAATAAGCATCCCCACGGATGCTGATCTTGCCATAGTGAAAGCGGCTGAACAGAAAGCGGAGTAATACATGGCCGGTTATGACGTGTTTCAAGCCAATCAAGACCTGAACTTCAGTGTCGCTCTGGTGAGTGAATACACTGGGGTAAACATTGATGCCGTTTCGGCAACGGTGTCGGTCTATGATGAGGCAGAAACGCTCCTGACCGGCCCTACTGCCGCAGTGATCTCGCCAACCCCAGGCCTCGCCATTCTTCCGCCATTCACCGCAGATTTTACGGTGCTTACAGCGATAAACACCGCAACAGCGCCAACGATGCGTCAAGTTGTATTGACGGTTACTGACTCCGTTGGCAACGACTATCGAGTGAACTACTTCTACGTTCTGGAGGTTGGCGATCGCGTCATCCCGGGAACGAACAGTTACGCCTATTTCGCAGTGCTTCTGCGAACCTCTTCACTTATGCAAGGTATCGACGCCTTTAACGAGGCGAGCCATATCGATAAGCAAAGGGCGCTGATTAGCGCCTACTACAATATTGGTAAGTGCCCTGTCGATGTTGATGGGGCGCATCCCAACCTTATGACCGAAGCAGAACTCGCGCTGATTTGGCCCGAGAACCTGAACAGACTCTTTCGGGGTCAAATTCGTGAGGCAAACTTTCTCCTTGGTGATGAGCCCGTTCTCGATCGTCGCCGTCGCGGCCTGATCTCCGAATCGCATGGCGAGGTCACGCAATTCTTTCGCGTAGCAAAACCAATCGAACTCCCGGTTTGTACAGCCGCCCTGAAAGAGATGACCGGACTTCTCGTCTGGACCAAGAAGCTGGCACGGTCATGAAACAGATTGAGCAACGGGTCGCCACCCTGTTGATCAACTACGGCGCTTTTATTCGCGCTGTGAACAACACTGTTCGGGCCTATATCAATGGCGAACAGGCTCTCTCCAACGTAAACAAGGCGGGTTTGAATCTTGCCTTGGAGCAGATCGCGCTTGATCACTATTCGGTCTTTGATAGCATCGTTACCAGAGATGTAGAGACCGTCGCTAGAGACGCGCTAGAAGCATCCAGAGTCACAACACCTGTCACGACACGTTTTGAAGACGCGGACGCGCTAGTACGCTTGCAAGACGAACTGGAAAGCATTTCCCGAGCGCAGTATCAATCTCTGATAGAGAAAGACGTTCAGACCATCACTCAGGCGTATGGCATCAGCGCATGGCACCTGTCGAAACTGATCGCAGCGGGCGCAAAGAAGGAAGCCGCGCTCCCGGTCGTCAGAAAGATGCTGGAGAAGCACACGGGTCTTTTCGTTGATCGCGCAGGGCGCCAATGGAACGGCGAGCGCTACATTCAGATAACGCTTGGTTACAATCTGTACAGGGCGTGGAATGAGACGGTTATCTATTCGGCAATCGTACAAGGCCTATCAGGGGTCTTTCTCAATGGCGAGGACGGCAGTAAAGAAGAGATGCCACTAGCCGATATCGATCAAGCAATGGTGATCCTTGATGAGCGTCTGCACGTCGGGTCAAAGAGATGGTTGACGGTGGACTGATGAAAAGCACATTTCGCCCAAAAATCCCCATGACGATCGAGCGCCAAACGGGCCACGACCTGTATGGCAAGCCGACTTTCGGCGCACCAGTGACAGTGCGTTGCGCCCCAATTCGTCTGGAGCAGGACATCAAGAAGACCTCTATTCGTACCGACAAGTCGGGCTCTCAGGGCGCCGCCGATGAAGATATTGCGGTAGCCCGGATTCTCGTAGAGGCGAAAGCAGACATCAAAAGAGGGGATCGCGTTGTATGTCGCGGGGTCATTCTCAAGGTACACACCGTATATCAGAGAGTCTCCTTCGAGAACACTATCAGCCATTGGCAAGTGGATTGCGAGATATGGCCGCCGGAGTAAGGGTCAAGGGACTCCCCGGAGTGATGGCCATGCTTGAGCGAACGGGCGACAAGATGCACCGTTCAGTCAGAGATATCGCCGCCAAGGGCGCCGAAGATATCAAAAACACAGCCTTCGACATGGCGCCTATTCGCACTGGCGACCTTGAAAAGTCGATCAGGGTGAAAACGGAGAATGTGAGCGGGGGCAGGGTTGCTCACATCGTCTACATCGACGAGACTCGATGGGACCACAGGCACCAGTCCGACTACTACGTTAGGGTTCACGAAGGCATTGGTGGCAGGGGTGGCAGCGCAGATTACGGGAACACCCCGGCTGGCATTGCTAAGTCTGTTCAAACGGGCGAGAAGGTCGGCCCCAAGTATCTGTATAGGGCCCTCAAACGCTGGGAGCCAACAATTAAGGCGAGAGTGCGTCAAGCCTTGGCCAGAATTGCCGCAAGAGGTGGAAGATGAGAGTAAAAGCCATTGCAACACAACTCTTGGCACTAGGCTATACGGATGTTTTCGCGTACAATATGCCAGCGGAACTTAAAAGCGCCATTCTCGTTGTCTCTTGGGTGCCAGCGGAGATTCACCCCGATATCTACGGGTATCGGATTGGGGAATTCACCGTGGTCGTTCGAGACCCCAACTATGAGACCGGCATCGCACTCTCGAAAGAGATAGGTGATGCGCTAACAGGTGAAGGGCAGACGCTTTCTGGTGTATACTTTATGTTCATCAGGGCCAAGCACGAGCCTATGGTGTTCCCTCGATCTGAGGGTAACGGCGTAGAATTTGCGGTCAATTATCAATGCAGGTTCATCGATTAACCAGTTGAGGAAGAAATCATGAGTACCCAGAACATCCGAATCGGCCCTTGTGAAGTCATCTTCGACGGTCAACAACTCGGTCTGACGATCGGCGGCGTTGAGGTAGAGGTTACGACTTCTACCCACACCACGATGGTTGATCAACTTGGTGAGACCATCGTTGACGAATTCGTCATGGGTCGAAACATCACGATCAAGGTTCCGCTCGCGGAGACCACGATCGAGAACCTGGTCAAACTGATGCCAGGCTCCGTGCTCGTCACCGACGGCGTTGCGGCTAGTGGCACCATCACCGTTGCGGTGAACCCGGCCAACAACGAGACGATGATCGTCAACGGCGTTACCTACACCTTCAAGACCGTCGCAGTCAGTGAGACAGACATCGAACTTGGCGCCACTGCATCGCTCACCGCTCTCGAAATCGCAACCGTTCTGGGTCGCTCCATTGACCCACTGGTGAGCGTGGCCACCTACACTCGCGTAGGTGCAGTTGTCACCGTCACCTACGACACCACTGGTGTTGCTGGCAACGCTTTCACGCTGGACGCGGGCACCGCTGGCGCCGATCTCACCCTGTCTGGCGCAACTCTCGCCTCTGGCGTTGACGCGACCAAGAGCCGACTGGACGTTTCCCTGAACGCAGGCTTCTCGCTGCTCTCCAGCGCGAAGAAACTGATTCTTCACCCGACCGCCAAACCGGCCAACGATCGCTCGGAAGACCTGATTGTATGGAAAGCGAACGCGCCGGGCGAACTTCAGTTTGCTTACAAGTTTGACCAAGAGCGCGTGTTCATGGCCAACTTCAAGGGCTTCCCGGACCCGGCTTCCAGTTATCGGTTGTTCTCGATTGGTCACGAAGAAGCAGTGTAATTCACTGGGCAACTGCGATATGATGAGAGGGCGGGCAACCGCCCTTTCTTCTTTCAACTCCCAGCAGGTAATGCAATGACTTTCAAACTCCTCAACCTCGACGAAATCAGCGACAACGTGGACCGCTCCATCGTGCTGAACGGCGTGTCCCACAAGATGAAGGACATCTGTGTCGAAGAGATGATCGAAGCCCAGATCAAGATCACCGAACTCGAAAGCGGCAAAAGTGATCCGATGGATCAACTGAAGTCCGTTATCGGGATGCTGGTCAATCGCTTCCCGACGACCACCCCGGCAGACTTCGGCAAGATGTCGCTCACCAAACTCATGACCCTCTACAAGTGGCTGCATCAGACGCCTGAGCAGATTGGCGTGGGGGAAGAAAACCCGTCAGCGTAAACGAGAAGGGCGCTGTCGGTAAGGACGAAGGCGAGATCGTAATGGATTTCGCCTACATCTTCTCAAAGTTTTGCCGATTCTACGGTTTGTCGGATCAGCAGGTTCTAAAAATGTCACTCCGTCGTTTTTGGACGATGTACTGGCAGGTTTCAAGAATTGAGGCAGAGGAAGACATTCGTCACCTGAGCAACATCGTTGCGGCGAATGACAAGGAATCCCTCAAAGAGCGTATCGAGCACCTACAAACGGCTATCGGTTCGCCGATTCAAGTCCCGAGAGCACCAAAGATTGAGGCAGACGCAGACGCTTTCCAGCGACTAAGAGCCTTGGCTGGTTGAGGTCATAATGGCAGATCGCATTTCCATTGAGATTGTTGCGGACGACTCCGGTCTACAAACGACCCTGCGGAGAGCGGGGCGACTGTTGCAACAATTCAGTGTCACCACTGATCAACTCGATGGAAGTACGAGAGCCGCACACGGTTCTATCAACAAGTTTGGACAGGGCTTTCGTGGTCTTGTTCTTGATATGAACCTTGCCCGTCATGCAATGATGGGCTTCAAATTTGCTATCGTGGACTCCTTGGCGCCGATTCTGAAATCCGGCGCAATGTTTGAACGTACCGCCGCTTTGATGGAGGGTATGTCGAAGTCTACGGATAAGGCAACAAGAGCACTTGAGGTTCAAGCGAACACCGCCTTTCTTGTTCAGAAGGCCATGTCGAACCCGTTTGGCATTCAAGCTATTCAAGACTCGATGGTGAAACTGAAGAGCATCGGTCTCGACCCTACCGCTGGGTCGCTGGTGAACTTCAACGCCCAACTGCGCACGATGCACGATGCCGGCTCTTACGTCATCAAGGATACAGCTGTCAACATGCAGGCGCTGTTGGACTCGGTAGCAAACTTCGGTGGCTCTGAGGATCAACTGAAGCGGGCTTCTGTGGCTATTCAGCAGATGGCTGGTAAGGGCGTCATCTCGATGGAAGAATTGCGTCAGCAGTTGGGTGAAGCAGTCCCCAACGCCGTGCAGTTGCTTGCCAACTCTTTGAACATGACCTACGGTCAGTTGGTCAAGAACATCTCGCAAGGCAAGATCAAAGCGAAGCCAGCCCTCGTCATGTTGTTCCGTGAAATGGAACTCTCGATGGGCGGCTCGTCTGCGCGCATGATGAAGACTTGGGACGGTATGATGTCTCAGTTCAGCACCTCTTGGGAGTTGTTCAAGAAGAACATCTTCGATAGCGGCTTTGGCGCCGAGATGAAGACGCAGTTGGTTGGGCTGACGAATTGGCTGAACTCCCCGGAAGGTATTAACGCCGCTAGGGGGCTTGGCGAGGCTATTGTAGCAATCACCAAAGCCGTCGCTGGTGCAATTCACTACGTCATTCAATACAAAGACACCATTGTGACCCTTGCTTTGGCATTTGCCGGTTTCAAAGCCGCGATGGCAATGGTTCGCTTTGGTGAATTTCTCGCGGGTCTGAAAGCGATTAAAATGGCCGCAGTTGGGACCGCTCTTGCAGAAATGACGGTGGCGATGAATGCTGCTCCATCTGCAATGGCCCGTGTTGGTATCGCAGCCAAAGGCCTTGGTCTCGCAATGTCTATGGTTGCTGGCCCTATTGGCGTCGTTGTGGCCCTGTTGGCGTCCGCTGCATGGTCTTGGAAGAGTGAAAGAGAGGAGATTGAAAAGAGCACAGCGGCCATTCTCGCGCATCAACTGGCTAGAAGTGGAGACTCGGATGTAATCGCTGCCCAGAGAAAGCAACTGGATAATTTCAAGGCAGACCTCGCATCTGCCGAATACAACATCAAAAGGTTCAAAAAGATTCTTGCGGAGAATCGTGCGAAATCTGCTCCGCAATTCAGAATTGATAGCAACTTGGCTGATATCGAGTATTACGAAAAGATGGCCAAAGAGGCTCGTACCCGCATTGCTGCGTTTGACGAGCAACTTGATGGCGAAGAACTCATGGCTGCCAAGAATGCAGCCAACGCTGAATTGCGGATCATTCAAGACAAAGGGGACCAGATCGCTCAACTGGCGGCGCAGCAATACACCGCTCAGATGGAGGCGAATCTTGATAAGATCACTCAAGCAGAGAAAGAAGGCAAGAACACCGTAGAGATCGCCAAACAGGTTGCTGCTGACAAATTGGCGATTGAGAATACCAGTTTCAATGCGCGCCTTGCATTCATCGACAAGATGATCGCCGAACAAAACGCTAAGGAAAAATCTGCCACGGTGAAACTCGCCCAAGACACCGCTCGTGAGGTTGGTAAAACGCTGCGGCAGGAGAAGGCGAGACTTCAAGACCTGCACTCTAAGCAGGAGAATGCGCTTGGGCAGGCGTCTGTCAACACTGGCTCTGGCGCAACCCCGGCGGACTACCTCGACTCTTTGAAGGAGAAATACAGGGTTCTTGTCGCCCAGACAGTCGCTTGGGGGAAAGCGCAGGACAACACCAATAAAGAATTTGCCAAGGCACAAGACGAGATTGGAAAGGCACAAGGCGCCAAAGATTTTGGTCTCGCTGCCGATCTTGAACTGTGGGCTAAAAAGGTTGACGCTCTTAAACCAACCAGCGACGATCTTGGCGCCATGTTTAAGACGCTTGAGGGTGACTCTGGCGCTCTGGAAGAGAAGTTGCTCAACCTCCAACTTGCGATTGACATGGGAGACTCTTGGGAAAAGATGACCTCAAAGGGTCAAGAGTATACGGCTATGCTGGCCAAACTCTCTGGGGTTACAGGCGTCGATGTTGCGGCTCTCAGAAGTGGTCTGATGCAACTGAAGAACGAAGACGCTTTCGCCGAGTCGATGAAGAGCAACATCGCCGCAATGAAGGACTTGAAGAAAGAAACGGTTGATTGGACGCAAGACTCCCTCAACGAGAAAGACAAGCGCAAGGCCGCATACAACGAAGACATCCAAAAGATTTATGAGTTGGCCACTGCACTCCAAAAGACCGGCCAGTTGACAATAGGTGCTCAAGACGAGATTCAATCTGCGATTGCGGCTCGCAACGCTAAGTTTGTTTATGACAACAAATCGGCGCTGGAGAAGTGGGCTGACGAGTGGGCCGACGCCTCGACCAAAATCGACGAGGCATTTACCGGCGCCATTGATAGCGCCGCATCTACGTTCGCAGACTTCATCGTGACTGGTAAAGCGGATTGGAAATCGTTCGAGACGATGGTCTTGAAGAGCATCGCTGAGATCATCATCAAGAAGACCATTGCTGGTCTTGTTGGTAGCGCGTTTGATATGTTTGGTGGCGGGTCATACGGCGCGGGCGCAAAAGTTGATGCTATCGCGGCTCCAGATCGTGTATTTGCTAGGGGTGGGATCATGACCCCCGGTGGTGATCTGCCGCTTCGCAAGTATGCCAATGGTGGTGTAGCGACAAGACCACAGGTCGCTCTCTTTGGCGAAGGTCGTCAACCAGAAGCGTATGTTCCACTCCCGGATGGTCGCTCCATTCCTGTTACAATGAAGAGCGGCGACAAGTCTGCTGCGCCGAATATCAGCTTCAACCTGATCAATCAGAGTGGTCAGAATGTACAAGCAGAGCAGAGTGGCGTTCGCTTTGATGGCGAGAAGATGATCATGGATGTTGTTTTAAAGGGGATGTCCAAGGGTGGTAAATTTCGCGACGGTATGAAGGGCGCACGATAATGTCTGACTTTCCACCTGCGGGTATGGTCGCAACGCCAGACACCGCCAAATACAGCATCACCAGCAAGGACCCGGCCCATCGTGTCGAGATGGATGGCGGCTTTGTTGTGACTCGCGCTCGCTACACAAGGCGCCCGAGAAGGGTCATTACGGTGGGGTTCACCAATATCTCTGAGGCAGACAGGGTTTTGCTGATGTCGTTTTGGGAGACCAAGCGTGGCGGGTCTTCTTCGTTCACATATACGGACTTCAGCACAGGGGTTTCGATGACGGTTCGGTTTAACTCGATCCCATCATTCATGTACGCCGGTCGTGGCGCATACAAGCGCTGGAACGTAGACGGTATCATTCTTGAAGAAGTTTGATAACCAGACTTGTATTTGATACTATGCAAGTCAGAGGTCCAACAAATGCCAATTCCCGTATCGATTGCGACCGTTCTTGAAAAGAACGAGATCGCCTCATCTGTTGCAATTCTCACGCTGTTAAAGGTTGAAGTCTGGGACGAGATCACCAGGACATTTCCCGAGATATTCTATATCGTCAACAACGATGAAGACTTCTCCTTCAACGGGCAGACTTATACCGCCTATCCATTTGAATTCGAGATGAGCCAGTCTGGCGGCGAAGAGACCAACATTGGTCTCACGCTGAAGGACGTTACGGGCGCCATCAAGCAGAAAATGAACCAGTACGCAGGCATGGTTCAATCTCTTGTCACGGTCATGCTTGTCCCAGCAAACGCTATAGCGGGCCCCGCCGAAATCTCCTTCACGTTCAGAGTGATGACATCCTCGATTGTTGATTTTGATGTAAGCTGGGAGCTTGGCAACAAGAGCCACCTGAGCACAAAATTCCCGCGCCGCACCTTGATGAAGGACCGTTGCTCTTGGCAATACAAGAGCACAGATTGCGGCTACACTGGTGGGATGCCGTCTTGCGACTACTCGTTGCAGGGGCCTAACGGCTGCGCAGCGCATACAAATTCACCCAACTTCGGTGGATTCCCAGGGCTTAATGGATAATGAGAGCTACATATAAAAAGATCGATGTCGCCGATCTTATAGGCAAGCCCTTTGAGATTGGTGCAAGGGGCCCAGATAAATACGATTGTTATGGTTTGCTGGTAGAGGTCTTCAAGAGGGCTGGCTCAATAGTCCCAGATTACGAAAGCCCGTCTGACGGCAAAATCATCGCCATTATGATGTCAAAGGAGATAGAATTGTGGGAGGAGACGCATCTTGAGCCGGGCGCGGCCCTGCTATTTAGAATACCGGGGTCGACTCACGTTGGGGTATACCTTGGCAATGACAAGTTCATTCACTCGTGGCAGGAGTGCGGCGTTCTCATTGAGCGCCTTACAAACTGGCAGCAAAGACTCATAGGTGTTTATCGCTATGTCGGACATGGTTCAGGTTGAACAGCCAACCGTAAAGATCACCGTCATTCTCAACCCGCTCAAACCCAAAGAGGCTTTTGAGCAGTTTGTGTTGCCATTTGAAGCCGGCTGCAATCTTTCCAATTATGTCGCTGACGTTGGTGACGCGATAATTTCGTATCGCGGCGTAATTGTTGAGGGGCTTCTTAGCGACGTAGAAGTCGTCGGCAATACCGAAATTATCGTGTGCCCAGTACCGCGTGGTGGTGGCAGCAATCCCGTCATGCGAATAGCCGCGTTCATAGCGATCGCGGTAATCGCGTCCATGACTGGCGGGGCGGCCCTTGCCGCCTTCGGTACTCAGACGGCCGCTGGGGCGTGGACCGCCGGCTCTATAGCGATGTCATATGCCGTTCAAATGAGCGTGATGGTTGCTGGCGGCCTATTGCTCAATGAACTGATGCCGTTCGACGAACCCGGGGCGGCGGACAGTCCAACGTACGCTTTGAGCGGCCCAGTCAACACGACAAGGGAAGGCGGCGTTGTGCCTGTGTGTTATGGCCAACACATTATGGCTGGCACCAGAATTGGCAATTACGCCAAAAATGATACAGCCAATCGCACGCAGGTCTTTTATGGCCTTTACTGTCTTGGAGAGGGCGAGATAGCGGGAATTACCGATATTCGTCTAAACGATCAACCGATCGAGAATTTTCAGGATGTCGAGTATACCGTCAGAAACGGCACAGCAAATCAAAAGCCGATTCCTTGGTTCAATAACACCATTGTTCCGCTTGCTGTGGGGCCAACGCTACTTGGGACATCGTATACGGTAACAAACACCGCTCAAGAGATTGACCAATTTACATTGGACTTCTCTTGTCAAGACGGCTTGTTTTTTAGAAGTTCTGACGGCTCTCTGGGGCCAATTGCAACCAACATCCAGGTTCGCTACAGAAAGGTTGGCGACACTATCTGGACATACGCAACCCCGGGTATCGTGGGTTACACGACCTACTACGACTACATCTACGACAATGGCAGCGGTGGCGCCCCCGATCGTGTCCATTCAACAACCCTCGACGCCGCCTTCTCTGTTCAAAACGACCCCCTGTTGCCAAACTATCTTGGCATCTATCTGACGGCGAGCGGTACACCGTCTACGGGGCCGACATTGTGGGTGGGCTCTGTTCTTAAAGAGCCAATCTGGGGCTCGCCGGGCGGCCTAGATATCGATGGCAACCCGTATTACATTGTCAGTGCGCAGTGCACAACGCCTTACAATTTCTCGCTTGAGGCCGGCAATGGTCTTGAGGAGGCCAACTACGAGATAGGTGTCCGCGTTCTGGCTCCTGGCGTGTCTGGTGGCAAAGACAACAACAAGTGTTGGATAACCGCCGTAAATCAGATAGCTTCTGAAACCATAAAGTACAGAAATACCGCAGTGCTGGGCATTAAGATGCGCCTTACTGATCAGATCAGTGGCATCCCAAATGTAACATATAGACATCTTGGTAAGTTGATTCAGGTTCGCAAGCTCAACCCTACAACCAAGGCGTATCAGTGGACTCTCAAGAACAGCAGCAATCCAGCTTGGATCGCGTATGACGCTGCCACTCATGCGAGATATGGCGGCAATACCCTCGGTGGTGACATTGATCTCGCCAGATATCAAGAGCTTGCAGATTTTTGCGAAGAGAATGGCTTTGAATTCAATGGTGTGTTTGACACCAGTAATAACATTTGGGATGCCGTTGGGGCAATACTGCGCTGTGGTTTTGCGTCCAGCGTTTTGTCTGGCACAAAATATAGTCTCTCAATTGACAAGGCGGAAACGCCTTCGATGGTTTTTGGCGAGGCCAACACCATAAAGGGCTCTGTCAAGATGAATTGGCTTCCGTTCGCGGATCGCGCCAACGAAGTCATTATGGAGGTGTTTGATGAGTCCGATAATTTCAAAAATCGGACCATCAAGGTTGTAGACCCGAACATTCCCCCTTCTGAAATTCAGAAATCCGTTACGCTGGCGGGCTTTGGCATCACGAAGGTAACTCAAGCGGTTATCGCGGCGACGGTTCAGATGAACAAAAACCGTCGGCAAACCAAGACGCTCTCTTTTGAGGCCCCAATAGAGGCGATGACCGTAACCGTTGGCGATGTGTTCTCTTTTCAAAGTTCCGTTCTTGAGTGGGGTAATGGCGGTCGTCTCGAAAGCGGTAGCACCACAACCGTATTAAACCTTGATGTGCCCGTCACAATGCTTTTTGGCGAGGTATACAAAACAACGATTCACTACAACACGCTCATTAGAGCCTCCGGCACAATTCATTCTGTTGTGGGCACCTATGTGTATCTGAATTCTTACGCGGGTAACGTCGCCGTAAGAAAACTCAAGGTTGGTGTAAGCGAATATCGCGTGCTTCGCGTGATCAACAATGGGGCGGGTCTTTATGGGGTGCAACTTGACGCTGCGGTCATGCCCGCATCTGGCCTGGCATACGAATTGTATGACCTCGATGTGCTCGAATCTCGTGATGTGGTAAACCCAGGCACTGGAACCTATGCGAGCATTACCGTTTCAAGCGCACTGCCGTCCGCCCCCGCAGAAAATCAGAAATGGATTTTTGGCCAGGCGTCCCAAATATCGGAAAAATATCGCGTACTGAAAACCGCATCGGGCTCACAGGGGTATACAAGAAGCATAGAGGCTATCCAGTACGATGATGATGTATATAACTATCCATCAACGGTACTGCCACTTATCGCAACCCCGGGGTATGGTCGTCCGCAGCATGTAACAAACCTTGGATATTCGCTGGGCTCGCGCAGGGTTGGTACACAAACTGCCGCAGTGGTTCATCTTAACTGGGGTCTGCCTATTTCTGGCACATATAGTGGCGCCGAAATATACGCCGCGTATGATAGCGCGCCTTACAAACTCGTTGGAAAGGCCGAGAAGGGCGCAACAAGCTGGGATGACAATACGGTCGCTGTAACGGCGGTAGCCGTCTATCGCGTTGTCACTATCGATGCTCTCGGCGCCTCTGCCGCAGTAACGGGGGCGCCCACTGTCACCGTTGTTGTTTCGTCTGCCGCTTTGCCATACGACCAGCCGCTCAACCTCACCGCAGTGAATGGTCAGGGGCGGGTGTCACTTTCTTGGCAGGTCCCGATCGACAACCCGGGTAACATCGCTCATTACGAGGTTTGGAGACACACCGCAAATACAATGAACGGCGCCGAGGTTCTGGTTGGCCGCGCTCTTGGTGTCTCATATGTGGACCCAGTAAGCGCCGGCACCTATTATTATTGGGTGCGCGTCAGAGACACCTCGGACCAGGTTGGTGAATGGAACTCTTCTTTGGGCGTTGTTGGTGTTTCTACAGCAATTACGACAACGGCAGATTCTCTAACCCCAACCACCGTCGCCCCACTTGCCCCCACTGGATTTGTGGCGAATCAGGGGTTTCAACAAGTTCTATTGAGGTGGACAAATCAGGTAACGCCATATTTTGGTTACACGGAGGTGTGGGCAAGACAGTCTACTAATGATCGCTCTGGCGCCACTCTTGTTTATAGGGGCAAGGCGGAGGTGTTTAGTCACGTTGTCGGTAGAAACCAACAGTGGTGGTACTGGCTTCGTTCCACAAATATATGGGGTGTTCAATCTGGGTGGGATGTGGGCGACACGGCGGGGCATTCTGGCTACACGCTGGCGTATGTCAATGGCCCGGATATTGCGGCGAACTCAATTACCGCGAACCAAATTGCGGCGGCGGCAATTACCACAGATGAATTAGCAGCGGGCTCCGTCACCACCGCCAAGATTTTGGCTGGCGCCGTTACAGCAAATGAGATTGCGGCGAATACGATTACTGGCGGTAAAATTGCCGCTGACGCCATTACGTCTACACATATTGCCGCAAGCGCAATCACAGCTTCTGAGATTGGCGCGAATCTGATTGTGACCTCAAACGCGAACGTCGGCACCGCTGTTATTCAGACCGCCAACATTGTGGACCTTAATGTCACCACCCTCAAGATAGCAAATCAGGCCGTTACGGTCTCCTCCGGGTTACAGTCCGATTCGGTTGTAACGCATTATTCCAATTCGGGCGAGAATTACTCTCACTGGTTTCCGAGAATTACCGATGGCGGCACTAGCGTAGACGGCTATGCTCTGGCCTCTTTTACGACTTTCACGCTTGCGACCTTGAGCATTACCGCATTTAATAACCCCGGTTTGATTTTTTGGGGTTGCGACATTGACACATTTTTTACTGACATCAACAACTATAACAGCGATGTTGTGGTAAAAGTCTGGATCTCAATAGATGGTATTAGTCGCGACCCTCTTGTTTTGGCGACTGCGAGATATGTGAGCCCCGTGGTGGTTCTAACCGAAATAAATAGAAAAAACAAGGCAAGAGGCTTTAAACCGGTGGTATTAAACGGTGCCAAGAAAATTTACATGATGGCCACAGTGGCATGTGTACTATCAAGTGGCACAACGAGATTTTCAAACACCTCGTTTGTTAAATCTGAGGGAAGGTATATTCACTATTTGGAGACAAAGAAGTGAAAAAATTTGCGATATTCGACCAAACAACGGGCATCATCTCATATATCATCTCGGGAGAGCCGGAAACGGCCTTTGCAAACTGCCCCGAAAACTGTGGCTTTATCATTGTCGATGGCGATGTTAGAGACACGACGCATTTTGTGAACGTATGGACCTCGCCATACACCGTTTGGGCAAAGATAGAGGCGGAGGTTGTCGTAGACAAGGTGCTTTTTGTGGCAGACGGGATAGACTTTGTAACATTCACAGCGCCAATTGGAACCACGGTCGAAGTCGCGGGAATCACAGATGTGATCGAGGATGGCGTTTTCGAGTTCGCCGTCGACCTTCCAGGTACATATGTTGTTAGGTTTTCGTATCCCAATTATTTGTCCAAGGAGGTGTCCATTGAGGGTGTCCCTGCAACTTAACCCGGACTTTCGACCGGCAACATCTGAAGACATCAAGGCGATTAGAGACTCGCTAGAACTGTCGCCAATTAACTCTGGCGGGCTTGTATTTGATGCCAACGAAAAGGCCATTATGCGCATGGGTAGAGCGCTTGCCAATTTTACATCTCTACCGACGTTGCTGGAAGATGGGCGCCTATATTGGAAGATGGCGGACAATTCGTTCACATCCATTACCAAGTCTCAACTGGAGGACGTTCTTAGGGATATCACCGTAAGAGCGGCTCTCCTTCACGCCCACGCGGCACAATTACAGTTGCAAGCCAACACAACGGGCCTGCTCAAGGGCCAGATAAAGCCGGAAACGTGGCCCACATAACTTGCAAAAGTGCCGGGTCGCTGCCATACTGACGCATCATATTTTCCGCAAGAGAGAGTCGGGGAATGCTTCCTTCAGCCCAAGCGAAACCCAATTTTTGCGAGGAGTGCTCCCAAACGGGAGGGCTTATCCCTGCTATGGAAAAGATCGCACAAGAGACGGCGGAGCGCGTGATTGAAATCCACAAGAAGGATTTGGAGATCCGTCTTTACAAGTTCAAAGAGGACCTTGTGGATGAGTTTGATGCGCGTCTTGGTGCGCGTCTTGGGGGTGTTCTGGGTGAACAGAACCCTCACGAGCACTACGAATCGCACAAGCGCCTTGATCGTCTGTTGACTTTCTTGGATGACATGCAGACCTCCATCCTTCGGAAGGCGCTATCGTTTGCCCTTATCTTTGCGGGCGGCGGCGGCTTGATGCTCTTCGTCTTTTGGGATAAGATCGTCAAATGACAACACCTTTAATTTGGCCGCCGCACTTTTCTCAAGCCGAGATGCAGTTCTCGGAGAAGGCCGCTAGGGCCGGTATTGTAAACGTCTGTCCACAAAAGCTGATTCACAACCTTCTTTCGGTCGCAGACTGGCTTGAAGTTCTGAGAGCTAGGCTGGCAATTGAGACTGGTCGCCAATACCCAATCAGGGTAATTTCTGGTTACAGAAGCGCCGCTGTCAACAAACTGGTGGGCGGCTCAAAGACATCCGCCCACATGCAAGGCTGTGCCGCCGACATCGTAATTCCCGGTATGTCCGTGGACGATCTCTTCGCGTTTATTCGCCAGCACATGAGTGGCGAAGGATGGGATCAGATTATTCATGAGTTCGGTTCTTGGGTTCATGTGGGGCTCGCCGAAAGAGATGAAAGGGGGCAGTGTCTCAAAGCGGTGAAAAAAGCTCGCCCGTGGCCGCTTAAGCCAGAAACGGTTTATATTCAAGTTTGAGGTGTTTATGGAACAGGTGATAGTGGCGCTAGCGTGTTTCGGCGCAGCGATTATGGGGATGGTTGTTCACTGGGCAAAGAAGTTTGTAAGGGAGGAAACGACCGTTCGATTTGTCGACTATTTCTTTCGTGTTCAAAAGAAGGCCAGTATTGCCGCCTTTTTGACGTTGATTGGCGTTGTGGCGGGGTTGTTCGTAGCGGGGACGCCAGGCCAACTGCACGAAATGACGGCTGCACAGTTCGCTACATTCTTTCTCGCTGGCTATACGGTTGACTCTTCCGTCAACAAGGCGGGTGAAGCGCAGGCAGAAGGCTGATGTTCTCACTATCCGCTTTTTTGCCGCAACTACAGGCGTCTAAAGGCGTCATAGCTTTGGTGGTAGCCGCCCTCCTTTTTGGAGGCGGCGTCTACGTTGGCCACAAATATGCGTCCGCAGTAGAGCAAAACAAAGCCCTGCTAAAAGAACACGATACCGCTGTCGCCACCGAACAACTTCGCGCAAAGTCTGCTAAAATCGAAAAATCGCTGGCAGAAGCACTTGCCTTGAAACAGGTTGAAATCAAGTACGTCACCAAATATGTGACCCGCGAAGTGGTGAGGAGATTGTATGACGATTCTGAAAGGGACCTTTATTGTGCTCTTGGTGAGCGCGATATCGGCCTGCTCAATGCGACCCGTAGTGGCAAGCTGCCCGACAGTGCCAGCACAACTTCTGTCACGCCCGGAACCCCTTCCACTGATACCGCTGGAGACCTTGGGGGCGTCGAACAAGCCAGCAAACAAGGCGCAAAACTCTCAACCGTAATACAGGCCGACATCGATCTCGCGGCGACCTGTAAAACGATCGCCGATCGATATAACGCTCTCATTGACTGGCACGAGAACATCAAATGACCGCCGCACACAAGCACCCCTCGATGGAAGATTTTGCCAAGGTTTACAACAACGTATCAGGCTACCCCAGACTAAAGCACGTTGCCGCAAAGGTCGGCATGAGTGAGCGCGGTGTACGAAATCGTGCAGCCACGATTCGCTCCAAACGAGAATCAAACCCATCACTCCCGGCCCTCATTGTCCGCTCGGATCACAAGGCGCCATCTGTGCCGATGACAGAGAATGGCAAGTCATTTATGCAGGATTGGGGCGAGCAGGAGTGTATCGACGAGTTGAGCCGCATTCAGGGCATTGACAAGGATCGATACATAAGCCGTAATTACTTCCGTGCAAATTCGAAGATTACCGATTCAACCTGGAATCGCTATTTTGGCACGTTTCAAGAGTTTCGTCGCCAGGCCGGTATCGACCTGAACCGCCACCAATCGCTTCACGAAAAACACATTGCCGCCCATGCCAGTGTCGACCACTACAGACAAGCGAACGCGAGACAAGAGTGGGGTGGAAACTTCATTAGAGACAACGGGAAGCGCTTTAAAACGATGCTACTGTGCTCCGACCTTCACGATGAAGAGATAGATCGTTTTTACCTGCGGGTGCTGCTAGACACAGCCCAGCGCGTGCAACCAGACTGTATCTCCCTCGTAGGAGACATCTTCGACCTCCCGGAATTCGGCAAGTATACGACAGACCCCCGGACATGGAACGCCGCCGGTCGCATTAGATTCACCCACGACAACATTCTCGGCCCACTGCGTCGAGCGGCTCCAGATGCACAGATTGACTTCATTGAGGGTAATCACGAACACCGCCTTCTACGGCTGCTACAAGACGCCACACCGGCCCTAATGGACGTTCTTTCGAGTCTTCACGGCATGACAATCAAGCAGCTACTTGGTCTTGATCAGTTCGAGATCAACTACATTGCAAAGGCCGATCTGGCCGCCCGCTCAAGAAAAGACATCGAGAAGGAGATAGGTAAGAACTACAAGGTTTACTACGGTTGTCTTCTTGCTCACCACTTTCCACTTGCCAGAAAGTGGGGAATGCCAGGTGTCAACGGTCATCATCACTCTCACGAGGTCTGGTCTGGCTTCAGCCCCAACCAAGGCGCTTATGAGTGGCACCAAATGGGCTCGGGCCATCGTCGAGCCGCAACCTATTGCGAGGGCGAACAGTGGAATAACGGCTTTACGCTCGCCCATATCGATACCGAGAAGAAGCTGGTCAATTTTGACTATATTCCCATAACTGACCATGCCGTCTCTGGGGGCAAGTGGTATCTTCGCGAACCTAACGAAGTGTGATAAACTGTCAACCTTCAGACGAGGTATCTTTTAATGAAAATCTTTTCCTATTTTCTGACCAGCGACAGCCAGCCGGTCGCGGCGCCGCCAATTTCTGACCTCGTGTACAAGCGTACACTGGTCGCCGACACGGCGGTAACGGTCACGATCCCTGCGGGCGCTCGCATGGTTAGCTTTGTCACGACGGGTATATTCTTTGTTCGTGATGGCAACGCGATTACGCTGCCCACAGCAAATGACGACAACTCCCCAGAATGCAACCCCGTGGCCAGACAAGTAACGGCTGGTGCCACAATCTCGCTTCGCTCTGAAGCGGGCTGTGTTGTATTCATGTCCTTCTTCAAATAAGGTGTAGCCATGTTTAACGGTGGAAACATTCTTGTATCGCTACCCACGGGCGGTGGCGGCATCGACATGGTAAACGGGCTCGCTGGCCCCAATGTCCAGCTCAGTTCTGATGGGGTTCCATTTGCTCCAGCGGGTCGTCTAGGCTCGACAAACGCTCAAGCGGCAATTCAAGAGGTTATGACGTTTATTAGCGGCAGAATTCTTCTTGTTGCTGGCACCACATTGACGCTTAACGCCTCTCACGAAGGCAAGATTCTTGTGTTCGAGTCCGCCACGACCGTTTCTATTACGCTACCCAATCAGGCCGCCCTTGCCCTGGCGGCGGGGTACTCTGTTCAGTTTCGCAACAAGCAAGCGGGCACAATCGTGTTGGTAACATCTGGTACGGATACGCTCGTCGGCGCAGGTGGTTCCACAAATATCTCTGGCAAGATTGCCGCCGTATACTTGGAAACAGCCGCCGTAGCCAGCGTCTGGGTTTCTGTAGGGGATATGATGTGAATAGCGTGAACGGCGTATTTGGTGCGATTATGTCACAGCGGCACCAAGCCGCAGGCATCTCCTGCGCCTACCCGCTCGACGCTACGTCGGAAGTGACTAGCAGTGGATTTCTGCAATTACAGCTCACTAACGGCAGCCAGACCGGCCAACTCGCGCTGGTCGGCGCGCCCGGCGCGAATCGTACAGGTGCCGCTTTTCCAACTGGGTCTACTGTCGGCACTGGCCAGAAGATGAATTTCTCGGCAGGGAAAAAAGCCATCGAATGGTTGCCTATTTTGCCTGCAACCGTTGGCGGCGGTGCTGGTGTCAGTGCGTACAGGACTGTATTCACTCTGACTACAGCAGCATTTTCTGATGTCCTTGAGGTTATTTTGACTGTTTTTGCTGACGGTACTCTTTATCAGAGCGTGTTGGTTAATAACGTGTCTGTATACACGGCAACTCCAGTTTCTCACCCAACAACTGTTGCTATGATTTTAGACGCTGTTGCCGGGACTGTCAGTGTGCGTTTTGACGATGTGCCCCTTACACTCTCTGCGAATACGTATACCCCTGCACAACTGATCGCCGTTTTGTTTGTGACCGAATACACGAACTGCCCTGCCGGAGATGCGGGCAAGGAAATTGGCGCGACTCTTGTAACAGACGCAGCATCCATGACCGGCACATACTCAGCCGGAGAGACAGACCCATGCGGCACCGTGATCTAAGATGTTGAAATATCAACTCGATTCCGACACCCATTTGAGAAAGCGCCATGGCATTTGCAAATAGATTGATTATTCTGAGTGTGCCGTTGGCACATTACCCACTTTACATTGGCTTCTATCTGATCGATAGTGGCGATCTGTTTATTACAGACGATAATGGCGAATTTCTTATTAACGGTTAATCGCAGGTTAATTTATGACAAGCCCGGTTACGCTCACATCTCGCCAGTCGATATCGTCGCTTGGTGCTACGGACGAAATTCCCGTTCAAGTGGCCGGCGTCTGGAGACGAATGCTGGGCTCGGTTTTGAATACATCTATTCTCACCGCCGAGAACAACGCGAAGGCTTATGCCGACGGTCTTGTTGTTGGCCTGCTGG
>CAYGDG010000008.1:0-51528 GCA_964348725.1 uncultured Candidatus Saccharibacteria bacterium
GGTTTTAAAGCCCCTGCCTCTTTAGCAAAGAGGTACGTTAGACCACTCTGACACGGCTCCAATATCCACACTCTAGCACATTTCTTATTTTTTTCCATCAGGCGGTCCTGAAGATATCTTTGCGTGCCGGTGCTCTGCTGTCATGCATCCAGATGCATTATCTTTATAAAATCTTTATTTAAAATAGTGTACAATGAATTCTAGCGCATACGCTTTGGCGCACTCATATGAAAAACAAAAAAAATAATTTTCTTATACTCATGTCTGCCGCCGCTCTGGTCATACTCATGTCCGCTGGCGCGGCTTATGCGATGAGCGCTTCAAAATATTTGGTGGTACGCAAAGTGCAGAAGGCTTTGCCGAGCTATCACATAAATGTATTTGAGGAAGCGATGAAGAATCAGAATTACCGTCGCGTATTGCACACCGGCCCACAGAGCCAGCTCGTGCTGATGAGTATTCCCGTTGGCGGCGAGGTGGGAGACGAGCTGCATATGCGTACGGAGCAGACGATCTTTTTCCTTTCCGGCACTGGCGAAGCAATATTGGACGGCAAAAAATTTCCGGTGATTCCGGGCGATGTGGTGGTGGTACCTGCCGGCATACGCCACAATTTCCGAAATACGGGCAGGGAGCCCCTGAAGATATACACGGTGTACGCGCCGGCGAATCATTTGGATGGTCGGGTACATAAGACACGCGCCGATGCTGATGCCGACCGCGCAGACCAGGCAGTGGGCGGGCCGGAGCCTCTGTAATCTTTTTAAAATGATATACTGGGAGTATATTATGAGATTCCGAAAAATACTTGCCGTAGGCGTTTCTTCCGCTGTTTTGTTTGCCGCGGTCGTGAGCACCGTGCATCTTGTATCCGCCGCCGCGCGTTTTTCTCCAGGTGAGACTTTGAATCCGGGCTGTTCTCCGACTGATCCTGACTGTACGGTCACTTTTTTGCGGGCCGAGCAATTGTATGTCGTGCCGGACATCACCGCGCGCGATGCGCTGACAAATCTGCAGATCGGCGACCACGCCATCGTGACCAGCGTGAACCGCACGTATACTTGGACGCAGGACGGTATCTGGCAGGAATTTTCCGTCCTTGGTCCGAGCAGTTTTTTCATGGTGCCTGATCTGGACACGCTGCATTCGCTGACTGGTGTGCAGATCGGTGACCATGCGGTGGTCACCAACATAAACAAGTCTTATGTGCAGACGAGTGGGGGAGTGTGGCAGGAGCTCCTGACGCCGCTCAACAATACGTATCTGGTAGCCGACCTTGATGCATTGAATGCCCTGACTGATATACAAGTCGGCGATCATGCGGAAGTGACGAGCGTAAGCAAATCATATGTCCGCACACAGGAAAATACCTGGCAGGAATTTTTGGTGCCGGAAAATGTGGTTCTTGATAAGACATATGTCGTCGCCGATGAAGCCGCACGCGATGCATTGTCTGGTCTTGGGACGGGCGATGTCGCCGTGGTCACCGGCATGAATAAGACTTTCATCTACGATCAGGATGGCGCTTGGCAGGAACTTCTCTCTCCTGAAGATCAAGTGCAATCCGTGAACGGGAAAATAGGGGAAGTGGTGCTGAGTGCCGATGACATTCTGGAAGGAATTACGAATAGATATTTTACGAATGCGAATGCGCGCGGTGCATTCTCCGTGCTGGGCCCTCTTTCATATGATTCTTCTACTGGTATTTTCGGATTTATTGAAAATGCGATACTGAGCCTTTTGCCTTCCGTCTCGGGCCATGCTGGAAAGTTTTTGACGACGGACGGTACTGGAATTTCGTGGGCTACCGTATCTTCCGGTGGGGAAGGCAACAGCGGAACAGTCGTTTCGGTAACGGCAGGCGACGGTCTTTCAGGTGGAATAATTACCGAAAGCGGAACTATCGGAATAGATGCGCCGACATGTACGGGTACGGATAAACTGACGTGGAATGGAAGTGTGTTCTCTTGCGCCACTGATGAAGTCGGCGGTACTCCTGCTGATGAAACAGATCCAGTATTCGGTATTTCTCCCTCTGCTGGAATTACCGGCACAAAAATTTCAAATTGGGATACTGCTTTCGGCTGGGGAAATCACACAGGATTGTATCGCTTGATTTCATATGTTCCAACATGGGAAGAAATTACCGGCAAGCCAACAATGCCTGATGGTACATTTGAAAGTCTCACCGGCAAGCCGACGACGCTCGCTGGTTACGGTATCACTGACTCATTCAGCGGAAGTTATACTGATCTCACAAACAAGCCAATTCTTTTCTCTGGGGTATATGCGGACCTTTCCGGACTACCGACTTTATTTAGCGGCGATTATGCCGCACTTTCAAACAAACCTGTATTGTTTGATGGCGCGTACGCTAGTCTCACCGGACTACCCGTACTATTCTCCGGCAGTTATAATGATTTGACCGACACACCAGCACTTTTTAACGGAACTTTTGCCAGCTTAACCGGAACTCCGACAACTCTCGCTGGTTACGGTATCACTGACTCATTCAGTGGAAACTACGCTGACCTCATAAATACGCCTTCTGAAACTGATCCTGTTTTCACGGCATCCTCTGCTTTCGGTATTGCCGGCAGTGATATCACGAATTGGAACACGGCCTTCAATTGGGGTAGTCACGCCGTCGCCGGCTACCTGCGCTCGTATACGGAAACTGACCCTACCATCGCGAGCCAGACGGGAAACAGCGGAAAATTCCTAACGACGGACGGCACAGTTACCAGTTGGACTGCCGTTACGGCTGTCGCGCACAATCTGCTCTCGGCTACTCATAGCGATACCTTGGCCGGCACTGTTGTCCGCGGGGACATTATGGTCGGCAACTTAACTCCAAAATGGTCGCGCCTGGCACTTGGCTCCGTCGGAAAAATTCTCCGCTCGGACGGCACGGATCTGGTTTACTCCACTGCCACGTATCCGGCTACAGTCACCGTGAACCGATTATTGTACGCATCTGCGACTAACGTAATTTCTGATTTAGCTACAGCAAATTCTGGCATACTGGTTACTAGTATTGGCGGCGTACCGTCCATCGCTACAGACATACCGACTGCGGTCACCATCGGCGGCGCATATGTATATCGTGTCGGCGGCACGGATGTTTCCGTTGCGGACGGCGGCACCGGCACGCCTCCCGGCGCTGACGATCAGATTTTTGTTTCCAGCTCCACCACTGCCGGTGCTTGGAAATCTCTGGCGGACTGTACTGATACCGAGGGCAACCACCTCAACTACACCGCTTCGACGAACTCATTTTCCTGCGGTACGAGCGGTGCATCGTCCGCGCACAATTTTCTTTCCGCAACGCATACCGATACATTGGCCGCAACAGTTACACGCGGAGATATCATCGTCGGAAACGGAACTCCTAAATGGTCCGACCTCGCCCTTGGCTCTGCCGGAAAAATTTTGCGCTCCGACGGCACTGACCTCACGTATTCAACGGCGACATATCCGAATACCGCTACGACGGGAGACTTGATATATGCGAGCAGCGCGAATACTTTTGGAAACTTAGCCGCAGTTGCCTCTGGATATTATTTGGCCTCAGCCGGCACGAGCACTGCTCCCGTATGGACGGCTCTTCCTACTATCACCACTGTCGTCACTCGCCCCAGTACGGCGACCGGCGCTGTCAGCACCTACGCGCCGAACGTGAACCTGACGGAAAGAGGCGTCGTGCTTTTCAATGTCCCGCAAGCTATCACGGTGAACCAGCTCAGTTTCTATGCTACGGCCGTGGGCGGAAGCGCTTCACCGTCTGTAACGGCAAAAGTCTGCATCTATAATGAAGCCGGCACGAGCAAGCTCATCGATGTGACGACCGCAAGCATCACTTCGCTCAATGTGCCAGCCGTATTCAGTACTACCGTCTCTCCCGCAGTTTCTCTGCCGCCGGGAAATTATTATCTCGCCTTCGGCCTTGCTTCTAAATCAGGCACGAGCCCGACGCTCACGGTCCGTTCTTTCGCCTCTACCATTTTTGAGCCGATAGTCGGAAGCGTGCCTTCCGGCAAGAAAGCATATGAAGGCCTCGTCACGCATGCGTCCGGCGTGTGCGACAGTACGCTGGGGGCATTCACCGCCGGAAGCACAAACAAAGGGGTAACAGTCAGACTGGATAACTAAACTAAACTAAATATAAATGAAAAAAATTCTCATCTCACTGGCCCTCACTGTATGTTTTTTACCGCACATATCTTTTGCGTCTCCAACTGATGGAACAATAGATGCAAATCAGCAGTATGCTTGGAGCAATAATTACGGCTGGCTGAACTTTAAAGCAGATCAGGGGAATATCCACGTCACCGATTCCGGACTTTCCGGTTATATCTGGAATACACATATCGGCTGGATAAATTTAGCGCCCACAGATTCCGGACAGCAGGTCATAAATGACGGCGAGGGGCATCTCTCGGGTTCCGCTTGGGGGCAGGGCATCGGCTGGGTTAATTTTTCCGGTATCACTATTGATGCGAATGGGTTGTTTCGGGGTTCATTGACTGGTGCGGACATTGAAACAATTACTTTTGATTGTGAACAGTGCGCGGTAAAGACTGATTGGCGGCCCATGAGTGTACGCGGCGGTGGAACAAATGCCGGAGCACCTGCTGGCGGCGTAGTGATCATTCCACCGCCTCCTATTAAGCCTATACAGCCACCCATTCAGACGACTTCGCCGATAGTTTCACCAGAAAATTCGACGCTGGGATCGGCAGTATCAAAGTTCACTTCCTTTGAAAAAAATCTTCACAGAGGCAATAAAAATCCGGATGTTCTACAGCTACAGAGATTTCTTAATACACTCGGTTTTCTGGTTGCACCAAAAGGCTTCGGTTCTCCCGGGAAAGAAACGGATTATTTTGGCCCACTCACATATCAGGCAGTCAAAGCATTACAGGAAAAATATGCCGCCGCTATCTTGTGGCCGCTCAATCTAAAAAAAGGCACGGGTAATTTTTACGAATTCACTCGGGCCTTCGTGAACAAGGTGATAGAAAGCTCTCAGGAATAATGATATACTTATCTCTATGGAATCAATAATTCACGCGGACATTTTTTTCTTTATCACTACAATTGCCGTTATTGCGTTCACTGTCATCTTCGGCATATGCGGCATTTATTTAATACAAGCCTTCCGTAATTTTCGTGATATCTCGCGAAAACTGAAACGCGGCGTAGATAACATAGAAGAAAATCTCGAAGAGGCATATCATGACCTCGAAGAGAGCGCTATCTTCCGCTTCATTTTCGGCAAGCGCCATCATGCTGCCGCAACAAAAAAGAAAAAAGTTCCGAAGAAATAGCTTCCGTGATATAATATAAGTATTAGCAGTAATCTATCGAATTAAATATGAAAAAGAATAATAGAAACAATATAGGCAAAGTCGTTGCTACCCTGGCGGGCGTCGCGGCTCTCTCTGCGGCGGGGTACATCTTATTCGGTCCGGACGGCAAGAAGAATCGTAACAAAATCCGCGGCTGGGCGGTAAAGATGAAAGGCGAGATGATCGAGAAGCTCGAAGAAGCGAAAGAAATCACCGAGCCGATCTATGACCGCATCGTCGACGAAGTATCCAAAAAATACGCTGAGGCGAAAAATATAGACAAAGCTGAACTCGCGGCCGTCGTCAACGGTTTGCGCAAGCAGTGGAAAAATATTTCCGCCGCCGGCAAAGCTAAAGTAAGAAGTGCTGTAAAGAAAACAGCAAAGAAAGCGGTCCGCAAACCTGCTCCGAAAAAGAAAACTTCCCGCAACAAGAGGGGATAATAAAAAAAAGACTCCTGCTCAGGAGTCTTTTTACGTATGCGAGTGCATTTTGACACTGGGCTTTTCGATTATTTCCAGACGGAAAAAATCTTTCTCGGCGTCTATCAGGCGGCATTTGTAGGAAACCGTAGTGATAGGTTCGCCGAATTCAGTCAGTGCGCTGAGTGTGAATAAACATCTCTTTTCTTTTTTCAGAAATACTAGATGTTTTTCCATATCCAGGGTTGAGTACAAAAAGAGCTTAAGGAAGTCGCCGCTCATCTCGTAATAGGCGGTCGTATCGAGTCCTTCTTCAGCCCCGGACCATTTCTTGTATGTATGAAAGCGCTTTTTCAGGTAATTTTTCCGGTCATTTTGAGCGGCGCCCCTCATCAGAAAGTTCCGGAATTCATCATCCAGGACAAATTTGTGTGACATGGCGTTTGTTTTTAGGATATATATACAGGAAGTTATTTACAATGTAATTTACCACATTTTACTCTATGATAGAAAAAAGTAAAGGCCCTTAGTGAGCCACAGAAAAGGCGATGATCTTCCGCGCGCCGGCTTTCCGAAGCAGCTGGCGCGCTTCGGAAAGCGTGGCTCCGGTCGTAACCACATCGTCTATTAAAATAATATTTCTTTTCTTGATCCGCTCCGGATTCTGTACGCTAAAAGAACCTATGATATTCTTGAGTCGGAGCGTACGGTCGCGGATGCGCGCCTGATGTTCCGTGTCTTTTGGTTTTATTAAAACTTTACTTTCTGTTTTTAAATTTGGGTCGAGTGTCGTGAGGTGCCGGCAGATAAGTTCCGCTTGATTAAAGCCGCGCTCGCGCCGCCGCCCCGGGGCTAGGGGAATGGGTATAAGCAACGCATCTCGAAAATTTTCCATTATTGATAGGTCCGCTAATTCTTCGGATATCTTGCCGTGAAGTGCTTCAGCAAATACTTTGGCCAGTCGCTTTTTGCCTCTGTATTTCAGCAGATGCACTGCTTGTTTTACTGGCGGATAACGGTAATCAAAAAGAGGGAATATCCACTGTGAACACTCTCGCTCGGCAGAGGGACAATGGGAGAGGCATGCTAGGCATATATCCGTCCCGCTCTTGCCGCAGATGGTGCAAGAAGCAGGAAAAATGAAATCCAGCAGGATGTCTAAATAATTCATATATGCTATAATTATAAACGCGGAAAGATAAAATTCTGATAAATTCCGCAGTTTTGGCGTAACAAAAAAATGAACAATCCTTTTTCAAAAATATTAAGTTCAGCTTCCGGCATGTTCGGCGGCTCTTCGGGTGGCAGCGCTCTCGGCATAGACATCGGTACTTCAGCCATCAAGATAGTGGAAATAAAAAAGAAAGGCGGGCGGGCCATGCTCGAAACGTATGGCGCGGTTTCGCTCGGCCCATATGCTGATCTGGATCTCGGCAAAGTCACGAATCTCTCTGCGGAAAAGATAGTCGAAGCTCTTAAGGAAGTCCTGAAAGCCGCGGGTGTTACCACTTCTTCGGCGGCGCTTGCCATACCAGCACAGTCAAGCCTCGTCTTTACCATCGAGCTGCCGCCTTCCGTGAAAGAAAGCGCGCTTGCTACTATCGTACCTACCGAAGCGCGTAAATATATTCCGGTTCCTATTACCGAAGTGTCGCTCGATTGGTTCGTCCTGCCGAAGAAAGAAACGAGTTTCGAAGAAGCGAACAATCCGGACCTGCCGAAAGACGCAGGCAAGACGGAAGTCCTCGTCGTCGCCATCCAGAATGACGCCGTGTCCAAATATCGCTCCCTGGTGACACAGACGAATCTCGAAGCTGGATTTTTTGAGATAGAGATCTTCTCCTCTATCCGTGCGAATTTTGAGCACGAACTCTCGCCGGTACTGCTCATGGATTTCGGCGCTTCACGCACAAAGCTGTCTCTCGTTGAATTCGGCACAGTGAAGAGTTTCCATACGATCAATCGCGGTGCGGCCGACATTACCGAGTCTATTTCCAAATCACTGCAGATCCCATTCGCCAAAGCAGAAGAAATGAAAAAAGAATTCGGACTGTTCGGCAATCCCGCGGAGAGATCCCTGGCGGACATCATCAAAGTGCATACGGACTATATCTTTTCCGAAGCGAACAATGTGCTGCTCGGCTATGAAAAGAAATACGGGCGCACCATCAGCAAAGTCATCCTCTCCGGCGGGGGAGCATTGATGAAAGGTCTGCCGGAAGTGGCTGCTGCGAGCTTCCGTGCAGAAGTGGAGGTGGGGCATCCGTTCTCCAAAGTAGGCGCTCCGGCCTTCCTTGAAAAAGTCCTTGCTGCCACCGGCCCGGAATTCGCCGTTGCTCTCGGCTTGGCATTGCGAAAATTGCAGTAAGTGTGCGATAATATAAAGGAACCAATAGAATAGATGGAACCAAATTTTCAAACATCTTTCATACCCAAAAAGCCTCTCGCTGAAGAGCGGGCTAAACCGGCGCGCCAAGTCGGTCTCATCACCATTATTTCAGTATTTATTTTCTTCACTGTTTTGCTCGCATCCGGCGGTTTGTATTTTTATAAAGGAGTGCTCGCAAAAAGCTTGCAGAAAAAAGACGCGGATTTGGTGTTAGCTAAGAACCGTTTCGAGCCGGCAAAGATTACGCAGCTGCAGGTCCTTGATAAGCGCCTGCGCGCTTCAAGCGAAGTTCTCTCAAAACATATCGCTATCAGTCCGATATTTGAAGCGTTACAAGCGCTGACGATGAAGACCGTCCGTTACACAAAATTCTCCTATGACTTTACGAATGACAAAGCACCCAAAGTGGCCGTGAAGATGAGCGGGCAGGCTGTCGGTTACCGTTCTGTGGCGCTGCAGTCCGACCTCTTCGCTCAGAATAAATATTTCATTGATCCGGTCTTTTCGAATCTTTCCCTTGACGATAAAGGCAATGTACTTTTTGATCTGGAGTTTACCGTTGATCCCGTGTTCATCGATTATAAGCAGAAGTTAGCTGGTGAAGCAGAAGCTTCGCCGACACAATAATATTATGCTGCGCTTTGCTTTCCCAGTCATTTTAATAGGAATCGCCATCGCTGGCTTTTTCACTTTTACCAGTCCTTTATATAAGGAGATCACCGGCATTAAATCCCAAGTATCCGCGTACGACGAAGCTCTTTCGAATTCCAAAGCCCTTGAAGCCGAGCGCGACAAGCTGACCCAGAAATATAATTCCATCGATCCAGAAAATTTGCGCAAGCTTGAGACGCTCCTGCCGGACAACGTGGATAATATCCGCCTCATTCTCGAAGTAGAAAAGATCGCCGCTCCGTACGGCATGGTATTGAAAGATGTGAAATATGATACTACTACCAAGTCAGAAACCCCTATACAGGGCGCAGCACAGGCAGTGGCAGCCGCTCAGGAAGCGGCTCGCAAGGACTATGGTATTTGGGAGCTTGAATTTTCCACTTCCGGCAGTTATGCGAATTTTCTGAATTTTATCCGCGACCTCGAGCAGAACTTGCGTATCGTGGACGTATCTTCCATCGAATTTTCTTCCGAATCAGGCACAGGCGCGGCGGTTTCGAACCTGGCCTCTTATAAATATTCTTTTACGGTCAGGACATATTGGCTCAAGAATTAATATATGAATCCTACACTTAAAAATGCCTTCATCTTTATAGTCATTGCCGGAGTTTTGGCCGGAGCGTATTTCTTGTTCATCAAGAAAGATCCGGAAGCGGCGCTTGTCTCTTCTTCGGGTGATCCGGCACTCCAGCCTGTGGTTACCGATGCCACTTCGGCTGTCGGTGCAGATTTCCTTTCCGTGCTCTTGAATATAAAAAGCATCCGCCTCGACGATTCGATCTTTAATGACGCCGCATTTGCCACCTTGCGCGACTCCACCATCCAGATCGTGCCCGATGGTACTGAAGGCCGCGCGAATCCTTTTGCGCCTATCGGTGCGGACCAAAGCGCGGCTGTGGTGAATACGACACCTACTCCTGCTACTGGAACACCTGCCAATACTCCTGCGGTTTCCGGCAATTCCGTGCAATAATATACATATGAGCTTTTTAGAAGAACTTGCCAAAAAGGGATTTATCACCCAGAGCCAAATCGGGGCGGTCAAAAATCGCGCCAATGACAAATACGAAGGCGACATAGATACCGCTCTCGTCGAAGTCGGCGTATCTGAAGAAAAGATCCTCGAGACGAAAGGCGAATATTTTGCGATGCCCATCAAGAAAGTAAATCCGAAAGGACTTTCTTTTGATGTACTCAAATATATTCCTGAGGATTCAGCTACGCACTATCGATTTGCGCCGATCAGCTTGAATGAGGGTGTGCTGGAAGTGGGCGTGATAGACCCGGAAAATATTCAGGCCATGGATGCGCTGCAATTCATCTCTGGCAAGCTCGGCATTCCATTTAAGATATTTCTCATTTCCAAAAGCAATTACGAAGGTATCATGGAAAATTATAAAGGCATCTCCAGTCAGGTAGACGAGGCGCTTGATGAGCTGGATGCCGATGATGCAATGGATGCCAAAACCATGAGCGATGTCACGGATATTTCCCGAGACATCAAGGATGTGAAGCCCGGCGAGGAAGTGAAGATCGTCGAAGACGCGCCGGTCATTAAAATAGTCGCCGTCATTTTGCGCAATGCTATCGAAGGCAACGCGTCCGACATACACATCGAGCATACCGGCGAGAAAGTGAAAGTGCGCTACCGCGTGGACGGCGCGCTGCATACTACTATCGTATTGCCGCCAAACGTGTACAGCGGTATCGTGGCGCGCATAAAAATTCTTTCCAAGCTCCGCCTGGACGAAAAGCGCAAGCCGCAGGACGGATCTTTCTCCACTACCATTGACGGACGCAAGATTGATTTCCGCGTATCTACCATGCCGTCATATTACGGCGAAAAAGTGGTGATGCGTATTTTGGATTCTGAAAAAGGCGTGAAGCCCTTAGACCAGCTCGGCCTTTCAAAAAGAAATCTTGCCATGATACGCGAAGCCATCGCCAAGCCATACGGCCTCATCCTCATCACCGGTCCGACTGGTTCCGGAAAATCCACCACGCTGTACTCCATGATGAATGAGCTGGATAAAGAGAAAGCGAACATCGTATCTCTGGAAGACCCGGTGGAATACCACATGCCGGACATCAACCAGTCGCAGATGATGCCGGAAATTGGCTACACTTTTGCCTCAGGACTTCGCTCCATTCTCCGCCAAGACCCGGACATCATCATGGTGGGAGAAATCCGCGACAAAGAAACAGCCCAGCTTGCTATCCAAGCGGCGCTAACCGGACACCTCGTGCTTTCTACTTTGCACACGAACAGTGCCATCGGTGCCGTGCCGCGCCTTGTAGACATGGGCGTGGACCCGTACCTCATCGCGCCGACGCTTGTTCTTTCTGTTGCTCAGCGCCTCTCGCGCCTGACATGCGCATCATCACGCAAGCTTGTGCCGATGGATGCGTCCATCAAAGCGCAGATAGAAGAGAGCATGAAAGATTTGCCGGAAGAACACAGAAAAGACATAGAAGTGAAGAGCGAGATGTACGATACTGTGCCGTCACCCGAGTGCCCGCAGGGAACGCGCGGACGCATCGCTGTATACGAAATGTTCAAGGTGGACAATGAAATGCAGAGCGTCATCTTAAAAAATCCGATAGACTCAGAAATATACAAAGTCGCCCGCAAAAAAGGCATGCTCACCATGCGCGAAGACGCCATGCTCAAAGCCGTGGACGGCACGATTCCATTTGCTGAAGTGTATAATTTCTCAAATGAGAATGAATAGTTTTCTGGTTTGAAAGTAGGAGGGTTTTTAATGAAGTTGCTCGGTGTTGACATATAAAACAATCTTTTAGTACAATATGTCCATGGAAAAAATAACGATAACACAGAGTCAAGTGAAAGAAAGTATTCCAGCGGAAAAATCAAAAAGCAACCTTAGTGCCTATGTGCTGGCTGGTAGCTTGCTTACTGCACAGTTCCTTTCCTCAGACGTAGCTCATGCTCAAAATTTTGATAAGGAAGCAACGAAAGAAGATATAGAAAAACAAGAAGCGTCTTTCTGGGACTCAAATTATGAGGATAAAAAGTTTTCCCAGGAAATCTTGAATAAGACGATTGATCATGAATTCAATTCGTTGGTCATAGAAAATCTAAAAGATGCTGAAACATGGAATCAGGTCAAAGGAATGCATGTGGCGGCTTTTACTGATCCGGGTTCTTTAGATGAGGCACGCAAGACAGGATATGAGGAAGCAAAACAATTGAAAAATTATGCAGAGATAGTGCAAGCTCTAAAAAATCTTGAAGAAACGACAGGTATAAAGCCTGAAAAATACGAAGGAAGTAAGGCGAGGATTTTGTTTGGTAATTTTGTGAAAGACTATCTTGGAAGGATTGCCGCAGATAAAGTTGCCAAAGAAAAAGGATTAAACCCAGAAGAGCTCCTACGTCAGTGGCATAATGGCAGGAATGCTGTTGCCGTTCAAATAGTAGAGGCAGTGATGCAAAATGTCTTGCGAGCAAGAAATTTTGACCCCATGCTCTTCTCCGACCTTAGACAGTATGTAAAGAGCGTCGTTCTGGTTTCTGAAACTGGCTTGGAAGAAAAAGTCATACCGGTGGAAGATTTCATCCAGCAAGCCAGGGAAGAAGGGCTTACTTTTAATATCTTGAAGCAACAGATGGAGGGAGGTCTCGTGTATGTGAACGACTTGGTTAAACTCAAAAGTCCGTACATAAGAGGCCCGCGCCGTTCTTTTCACAGTGAAGACAAATTAGTGGTTCCTAATGAGCAAGGAGCAGAGGAAGAGTTTGGTGAAGCGATGGGACGCCTCCTTAAAGATACTAAGAACAATGAACTTATTCTGAACCGTATCTTGGAAGACGTTGATGTTGTCATGGTTTCTCAGGGTATGCCGACAGGACGAATAAAAGGAAGAGATTTTTTAGTGAGCGTCAATGCATTCAATATGAAACCTAGTTTTAAGCGGTTTACTCAAGAAAAAGACGGCAAAATTACTGTTTTTGTGAATTTCCCTAATTAAGTCAGTATAGTAGATAATTAAAATTAATTTTTTTTAGCCGATGAGCCGCCCTGAGCGAAAATTAAGGCGGCTTGTTGTTTATGAAAAAAGATTTTACAAATTGGCATAAGGAAAAAACAGTTCTGGAAGAAGCAGAAAAAAGAGTATATTTTCATCCTCGCGAGGTCTGGTGGTGTCATCTTGGGCTGAATGTGGGTTTTGAACAGGATGGAAAAGGAGAAAAGTTTGCCCGGCCGATAGTCGTATTTAGGAAATTTAATAAAGAGCTCTTGTGGGCGCTGCCTCTTACTACTAAAGAAAAGTCCGGCATTTTTTATGTGCCGGTAGACTTGAAAGATGGAATTCCTCGTTCGGCTATAATTTCCCAAGTGCGCCTCTTAGATGCCAAGAGATTGTTTGAAAAGTTCGGCACCATTTCCGAAGAAGAATTTGAGACCATAAGAAAAGCGGTCATCCGGCTTTGCACCGATGACCGCTTTTCTGTCTAATTTTCAGGTCCTGCGAGTAGGACCGAGGCCGAAGCCGTTTATGCATCTATTATATCAGAACCATTTTGTCCGCGCAAGTTGCGGTTAGGCTTGATATTTATGGATCATGTTATAATTGCTTCATGAAAAATTTTAAGAAAGCGCTGGAATTCCAGAAACTGTTGCAAAAGTTCAATGCAATTTACCGGGATATGGGTTCTATTCACGACCCTGAAATTCCGGACAATGACGTCGAGCATTCATATCGTGTGGCAATGCTCTGCTGGATGATCATAGAAGAATATAAATTAAAGTATGATCTGGGTAAAGTCCTGAAATATGCCTTGCTCCACGACCTGGTAGAAGTATATGCCGGTGATAAATCTATTTACTTAGATTATTCACAAAAGGAAAAAGAAAAGGAAGAACATAAGTCTCTATTGAAGCTGAAGAAAAATTATCCGAACTTGAAATCTTTTTGGAAAATTATCGCCGAATATGAAAAGAGAAAAGATGAAGAAGCAAAATTTGTTTATTTAATTGAAAAGTTAGAGCCGATTTTTACGGTATTGGTTTCAGAAAAAGATCATTTCATTAAAAGAAAAATCAGCTTTGATAACTTTTTTGATAGAAAACAGCGAAAGATAAAAGATTTGAAATTAAGCGCTCAAATTTTTAATAAGGAAACGATGGAATACCTGATCAAAAACAAGAAAAAGTATTTTAGATTGTAGATATAATTCTAGTTGGCTACATTTTAAGGTTTTTTGCTATTTATTCTAAATGTGGTAAATTTAGTTAGATTCTGTTCCTCGAGGAAATGGGTAAAGAGAGCGATAAAAAGGTTTCGCTCGAAATTCTTTATTTAGGGTAACTATGCCCTTAGCCATTAAAATTGCATCAGAGTTGCCGTAAGGGAAACCAAGTCTCAATCGGGCGTGAAGAAATCGGCAGAGCAGGGGAAATGATCACCCCTGCTTTTTTATTTTTTACCGGCTGTAATAAAAAACCTCCGCAATCATTTTGATTACGGAGGGGACGACTGATTTTGCTCTCGATATTAGCCTTACCGGATCGACTCCGGCCGATTCGCGAGAGTGTCTCTATCTCTCGCTACTCAGGAAAGCAGTGTGCTTCCTACAACCCCACCCGTAATGCGCATAGGTGGTTTGGGCATTTCCCGTTTCACTCTCCATTACTTCGGGAATCACGATGGTGTTTTCATTCTCCTCCGGTTACTTAGATGTTTCAGTTCCCCGGGTCAGCTAGGTGCTTGCAGATCAAAGGATGTTTATTTCCTAACCACAAGCCGCATGTACAGCGTCCATCATTGCCGATGAGTTCAAAGAGCGTCCTACCCTCAATCTCGCATACTATTTTAAATAAATCAACTCTTGAAATAATAAAAAAAGCTGGAATCAATTGATTCCAGCTTTTTAGATTTTTTTGAAGATTCTTCCAGATTCTACAAAGTATTTATTTCTCTCTGCCTCAGGCAGGCTGTGAGCGGCTTTCTGAAAATAGTACTTGTATGCTTCTTGCGCCTTACATACAAGCTTTGCTAATTTTTCTTGTTCCTCGTTATTAAGCTTTTTCAAGTTTTTTGAACAGAGAACTACGAGAATTGATCCAATCTCGGTGATATTTTCGCCTTCCCCGCCTTCCGGAAAAAGCTCAAGAGGGGAAACCTCTATTTTCCCTGGTGGGAGTGTAAATTCTACAGGTCCTTTCCTGTATGGGCTGAAGCCTGCTTTTCGGCAGCTTAGTCTGAGGTCTTCTGGTGTGTGCATTATTGTAGTTTTTATATGTGGAAATGAAAATAAGTTTTATTATATATTAGCATATATTTAGAGAAAGTAAAGAGAGCTAAAAGTTATGCACAGCTTCCTTGCCCTGTTGCAAAATGGGCTTTTGTTATATAATAAGAACATTATGGAAGGAGAAAAACGCAAAATTTTAATAGTAGACGACGACACATTCCTTTTGGATATGTACGCGCTGAAATTCAGCCAGAACAATTTTGAAGTGTACACTGCGTCTGGCGCGGCGGCGGCATTGGAAAAATTAAAAGGAGGCCTCAAGCCGGATATTTTACTCTCTGACATTATTATGCCAGAGATGGATGGTTTTGAAATGCTGGAAAAAGTAAAAGCTGAAAATCTCGCTGAAGGCGCGACGAAGATAGTTCTCTCAAACAAGGGTCAGCAAGTTGATATTGATCGCGGCAGGGAACTCGGCGCGGCAGGCTATATCGTAAAAGCAAATTCTACTCCAGCTGAAGTTATAGACCAGGTCATCGGCATTCTGGCAAAAAAAGTAGTCGGCAAATAATTGGATTTCTAAATTTTATTTAGATTATTGAATAATGGATCCCGTACGAAATCATACAGTTAGGATATGTTTCTAAAAAGGTTTATAATATGAACAGTGTCGGAGTTATTAAATTTTAAATTAACTACGGAAATCTAAAGATTTCCTATTTCGTACGGGATGGATTACAAAAAAGAACTTGAAGAGCTCATTTTGACCGTGATGCGTGAAGGCGGCTCGGACTTGCATTTAGGTGCAGGCAGGGTGCCGGCTATTCGCGTTTCCGGAGAGCTTATCTTTCTCGTGAAGCATCCGGTGCTGACGCAGGAAGACATGCAGGGCATCGTCGCTGATGTGCTCGGCAAAGAACGCATGGCAAAATTCCTGGAAAGTCAGGAAGTGGATTTCTCATATGATTTCCGCGGCGAAGCACGCCTGCGCGGTAATGCTTTTTTTCAGAAAGGACTCATCTCACTCGTCTTTCGCCTGGTGCCGAAAGTAAAGCCGCTTACTGAATTGCGCTTGCCGCCGATCATCGCGGATATTGCGAGGAAGAAGCAGGGATTTTTTCTTTGCGTCGGTCCAGTAGGGCAGGGAAAATCCACCACGCTCTCGGCCATGCTGAACCTCATCAATGACGAGCAAGCCAGGCATATCGTTACTATTGAAGATCCGATAGAGCATGTATACACGCCGAATAAATCAATCATAGACCAGCGCGAAGTCGGCATAGACACGAAAGATTTCCACATCGCGCTCAAGTCCGCATTTCGCGAAGATGTGAATGTGCTCATGATCGGCGAGATGCGCACGCCGGAAACTATTTCTACTGCTGTCACTGCCGCGGAGACAGGACACTTAGTGCTTTCTACGTTACATACAAATAATGCATCCCAGACGATAGACCGCATCATAGATTCTTTTCCAGCAGGCCAGCAAGATCAGATCCGCGTCCAGCTGGCTTCGTCTCTGCTTGGTATTTTTTCGCAAAGACTTGTGCCGCGTATATCGGGCGGACTTGTTCCAGCATATGAATTACTCTTAAATAACAATGCCGTCTCAAACCTTATCCGCGAAAAGCGCACGCATGAAATAGACGTGGTGATAGAGACTGGTTCTGAGCAGGGCATGGTGGATCTGAACCGCTCGCTCCTTGAACTCGTCCGCCTCGGCGAGATTTCTATAGACACGGCATACCAGTACTCGCTCAATCCCAAAGCACTGGAGCGGATGATTTGATTTTCCCCTCTCCTTTATAAGGAGAGGGGCAGGGGTGAGGTGCTTGTGATATAATAATCCTATGCTTTTCAAATATTCGGCAGTAGATGATAAGGGCGTAAATAAAGAAGGCGAGATAGACGCGCCAAATCGCGACATGGCTATTTCCGGCCTCCAGCGCCGCGCTCTTATCGTCGTTTCTATTAATGAAACAGGAGCCAAGACTTCACTGCTGCAGATGTCATTCTTCGAAAAAGTGCCGATGAAAGATGTCGTCATTCTCTCTCGCCAGATATCCACGCTCTTTGAAGCGCAGGTCTCCGCGCTCAAGGCTTTCTCTCTGCTTGCCGGCAACGCGGAAAATAAATTACTGCAAAGAAAGCTGAATCAGATCACGGATGATCTGCAGGCCGGTGTTTCTATTTCCGGCGCTCTCGCCAAACACCCAGATGTCTTCTCGGATTTCTACGTGAACATGGTCAAGGCGGGAGAAGAGACAGGAAAACTGAATCAGACCTTCGCGCACTTGGCGGATTATTTGGACAGACAATACGCGCTCACTTCAAAGACAAGAAATGCCCTCATCTATCCGTTCTTTGTCGTTTTCACGTTCTTTGTGGTGATGGGGCTCATGTTCGTCGTCGTCATCCCGAAGCTCTCGGCCATTATTCTGGACTCCGGACAAGATGTTCCTTTCTATACAAAAGTCATTATCGCAATGTCGAATTTCTTCGTACAGTACGGCTTCCTCTTCATCATTTTCCTCGTCATTCTCGGCGTCTGGCTCTGGAGGCTCGCGGCTACTGAGAGCGGCAAGGCATATCTTGATCGCGCGCGCCTCTCTACTCCGGCTGTCGGGAATTTGTATAAAAAATTATATCTCTCCCGTATGGCTGATAACATGGACACTATGCTTACCTCCGGCATTCCGATCGTCCGTGCCATCGACATTACTTCCGATGTGGTAGGCAGCCGCGTGTATAAGGGAATATTGAAAGATGCCGCCGACGGAGTGAAGTCCGGTCTCGCGCTTTCCGCCGCTCTTGAAAAACATCCGGAAATGCCGGGCATTTTAGTACAGATGGTCAAAGTAGGCGAGGAGACGGGCTCCCTCGGGCAGATATTGAAGACACTCGCGGATTTCTACAAGCGCGAGGTGGATGATGCGGTGGATACGCTCGTCGGACTTATAGAGCCTGTCATGATCGTCGTCCTCGGCCTCGGCGTGGGTCTGCTTCTTGTCTCCGTCCTCGTGCCGATTTATAACCTCGCCGGAGGTATCAGCTAGCCTTGCCCGCCTCTATAGGCTGTGGATATCTTTTCTGGCATTGTGATATAATAAAGCAGTCCAATTATTAGTCGAACCGCCATAGGCGGAATTACAAGTTTTAAATATTAATTATGAATAAAAACAATAAAGGTTTCACTCTTATAGAACTCTTGGTCGTCGTCGCTATCATCGGTATCTTGGCATCCGTCGTGCTCGCATCCTTGAACTCCGCACGTTCAAAGGGCGCTGATGCTGCTACTAAGGCAAACCTCGCAAACGCACGCGCACAGGCTGAGCTGTACTATGATACGAACAGCAACTATACCGCAGTATGTACTGGTGCTGGAGGCATAGCTTCTATCATCACTGCCACTACTAGCTCTTCTGGAGTACCTGCAGTTTGTAACCCTGGTGCTTCTGCTTGGGCTGCTTCTGGTACTCTGAAGCAGACAAACGTAGTAGGTGCCGCTACCGGTACAGACTACTGGTGCGTAGACTCAGCTGGTACTTCCAAGGCGATAGACTCAGCCCTCGGTGCAGCTACTGTCTGTCCGTAATCTGTTTTAGCTTTCTTACAAAAACCACCCTCTGGGGTGGTTTTTGTTTTTTGGCTTGGTATAATATAGGCACCTATGAAAAATAACAAAGGTTTTACTCTTATTGAATTATTAGTGGTGGTGGCGATTATTGGTCTTTTAGCAGCTGTCGTACTCGGAGCATTATCTAGTGCACGAAATAAAGGAGATGATGCGGCTATTAAATCTAATTTAAAAACTATTCAGACACAAGCTGCCCTGTATTACGATAACAATGCTAATAGTTATGGTATTTATAATGTCGGCTGGTGCTCCGTCGTACAGACTACGAACATGTACGGTGATCCTGTTGTTTTGACCGCTCTGCGTGCCTTGATAAAATTAAGCGGAGTGAATCCTACAGATGCGAGTCGTAGTAGATGTTTTTCTAGCGCTTCCGCTTTTGCTGTCGCTATACAATTGAAGACCGGAGATACTGCGAATATAGACACAAAACCTGATGCATGGTGCGTGGATAGTGCAGGAAATAGCAAATCCTATACATATACTACCGGACAAAATCTTGGCAATGTCTTAAATGCAAGCACGTTCTTGTGTAATTAGGCTTTGTTAAAATTCCATAGGAGAGTATAATAAAAGAATGATTCTAGCCCTTACAATTATATTTTTCCTATTCGGCCTTATTATTGGGTCATTCTTAAACGTTGTCATCTGCCGTTATAATGCGCGCAGGTTTGGCGGCCGCTCGGCCTGTATGTCTTGCCAGAAACAGCTCTGTTGGCATGAACTCATACCGCTTTTCAGCTTCATCTGCCAAAAGGGCAGGTGCCGTGGGTGTCAGGGAAAAATTTCCTGGCAGTATCCGGTCGTAGAATTTTTGACCGGAGTCATCTTCGCGGCGCTCTTTTTGAAATTCCAGCCGCTCTTTTGGATGGGCGGTTTGCATTTTGCCCTCTCACTCGCATATTATGGTTCCATGTTCTCCCTCCTCATGGTCATCGCTGTGTATGACCTGCGGCACAAGATAATTCCGGACAAGCTTTCACTCATCTTTGCCATCATCGCTTTCGCCGGGTTGTTCTTATTTCAAAATGATATTTTTTCTCCGCACTGGCCGACTCTCTCAGAATTTTTTGCCGGGCTTGCCATCTCTGTGCCGTTTGCGCTCGTCTGGCTCCTCTCGCGCGGGAATTGGATGGGCTTGGGCGATGCAAAGCTCGCCGTCGGCCTCGGCTGGATGCTCGGGCTCTCGCGTATGCTCTCGGGCGTCGTCATTTCTTTCTGGTCCGGCGCCATCATCGGTGTCATATTGCTCGCGTGTTCGCGCGCGCATACCGGCAAGAGTGAAGTACCCTTTGCGCCATTTCTCGTTTTTGGCGCGATCATTGCATTTCTTTTTGAACTGCATCTGTTTCCGTTAGGCTTTTAAGGTTTTAAGCAATGAAAAAATTAAAATTCCCAAAATTCAAGAATGCACAGGCAGGGATGACATATATAGAGCTCATCGTCGTGCTGTCTATTTTTTCTATCATGTCTGCGGTTATTATCTTTAACTACACAAAGTTCCAGGCGAAAGTGGATATCAAGAATCTGGCGAATGATATCGCTCTTAAGATAGTTGAAGCGCAAAAGTCATCGATCGCCGGAAAGTTGCCGCCGCTGGCCGAGCAGGCCATCGTGCCCCTAAACTGGAAGCCCGCTTATGGCGTATATATGAATACCATGAGCCCCGGCAGCAATAAGAATTTCATTTATTTCGCTGACCTTGATCAATCAGGAGACTTTACGGACACTACTTCTTTTTGCTCGAACTATTCTACTTCCGGGGATGAATGTCTGGATAAGATAAATATCACCAAAGGAAATTATATTTCTAGCATTGAGCTCTCCGGTGGCGGCTGTTCGGCCACGATCTCGAATCTTGGCATCGCTTTCAAGCGCCCGAGTGCCGAGGCGGTCTTCAGTTCCAATCCCGCGCTCGGGTGTACGCCGACATTCGTGGTCATAAATATAAATTCGCCGCAGAACTTGTCTGCCAAGGTAAAGCTCTGGGCTTCCGGCCGACTTGAAATACAATGAAGATGAAAATACCAAAACCGAATTCAGGATTCACTATAATCGAGACGATGATCGCTATTTCACTTTTCACTATTATTATTCTGGCGGGAATGGGCGCGCTCCTGAATGCGAATGCCATGCATCGCAAGAGTCAAGACATGCGTTCGGTCATGGATAGCCTGTCTTTCGTGATGGAAGATATGTCTAGGAACCTGCGTGTCGGTTATAATTATCACTGCCTGACCACAACTCCGCCGGTGCTCTCTTCCGGTGCGGCAACACCGTTGTCCTGTTCGACCGGCGGGGGGATACTGTTCGAATCTTCCACCGGAGATCCCGATGACGACGCTGACCAATGGATGTATTATATTTCTGGCGAACGTCTGTATAAATCCACCACCGGGGCTTATGCCGGTTTCCAGGCGGTCCAGCTTACCCCTGATGAAGTAGCGGTAGACTTATCTTCCGGATTTTCTGTTCTTGGCGCTGAGCCTACAGACACCCAGCAGCCTTTCGTCATCATCCGCCTTTCCGGTCGCATTACCAATCCGCGCAACAACGTCGTCAGCCCATTCGTATTGGAGACAGCGGTATCCCAGCGACTCATTGATATTCAATAATGAAAAAAATTACGGTACAAAAGAATAGAGGGTTCACGCTGGTGGAGACATTGGTCGCCATCACTATTTTCACCGTTTCTATCCTGGGAATGATGTCCGTCCTTTCGAAAGGAATTTCGGACACGAATTATGCAAAACGGAAACTGACGGCGGAATACTTGGCTCAGGAAGGTATAGAATTCGTACGCAATGTGCGCGATACGTATGTCCTGTATTCTTCCACGAGCGCGCAAGCAGGCTGGGAAGGTTTCAAGCAAAAGATGCTCCAGGCTCAGGCTTCCTGTAATGATGAAGACGGTAATGGAGTAGATTCCGGCTGCTATTTTGATGATTTTAGAACCGATTCAGGTGCGTACGATATGTTTGCTTCCGGGGTCTCGCAGCCGATTACACGTATTTGGTTTGCAGCTTGTCCCGTTTCCGGTTGCCCGGAATTATCTTATTATCCAGCTGTTGGCAGATATACATATTTAGCAAGTGGAATTGGCACCGGCACCTTATCAGGATTCATTCGTAAAATACAAATACAGACGGTGCCCGGCAGTGATGAAGCAAAGATTTTTTCTACCGTCTCGTGGAGACAGGGCTCAGGCACCTACAGTATCACTTTTTCGGAAAACTTATTCAATTGGACCGAATAAAATATAGAAAATTATGAAAATTTTTAAGAAACGAAAGAATAAAGTTTACCCGAATCGCGAAGCGAGGCGGGGATTTGTCATCCTCTTCTCAGTGATGCTTTCTTCGATTGTGTTGGCCATTGCTCTCGGTATTTCCAATACCGCGGTGCGGGAAATAAATTTCGGCACTTCGGCTCGCGAGGCCGGTGACGCATTCTTTGCCGCGGATACGGGCGCTGAGTGCGCGTTAGCAAATGATAAATCAGGCAGTGTGTCTTTCACTGTAAGCGGGAGCTCCGGTACTGTCTTCTGTCTCGGCGGTACCATCGCTACCGCGCACTCATCAGCTGGCAATCTGCATATCTGGGACTTCGCCATCTCCGGTCTTGGCGGGGGTAATGATTCGTGCGCGCGCGTGCGAATGACGAAAGACTTTACCGATCCTTCAGCACCGATCACCATCATGAGCTCCAAGGGGTATAATAACGGCGGTACCGTGGCGGGTGCGTGTACGCAGTCGGCTACCAGTCTCGAACGCGAACTGGAACTTCGCTATTAGTTATGAATACAAGCGAAGCGAAAAAAAGGATAGCGAAGCTCCGAGCGGAAATCGCGCGTCTGCGTGAGGAATATCATGTGAAAAATACGCCGGGCGTTACGGATGATGTGTATGATTCTTTGTCCCGCGAATTGCGGGCGCTGCTTGAACAATATCCCGAATTTGCCGATGCGAATGCTGCCGAGAACCGCGTGGCAGGGAAGCCGCTAGATAAATTCGTCAAAGTTCCGCACAAGAACCGGATGCTTTCTTTAAATGATGTTTTTAATGTGGAAGAATTGGAAGCATGGGATACGCGCGTAAAAAAACTGCTCGCTGGTGATCCGAAAATACAATATTTCTGCGAAGTAAAATTTGATGGCTTGGCAGTGTCCCTCATCTACGAAAAAGGGAAGTTCGTCCGCGGTGCTACCCGAGGGGATGGCTTCGTGGGCGAGGATATTACAGAGAACTTAAAGATGATATCCAGCATTCCGCTTCTCCTGTCTGAACCTGTATCCCTAGAAGTTCGCGGCGAAGCGCTCTTGGCAAAGAAAACTTTAGCGGCTTTGAATAAGCAGAACGCGAAAGAAGGGAAGACCCTTTTTGCAAATACTCGTAATGCCGCCGCCGGTAGCTTGCGTCAGTTAGATCCTCAGCTCGCCAAAGAACGCAATCTAGATTTTTACGCATATGATTTGTATGACTTGGCTGGCGGCACAAAAATCAGTACGCATTCGGAGAAGCACGCATATTTGCGAGAGCTCGGCTTCCAAGTGGATACACATGACGCTTTATGTAAAAATCTCTCTGAAGTGGAAGTTTTCGTCAAGAAATTCGAAAAAGTGCGTGCTGATTTTGCCTATGGCACAGACGGCATCGTGATTTCCGTCGATGATCTTGCCCTACAGGAAACTCTCGGCGTCATCGGCAAAGCGCCGCGCTATATGGCGGCTTTCAAATATCCGGCCGAACGGGCGACGACCGTGGTGAAAGATATCCGCGTGAATGTGGGCCGCACCGGTGCGCTCACACCGATAGCAGTATTTGAGCCCACCCTTGTCGCCGGCTCTACCGTCTCCAAAGCGACGCTGCACAATATGGATCAGATAGAGCGCCTCGGATTAAAGATTGGTGATACTGTCGTCATTGAAAAAGCGGGGGATGTTATCCCGGCCGTTATTGAAGTCCTAGTCAAAATGCGCACTGGCAAGGAAAAGAAATTCAGGATGCCGGAGAAATGCCCGATATGTGACGGTAGTATAGAAAAGAAAAATTCACCTCACCCCAGCCCTCTCCTTATTAAGGAGAGGGGGAAAGCCTCCGTAGCTTATTTCTGCGTGAACAAGAACTGCCCCGCAAAGAACGAGCGCTATCTCCAGCACTTCGTATCCGTGATGGAAATATACGAGCTCGGCCCAAAAATCTTGCGCCGGTTTGGGGATGAGGGTTTGATTTCGGACGCGGCGGATATTTTCACCTTGAGAAAAGAAGACATCGCTCCGCTTGAGCGCTTTGGCGAGAAATCAGCGGAAAATATCGTCACTGAAATTGAGAATAAGAAAAAAGTGCCCCTCGCGCGCTTCCTGTGGGCGCTCGGCATCCTGCACGTGGGCGAAGAAACAGCGCGGGATTTAGCCGAGCACTTTGGCACGCTGGAAAAAGTAATGGCGGCTTCGCTGGATGAACTGCACGAATTGGAAAATATCGGTCCAGCTGTTTCAGAGAGCGTCTATAATTTTTTCCGCGAGAAGAATAATTTAAATTTTGTACATAAGCTCCGCGAGAATGGCGTCGCCATTCAAAAAGCGGAAAAAAGAAAAGCGGGTAAGTTTACCGGGCAGAGTTTTGTGCTTACCGGTACGCTTGCCACGATGTCTAGAGAGATAGCCAAAGAAAAAATATTGAAAGAAGGGGGTAAAGTATCCGGCTCGGTGTCGGCCAATACGTCTTTTGTCGTAGCAGGGGAGGAAGCCGGCTCAAAATTAAAAAATGCCCAAAAGCTCGGCGTAAAAGTGCTTTCGGAGAATGAATTTTTAAAGATGCTTTAAAGCCTGCGGGTTTTCTCCACATAATCCCATACTTTGCCGGCGGCGTTGATGGGCGTGCCTTCTATTGGATCATGATGCAGGTTTATGAACGGCGCGGAATTGGCTTCTATGATGCCCCATTTCTGCGTGTCCGGATCTTTGGCAATGTCTTCTATGATGAAGTCAAAGCCGATGATGGGATACTCTATTATATTCGCCGCCCGCTTTAGGTATGTGAAAATTTTCGGATGCGTTGTCGGTGTTACCTCTGCGCTGTGTCCGCCGTAGGAGATGCCGATTTTTTCAAGCAGATCTATCGTCTTGCCTTTGGGGAGTATAGTATCAAATGCGTAGCCGCTTCGTGCCATGAAATGCGCGTGCTGGTCGCCGAGGGACACATCTTTAACATGCGGATTTTTATTCTTATTTTTTATTTCCACAAGCTCGGAAATCGTATGCGTTCCATCGCCAGTGATTCTCGCCGGGTCGCCGCGCAATATGCCGATGACTTCGCCGTCCAGCACTGTGCCGCGGTACACGCTGCCTACGAGGTGCTCTTCCATGATGACATAGTGGCACAGCTTTTTGCCGACTGTGAATGCCTGCTTTAGTTCTTCTTCCGTAAAAATATTCGTCGTCGTATGCCTGCCGCGGGAGCCGACACGCGGCTTTATGATGACGGGTTTGTCCAATTTTGCAAAGGCGGCAAGCGCGCTCGGGAAGCTTGAAAAATATCCGCCGCGAGGCGCCGGAATTCCTGCCGCCTGCAATTTCTTTTTCACGAGCATCTTGTCATCCATCCACCAGATAGCATCCCTGTCCGTATCTTGCACGGGGAGTGATAGATAGGTAAATTTCTTACCGCCTTTTTTCGCTTCGTATAGATCTATATATTTGCCGAAAATTTTTGCGCTACGGATCTTGTATCCGCGTGCTTCCGCTTCTTTCCACAGCACCCGTCCGCGCTCGGTCGGTGCATTTTTCTTTTTATCGTTCCAGCGGAGCAGGCGCATAGCCGAAAGAAGATCCATCAGAGCGGGGGAGCAATAGTCGGCGATTTTCACCCCGGCGCGCATGATGGCCCAGCGGCTCACGCGCCGGTGCACTTTGGTCATCAGTATGGAGAGCGTCTGGTCAAACCAGGCGAGGCCGTGATTGGTGGGGTTATTGCCGCAGTGGACGCATGTTGAGGACATAAAATTAGTATATCACTTTTCTAATTTCCGGCAGCATCGGCTGCATGGCTTGTCGCAAGGTAGTATTTTTTGCTTTTTCTATGACCTGACTCATCTCTATCGGATTGCCGACGAGATCGAGTCCGTAATGCGGAATGAGCTCTAGTCCGTCACCGCCGTAGGCCTTTGTGTCTGTGTCCGTCGCACTAAAGTTCTTTTCCCATATTTCCTTTAAGGCAGTGAGGTCGTTTACTTGGCAAAATCCGCCGAGGCATGTGAAGCCGTAATAAAAAGCTACCATCGCATAGCAAGTCGACATTGCGGGGAAGATCTCTCTGGTATGCAATTTTGCTTGTATTTCTTCGATGTCCACTGAAGAAAATTTTTTCCTGTGTCTGTCCCGGGTCTCCCAAAAAGGCGTGTCTGAAAGTACAATAAGCTTGCGCACAGTTTCTTCGTCTATGCAGCGGAGCAGGAGTTCCCGCACCACACTTTCTATTTCTATATAGATGAGATTCACTTTTTTCTCGCTTCGTACGATGTCCGACCAAAGATTAAAATTTATTTTCGTTATCTGCTCGCATAAATTCGCCGCGCTGAGATGCGGTGCAAAATATTTCTGCACTATGCCGCGCATCCGGCTGTCCGCTTCAGCGCCCGCCCGCTCCAAGTCTGCCGCAGTGAAAGCGCGCGCCGCATATATCGGGATATTTTTTTCTTTCTCGGTGAAAATATTTATTTTCTTTTTCTCATTGCCATCCTCGCTCCACACGATACCGCGGGAATAGCCCGAATCATTTGAAAGCGAGGGGCTGGAAAAAGAAAGCACGATGAGATTTTCCATGTCAGCATCCGCGCTCTCAAAAAGCGGCATGGACGAAATGAGATTTGAATTTAAGAAGAAAGGATGCGCGAGCGGGGAGTGGTGTTCGGCGGTGGAGATGACCAGGCATTTCCGGAGCTGGCGCACTGCGCTGTCGGCTACGCTTTTTCCGAGCCGTTCTTCTATAATTTCCCCCAATACTTCCAAGAATTCTTCCTGTTTTTTGTTCTTCTGATTCTCTTTGCCCGCATACTTGAAATAACCCTGTGCATAGTCATACACGGTTTGTGAGCCGTTTTCTCGCATTATTTCAGCTAATATAGGCAACTTTGCCTCTATATCCTGCCAGAGTTCTTCGCCCTTTCGCATAAAGGCTATTTTAGCATGTTTACGGGATTTCTTTATCAGTAAATACTACCAGCCTTTGGGAATGGCTTTTGGCTATTTTATTCCAAAAGCCGGTGCAGGTGATGAGATTGAGGTGCGCTTGTCCGTCATCTGAACTGAATACTTCCACGGCATCCGCTTTCGGATTGTACTTTCTGATCTCACGCACGATGAAAATAATAGTCCCGCCTGTTTCATCTTCTACATATATTTTGTCTCCTTTTTTGAGCTTGTATAAGGTATCAAAAACAGCTGGGCCTTTTTTCCAGCCGGAATGTCCGTCTATAATAGCACTGCCTATTTCGCCCGGATGCGCGCCGAGAGAAAACCATCCGGCATTTTTTGGGCCGGACGGAGCGTCCACCGCACCATCTTTCGTGAGTCCGACGGATTCAATCGCTGCATCCACTTTGATGGCTGGAATTTTTAGACGGACGGGCAGGGGCAGAGCTTCCTCGGCTATGTAGGTAGGAAGAGGGCTTGCTGCCACAGGAGCCGCATCGCTTTCCAGCGCTCTTTTAAAGTGCGGAGAAAAGAGCGCCAGCGATACCGCGAAGCCGGAAAGCGCGATGATGAGCAATATGCGTTTTGAATTCATATTTTATTTATGCTTTGCGCTTGATGAGGAAGAAAACGATCGTGCAGGAAGCGAGCATCACTACGACGCCGAGAATGATATTCCAGGGAATCGTGAAAGGCGGTAATCCGGTAGCTGGCAGGCCCGGGATAGATACGACGACGGTAGCGATGGCAAAGTCCCTGACGGAAAGTCCGTTTGCCCAGCCGGTGGCGATGGCGGTATTCGTCGTCGTCACGGCGACTCTGGTGCGGCAAGTGTATGTCCAAGTTTCATTCGGCGCGAGCAGGTTGTCCAAATTCGCATCGCCGGAAATATAGGTCATCGGGCTGCAGGTATTGTCAGTGAGAGTTACATTATTCAGAGCGACAGTGCCTGGATTTGTAATTCTTTCAGTGTAAGTGACCATTCCCGGTCCCGAACGCAAGGCGAGGGGATACGGAAGCTTTGTGACGTGTATGAGCGGTGGCACGATAGGCGCGCCGACGATCACAGTAGCGCTGGCGATGTCGGTCGCGGAAATACCATTTGCCCAGCCAGTACCTACCACAGTATTCGTATGAGTTTCGGTGAGCCAGGTAGAGCAGGTGTGCACCCATGTCTCAGTAACTTCAAGGATATTATTACCATTTGTATCGCCGGATGTGCGCACGATGGGGCTGCAGGTGTCGCCGACCATAGTAATATTTGTTACTGGTACGGTGCCGATGTTGCGGAGCGTATATGTGTACAATACTGTACCGGGTCCGTTCGGCAAAGCGAGCGGGGATGCTGTCTTTACTACATCTATAAGTGGCGGGGTAACTGCTACTATAGGCACGCCGATGTCATTGTTTGTGATAATACAAAATTTATTATCACCGCGATTCAGATTAAATTGACCATTCACATCGCAATCGCCTGAAAAAGTCGCGACATAACCGGAAGCATTCGTTTCAGTTACGGCATACAAATCTCCGTACGCAGAGAAAGTATTCGTTTCACCAGAAATAACGCCGGTATAATTTACGAATAGAGGAAAATCAGCGACAGCCTTAGTGCCGCCATTGTCATTGATGACTAACTTTACCACATTGATCGTTCCTCGTGCCTGCGGTCTGCCTCCTCCACCGGGAGTGGTACAAGTCGGTGCAGTGATAGTGTCAGTAGCAGTCGTGACAGTTCCGCCAAAGGACAAAGCGCGTCCTGTCCAGGTAGTATTCGCGCCGACGGTGATGCCTGCGTCGTCAATGACTGTTCCAAAAAATGTCGTGTTCGCAGCGAGGGTAGTAGCTGAAATCGGTGTCCAGAAAACATCGCATGCTGATGCACCGGAAAGGGTGACAATTGCGCCGGCGGTAGAAGTGAGCGCACCGCCCGGTCTGAAGATATACGTACCGCTGCCCGAGAGCGTGAGCGGTCCACCCACATCCATTGCTCCGGCGCTGCAGTATACTCCGGGAACATATACGCCGGCCGCGCCGTGCGTGATGTCAGTGGAAAGGTCTATCGGTCCGGCGCCGAAAGTAAATGTACAGGCTTGCGCGGCTAAAGCAGCTAAGGCAGTGCCCTGGTCTGTGCCAGCTGTAGCGTATGGCGCGCCCGAACCGTAATATGTATGCGTGCCGCCGATAGCGCTCGCCGGTGGCGTGGTGAATCCGACGCTTCCGTTGACCGTCGTGGCTCCGGAGGTGTCAGTATATGTGCTGGCTAATACTCCGTATGTTGCCGCTTGTCCGAGGGAAGGCGTAGTGGCCGCGAGTGCGCTTAAGGGGCTTGAAACTGAGATAGTAAGTATAAAAGAAAGCATGAATGCGGCGATTGCCGAATTCTTATAAAAAGTTTTCATAGTGATTTAGTTTTTTTAGATTAGTTAATTTGACTTAATAAGAGCGATAGGCCGACCTTTGTAGCCTCGCAGAGAGATATGGGCTACTTGCAGTATAGCACACAATTCTTTTTAATTTTTTCAAGAGGGGGATAACTTTATTATTTCCCTGTATGTTTTCCCGCATTCGTGCCTGCCACGAAGCCCGTAGTCCAGCAGAGCTGGAGGGAATAGCCGCCGGTGGGGCGGTTTATGTGGAGGAGATCGCCGGTGATGTAGAGATTTCGGAAGAGTTTTGACTGCATCGTTTTTGTATTGATTTCGGTCAGCGGCACACCACCGTCCGCCACTACAGCGCGGTCAAAGCCCATCAATCCGGTAATAGTCATCGGCAAGGATTTGAGGAGTGCGGCTATCTGCCTGCGCTCGTCGCGGCTGACGCTGTGCACTTTTTTAGCGCCGTCTATATCCGGCAGTAAAGACAAAATGGCTTCGCCCATTCCTTTGGGCGCGATTTCATCAAAAATATTTTTCAGCATTTTATTTTTATTAGCATCAAAACTCTTCAGTATTTTTTCTTCCAATGCTGGCGCATCCATTTCCGGCGCGGCATCAATCACTGCCGTCACTTTGCCTTCGTGCAGGAGGTCAGCGACCTTTTTTGCATTGCTCAAGATGAGCGGGCCGGAGACGCCGAAGTGTGTGAAAAGAATTTTGCCGAGCTTGGTGAATTTCTTCTGGCCATTTACAAAGAAGCTGATGCGCATAGGGGAGAGTGATACGCCGGAGAGCATTTTCACCCAGCCTTCTTTCACCGCCAGCGGCACGATGGACGGCGTCGGTTTGGCCACATCGTGCCCGAGACGTGCGAGCCATTTGAAGCCGTCGCCGGTAGAGCCTGTTTCCGGATGGCTCTGCCCGCCGGTCGCCAATATATAATTATGCGCGGTGTAGTCGCCCTTTTTTGTGATTACTGCGGAAATAAACCCCTGGCGTTCTTCTAGCCGGATGACTTCCGTATCATTCTGTATTTTCACGCCGCCTTGTTTCAAAAACTTTTCCAAGACGAGGTACACATCCATCGCCCGCTCGGTGTGGGGGAAGGCGCGTTTATTTTCCTGCACCACGAGTGGCAAGCCGTGAGATTCAAAAAAAGAAAAAGTGTCCTTTACGCCGAACTGCGCGAAAGCGGAATATAAAAATTGCTCGGCACTGCCGTAGTATTTTAAAAGCACCCGTGTGTCATATTCGGCATTGGTGATATTACACCGCTTGCCGCCGGTGATTTTCAGCTTCTCGCCGAGCTTTGTATTCTTTTCCAAGAGCAGCACCCGCGAGCCATCTTGCGCCGCGATGCCTGCCGCGAATATTCCGGAAGCCCCGCCGCCAATAACAATTACATCAAAGTGTTCGCTTTGTTTTTTTAAATCTTTCATATATCAAGAAGTAATTATTTCTTTGCCTTCTTCGGCTTCTTAACTTCCTTTCTGCGGCTGTTGTTTCCTTTTGCCATATGGGATTAGTATAGCATAAGTTCTGCAAGAAATTCCAATTATTTTACTGGCTCCGACTCGCCGATGGCTTCGTCCGCCGTATCGGCATCCGCGTCCGCTTTTGTTGTATGGATGCGTCCGTCTATATGGTTCGGCGGAGCGTAGACAGTGTAGATTTTCAGATCCTCCGTGCCGGTGTTCCGGAAATTATGCTTCGTGCCTGCCGTCACCACCACGACATCGCCTGGACCCACGGGAAATTTTTCGCCGTCAAGCTCGCCTTCGCCTGTGCCGGAAAAGAAGAAGAGCGTCTGCTCGGTATATTTGTGCGTTTCCTCGCCGATATCTGTGCCGGGTGGAATACTCATCACCACCAGCTGGCTTTTCGGGCCGGTAAATAAAACACGGCGGAAGTTTGTGTTTTCCATTGCCTCTTTCGCGATATTTGTATGATAGCTCATAGTTTGCGTGTTCCGGTTCTTGCCGTGCGGCTGTCTCCTCTCTGAGCCCCACCCGGCAAAAACCAAAAACAAAATGATTAGTAATAAAAAAACGATTAGTAAATTTTTATTGAGCGCTTTGATGTATGTATTTCGCAGGCTAATAATGTAGCCTCTCGGGAGAAATTTGGGCTGAATGTATTATAACACTTTATATTGTGCCATACGCAGGGAGGGGGATAACTTTTTATTCCATATATCCCTAATTCGCACGAATAAGAAAATAGAGAATTAACTTTTATAAGCTACTTCCAGAATATACCCATCAGGGTCATAGAAATCTACAGTATAATAACCGCCGTTCAGATGCCAATCATCAAAAACTTCAAGCGGACCGCGGATAAATTTTGCACCAAATTCTTTCAGGAATTCTCCGACAGTGTCTACCATTTCTTTGGCGTTGGCATTAAAACACATATGCCGCGAGCCGAGCATATCTCGCTGTTCACTTTCTGAATTTCTTTTCAAGAATGCAGATTCTTTCAGATATATTTTCGTATCGCCGCAAATGAAACCCGTTGCATCTATTTTTTGCCAGCCAATAAGCAAAAATAGTTTTGAATAAAATTCAACCGATTTATCCAACTCTGAAACTAATATTTCTATGTGACGGATACCTATGGGCATAAATTAATTTTCTGCTCTTTCATACGCCTATTTTAGCATAAAATCTACTTCAAAGATTCATATATCTGCCTAGTGATTCCTTGATTTTGGGCAGTCTCTTTAATGTCATCCCAGTCTGGACGGTAATTATCAATAATATATTTTTTATATTTTGCATTGGTATCTAACGAAATAAATTTCTTCAAAACACCGAATAATTCCTGAGCGAAGCCGTTGTTGCATGTAAACGCATTTATTCTTTTCTCAACAACAAATCTAAACTTCACATCAAATACATATCGTAGGATAAATAAGAAAAGTTTGAAATTGGACATTTTTTCATATTCCGCCACATGTGCCAATTCATGACCGAACCAGCCCAGGATATCAGCATCGGATAACTTTGAAAGAATATCATTCCTTTTCAAATTTACTTTTACATAGTATTTTCTTTTTTTACTAAAGACAGATTTTGGTTCTAATGAAGCATGCATGGTAAAAAACCACCCATTTCCAAATCGCAAACCGATATTTGTGTCTTGAAGTTCTTTATATCGTGATTTCGCTTCTTCAAAAATATCGGTAAATCGCTTTTCCATATGGCTATTTTAGCACAAAAATTTGCCTTGCTTGTTTTGCTTAATCATCCCTTCTTTCTCCAAGTCAGCCAGCACTTTGGAAAGTAATTCCGGTTCATATTTGGTCAGTTTCAAAAGCTCTTTTTCCGTCTGCGGTTTTGCCAGGATGAGGCGCAGGGTGGCTGCGCGTTTTTGGCGGTATGAGCCGATGAAGGGGGATTGCTTGCTGTGGTGGGCGCTTCGGCGGGATGGGTTTGAAGTTTTTTTGAGGAAGACGCCGTAATCAAACAATGCCCAATACCACTCGCGTGGATTTTCTTTATCTAAAGTTTTTTCCACCAGCGGCAGGATTTCTTTGTCAGTGATTTTTTCCTTGGCTGTTTTCTTTTTTGGAAAGAAGAAATGGATGAAGACGGAGCGGATATTGGTTTCAATCACGACGACGGGCACATTCCAGGCGAAGGCGAGCAAGTCGCCGGCAGTGGCCGGCCCGATGCCGGGGAGGGTACACAAAGTTTTAAAATCCTTCGGGAATTTTCCATCGTAATCCGCTTCAATTTTCTCCGCGCATTTTTTCAGATACAATGCGCGGCGGTTGTAGCCCAGCCCTTGCCACTCGGCGAGCACTTCGGAAAGTTTTGCCATAGCGAGCGCTTTCGTCGTCGGGAATTTCTTGATGAAATTCTTGTACTTCGGCAATACCCGCGGCGCCTGCGTCTGCTGAAGCATCACTTCGGATACTAAAATCTTATACGGGTCGCGTGTCTTTCGCCACGGCAAATCCCGCTTGTGTTCTTTGTAGTATTTCCAAATAGTTTTTTTGAATTTTGCGATATTCGTATTGGTCATATGATAGAGATTCTAGCATTTTTGGCGGGATGCTGTTTTTAGCTTCTCTTTATGATTACTTTATCGCTTCTTTATTGATTTCTTATACAATGTCGGCAATGAATAAGTTCATCGCTCTTGTTATTGACAGGCTTTCGGCGGCTGGCGCGAGGCATTTTTTTACGCACGCCTTCATAATGTTCCTGATTGTATTGCCGATGATATTCGTCAGTACGGCGAACATATATATGACATATCAGAATCTCAGCCTGCAGGTGCTGGAAAAAAGGCAGGATATGACATACCTCGCTTCGGTGACGGTGAAAGAAAAACTGGATCACCTGACGGATATCGGCATCTCGTTTGCCACCAGGGTGCAATTCCGCCGCCTTGTGGAAGAGGGGAAATGGAGCGAAGCGCAGGCTATCCTGAAAGACGCGCCGAAAGATTTTCCGGCGATTGAGACGGTGAGCCTGGTAGACCCGAAAGGTGTGGTGAAAGAAACTTCCAGCCTAGACAAGACCGTCATCGGCAAGGATTTGTCTTTCCGCGACTGGTACATAGGCGTTTCCCGCGAATGGAAGCCGTATATTTCAAATACGATAAAGGCGGTCATCGCGCCGTATTACAACAGCACCGTCGTCACCATACCGATAAAGTCAGACAGCGGCAAAGTCATCGGCATTCTCACGCTTCTTGTGCGTACGGACACATTGCTCGGCTGGGTGCACGACATAAAGCCCGGCGAAGGCGGCTTCACATACATCGTGGACACAAAAGGTTTCATAGTAGCCCATCCCACTTTCAGCCTGCATTCGGAATTGGTGGATTTCTCCGAAGTTCCGGCCGTGCAAAAAACAAAAAATAAGGAAAGCGGCGTACTCATCGGCTATAATCCGATAGAAAAAGAGGACAGGGTGGCGGCCTATGCTTCCGTGCCGGGTTACGGCTGGGGAGTCGTTATCCAAGAGCCGGCTAAGAGCGCTTTTGCTGTCCGGAACAACGAGCTCAAAAATCTGGCGATTTTTTACGGGTTCATCATCCTGTTCGGACTCGTCATCTCTTACCTCCTGGCAAAAATATTTGAGACCATTTTGGAATACCGCCGCAAGGAAAAAATTTATCTGGAAAGCATCGGCGACGGCGTCATCGCCATAGACCGCGATTGGAACATCATCATCTGGAACAAAGCCGCGGGCGACATCAGCGGATTTTCCAAAGAGGAAGCCATCGGTAAGCCCTTCAAGTCCGTCATCAAATTCATCCGCGAGCACGACCGCACCGAGAACCTGGACTTTATCAATGAGACCATGCTCTCCGGCACGGTGCATTATATGGAAAACCACACCCTGCTCGTGAAAAAGAGCGGCGAGGAAATTCCCGTCGGCGATTCTTCCGCGCCGCTCGTTGATTCCGCGGGCAAAGTCGTCGGCGCTATCATCATCTTCCGCGATGTCTCCAAGGAATACGAATCCGCCAAATTGCATTCCGATTTCGCCTATGCCAGCCACCAGCTCGCCACGCCGGTGAACAAGGCGATGTGGAGCCTGGAAAGCGCGCTTGCCGAAAAGGGCGTCGTCAAGAAAGTAAAAGAAAAGATGCGCATCGCCTACGGCTCCATAGAGAGCACCTTAAAGCTCGTCGGCCAGCTCCGTCTCATTTCTGAAATAGACCAGAAGATAATCATTCCCCAGATGGAGAGCGTGCGGCTGGCGGATGTCGTGGCGGAGACGATGAAGAAATTTGAAAAGATTGCCAAGGAAAAAAAGATCAAGCTGGATATAGAGCCCATTTCTCCCGTCCTCGGCCTCAAGACCGACGCGCATATGCTCGGCCGCATACTGTTTGAAATCATAGAGAACGCTCTCATCTACGGCAAAGCGGGGAGTGCCGTACATATCGCTACCAGAATGCAGGATGCTGATGCCTATTTTGAAATTTCCGGCGAAGGCATCGGTATCACCGAAGAACAACAGCCGCTCATCTTCACCAAGTTTTTCCGCGGCGGAAATTTTGATACCACGGACATCGTCGGCGCCGGCATAGGGCTCTTCATCGCCCGCGAATATGTAAAGCTCCTCAAAGGCAAAATCTGGTTCAAATCCGAAAGCGGCAAGGGCACGGTGTTCTTTGTGTCTTTACCGGTGGCATAGAAATGATTATTATGGCTATTATCGTGAAAATCTCTCTTTTTTAGCAGTTTTTCACGATTATGTTGACAAAAGAGTGAAAAAGATTATACTTAGTAATATGGCAAAGATATCCGCCGTATTCAATAAAATAAGCTCTCTCAGAGAAAGATACTATAAAGCATCCACGGGAAAGGATGCGCTTATAAAGCTTATCAGCGAAGCGGAAGTCGCCGAGCAGGTCTATAACTCCAATGCGATTGAAAATAGTACCCTTACTCTTGAAGAAACTGAAAAAATACTTTTGCAGATTGATTTGGACAGATATATATCCGAAAGAGAAATTTTTGAGGCGAAAAATCTGGCGCGGGTAGTTTCATACATAGACAAAAGAGCGAAAGAACAGGAATTGACGCTTGATGTGATACTTTCGCTTCATAAAATGCTCATTTCAAACATCCGGGACGATATTGCCGGAAGATTCAGAAAAAAAAATGAATTTGTGCGGGTCGGAAGCCATATCGCTCCGCCCCCGCAGGAAATAACGGAAAGACTGGAGCGCATGCTTTCAGAATACAATTCCAGCAGCCGTGAAAATATCATACAGCGCATTGCAAAATTGCATCTTGATTTTGAATATACGCATCCGTTCGTAGACGGCAACGGCCGCATCGGGCGCGTCCTGAACAATTATCTATTGATACGCGAAGGGTTTGTGCCGATAAATATCAAGTTCATTGACCGCAAGAAATATTACCAGGCATTTGCCGAATTTGATAAAAAAGGCGAGACAAAAATCATGGAAGAAATAGTCGGCAAAGCATTGACGAACAGCTACCATAAGAGACTGGCCTATTTGGAACAGAGGAGAATCGTTACGCTTGCGGAGTATGGAAAGAAAAATAAATTATCGCATTCAAATCTGATTAATAAGGCAAATCGCCAGACCATAGAAGCTTTCTTGGATAAAGGCGTGTGGAAAATCGCTCTTGATAACAAAAAATAAATCCCGCTACCTCATAAAGGCGGCGGGATTCAATTTTTACTGTCATTCCTTAATCTATCTGAATTTAACTACAAGAGACACCGTGAATGCGATGTCTCCTAAGTGCCTTTCAGTTATTCTTTGCGAGCTAATTCCCCCAATGTTACTGAGGCATTAACACCGAGTCGATGACATGGATAACGCCATTCGTGCACTCGATGTCCGCCTTGATCACTTTCGCATTGTCGATCATGACTCCATCCGCTCCGGAAACTATTTTTACCTCTCCTCCCTGTACTGTTTTTGCCGAAGGCATTCCTGCGACACTGCTTGCCATGACTTTGCCCGGAACTACATGATAGGTTAAAATTCCCGCGAGCTTGGTTGTATCACCAAGTAAAGCCTCTACTGTTCCTGCTGGTAACTTAGCAAACGCTTCATCGGTAGGCGCAAAGACCGTAAACGGGCCGGGGCCGCTCAATGTTTCTACCAAGCCGGCAGCCTTTACGGCTGTAACGAGAGTAGTGAAAGTTCCTGCCTCAACTGCTGTTTCAACAATATTTTTCATAAATATATTTTTCCAATTAACTGTACTATTATTCTGTAGCTCGAAATCGACCGTAATTAGTTTGGCTCTTAGTGTTCATTGTACCCTGTCCGCATCTTTAATCCTAACATTTTAGAGCTTGCGGCTGTCATAAGCCCAATGCAGAATCGCCTGGCGTTGGACGGGACGGCAAAGAAATGGTGTCAGGCACCATAAAACTAAAACTCCTCAAAGGAAAAATCTGGTTCAAATCCGAAAGCGGCAAGGGCACGGTGTTCTTGGTGTCTTTACCGGTGGCTTAAATATTTTTCTCAATAATAGTTATTTTCGTTTCTTGTAATTATTCCCCAGTGCATTCCACTGAAGCTGCCCTTTGAATTCTGGTGAATTATTGAGAATCCACTGGACATATGTATTGCTGTTTGGCCCAAACAAGAAATACTTATTTCGGTCGCTGTATGTGGATGTAGAATTTTTTATGAATTCGCACATCTTTTGCGCAGGAGAATTTTCTTCACCTTCAATGTGCCAAAGAAGTGTGGCGTTCCAGCGAGGATGGCTGAGAAATGAAAAAACTTCTATGCCGTCAAATGGTGGTAAATCATCTATATGGATATGTCCCAGCTTTGGCTCAACAAGGTTAGATTTATAGCGAACTTCATAGCGTGATAGTGTTCCTTTGTTGTTAATAACAAACCAAGGATGCGTCCATATTGATAATGGAATGTGAGCAGGTGAGACAAAAAGAAAAACCTGATAGATGTCATTGTTTATAAGATTTTCAAATGAATTTTTGATATTCATAATGTTGGGCACTCGGATTTTCCGATGCTAAAAACTACCGGCGGTGTACTCGGGTATGGTACCCGTGGGTTCAACCCTTGTAAGGGTATTTTAGCACATTTCCGATAGTGGAAATAAGGTTTGTGGGTCTTAGTCTATATATCCGTGAATACTACAAATGGGACACAAAATTGGCCTCTTTGGCACTGTCTCATTTGCAATACTTCTATTGAAAGTATTATACTATATTTAGTACTTTTGAAATCATACATATTGCCCGCGCGTCGCACACTGAGCGATCCTGAATGTTTACATTCGGTCAATAGAAAATGCTGGGCAGAAACTGAAAAGTTTTTGTCAGACCAAGCTTATTGATAAGGCAACATTACAACCTCTACGGGTTGTGTTGTTGCGTTATCAGTGGTTTCGTCCACCACACTAATACAAAACACACTAACCTTAAACGGTTGGTGTGTTTTCGTTTGTACACATTATTAATAATAAAAAAATGTTATGAAAAAACAAAAATTAGTGTGGCGTACGGAAAAGCGCAAAGTGAATTCGCTTATCCCTTATGACAAAAATCCGAGAAGTATAACAAAAACTCAAGAGGATCAGTTGGATTCAAGTGTAGACACTTACGGGTATGTAGAGTTAGTAGCGATAAATACAGACAGTGTAATTATTGCAGGTCACAGAAGAGTTGATTCTTTAAAACGTCTCGGTCGAGGCGAAGAAGAGATTGAAGTAAGAGTGCCAAATCGAAAATTATCAGAAAAAGAATTTAGAGCATACTTACTTATCAGTAATCGTTCAGGAGGTACGTTTGATTTTGAGAAATTAGCATCTGACTTTGATATCGACGAACTTCTAACTGCTGGCTTTGACTCACTAGACTTAAGCAACATCTTCGACGATAACCTAGAAGTATTTGATGATGAATTCCAAGAAGAGAAAGAACTAAAGAAGGCAAAAACAACAGATATTAAATCAGGAGATATGTTTTCGTTCGGAAATCATTTTTTGATTTGTGGCGATAGTACAAACCCAGAGATAGTAAAAAGATTAGTTGGTAAAGAAAGGATAGATCTAATTAATATAGATTTTCCTTATAACATAGGGGTCGACTATTCTTCGGGATTGGGCGGAAAACAAAACTACGGAGGGAAAACAAATGATAGTAAGCCTGATCCTGAGTACAGAGAATTCCTCATAAGTATTCTACGCAATGCTCTATCAGTTACGAAAGACGACTGTCATGTGTTTACGTGGCTCGATGAAAAGTATATAGGAACAATGCAAGACATTCATAAATCCTTGAATATTAATTTTAAGAGACTATGTTTATGGGCAAAAGGATCGCACAACCCAACTCCCCAAATTGCTTTTAATCGGGCTGTGGAATTGTGTATGTATTCGATAAAGGGTAAACCGTTTCTTTCGAACAAAGTTAAGAACTTAACTGAGTTTCAAAATAAAGAAATATCTACTGGCAATAGATTGATTGATGACATTATGGATATATTCCAAATCTGGTTAGTAAAACGACTACCAAATCACGAATATGAACATAGCACGATGAAGCCTCCGACCCTTTACGAAAAAAGTCTTCGTAGATGTAGCCAGCCCGGAGATACAGTACTTGACCTAACAGCAGGGTCAGGAAGTCTTATGGTGACATGCGAAGCCCTAAAACGCAGGGCATATTTGGCAGAGGTCGAGCCAATTTTTTGCCAATTAATATTAAACAGGTTTTCTAAAATATCAAATGAAAAAATCACTAAACTTAATTAAATATGGCGACATATTTAAGCTCGGAGATAATTTGCTTTTGTGTGGTGACTGTCGAGACAAAGACCTAGTTAAGAAATTAATTGGAAATCATAAAATCAAAGCTGTGGTGACTGACCCTCCTTATGGGGTTGCGGTGACTGAAAGTAAGCAGAACTTCCAAACACTTTCTAAGAATAAAGTGGTTGCTAATGATCACCTACAGAGTGATAAAGAATACCAAACATTTACTAAAGACTGGATTGATCCGATCATTCCATACTTAGAGAGAAAGAATACGTTCTACATATTTAATGCTGATAAGATGATTTTTGCTTTGCGTGAAGGAATGCTAAATGCTGGTATTAAATTTGGACAATTACTCATATGGGTTAAGACTCACGCCGTCATTGGCAGAATGGACTATGCTCCCCAACATGAATTGATTGCATATGGATGGTATGGAGTCCATGAGTTTCTTAAGGCAAAAGACAAAAGTGTATTGGTCTGCCCAAAGCCAAACAAAAGTAGTATGCATCCGACCACGAAGCCTTTAGATCTAATTCGTAGACTAGTTTTAAACAGTACTCGAATTGGAGATGTGGTATACGACCCATTTCTTGGTTCTGGAACTTCTCTTCTTGTATGTCAGCAAACGAAACGGATCTGTATTGGAATTGAGCAAGATGTTGAATATATTCAAACAACTTTGGATCGCTGGCAAAAACTTAGTGGATTAATTCCTGAAAAGCTATGAGTAGAAAAGATACAATCAAATCAAGACAGAATAAGTTGAGAGAAGCATTTCTTGAGCAACTCAAAAGAACTCCAACCATTGAAACTGCTTGCCAAAAAGTAGCTGTCGCTAGGTCGACTGTATATAGATGGATACGAGAAAATAAAAAATTTGAGAAACAGGTCGATGATTCACTCGCTGAAGGTAGAAACTTCATGTCCGATATTGCTGAAAATCAACTCTTCTCACTTATTGGAGAGAAAAAAATTGAAGCAATTAGACTATATCTTTCAACTCATAATACTCGATACAGTAACAAGCTCGAACTTTCTGGATCTGTTTCTCACAAAGATGAACCTTTGACTAAAGAACAAAAGAAACTTATTCGAGAAGCGTTGAAATTGTCATCAATTAAAAAATATGACAAAGAAAAATGAAGTAAAAAATATATTTGAGCGTATTCTCAAAGACCAAAGATTCAGACAAGAAGTTGTTAGGAAAAGTCTTGAATACTTCTTCCCGATATATTTTCATAGCTATATGGAATATGAGACTGCTCCATTTCATGTTGATATGTTCCGTATCTTGGAAGATCAAAGGATCAAGTTTGCAGTCATTGTTGCATTCAGAGGATCTGCTAAATCAACTATTATTACGACCGCATATGTTCTGTGGTCTATTCTTGGTATACAACAGAAAAAGTTTATTGTAATCGCTGGGCAGACCGAGCAAAAAGCGAGAGTATACCTAACAAGTATTAAAAATCAGCTTTTAGATAATGAGCTTCTACGAAAAGATCTAGGACCATTTGAAGAAGAACGGAACAGTCTTGGTAATGCAACGGCGATTATTATTAAACGCCTGAATGTGAAGATAATGATCTGTTCAACCGAACAGAGTATTCGTGGCACGAAACACAATCAACATCGCCCCGACTTACTCATTCTGGACGATATTGAAGACCTCGATTCAGTAAAAACAAAAGAGGGTCGCAATAAAACCTTTGATTGGCTAACTGGAGAAATTATTCCAGCGGGTACAAAAAAGACACGCACTATTATGGTCGGCAACTTACTCCATGAGGACTCGGTACTGAAACGACTACAAAAGAAAATAGATAACGGTGAGATGAGTAGGATGAATGCTGTTTACAGAGAATACCCAATTATGGATACCAAAGGTAATGCACTATGGCCAGGTAGATATCCAACCCCCGAGTCGATAGAAGAAGAGCATGAAAAAACTATCAGTGAGACCGCGTGGCATAGAGAGTATCTACTCCAAATCATTTCAAGTGATGAACAGATTGTAAGGTCAGAGTGGATTAAATTTCATGAAAAACTTCCAACAGATGGATTCAGAGGAATATTTGTTGGTGTGGATTTAGCTATTGGTGAAAAAGAGACAAACGATTGCACAGCTATGGTCGTTGGTTATTTATATGGTGTAGGAAAGAAAATGAAAATATATATTCAATCAAACCCATTCAATAAAAGAGTTTCTTTCCCCGAGCAGACAGAATATTTAGCACAACTTATTGCCAGAGAAAAGCTCACTCATGGAAGAGTTAAGGTCTATGTCGAAGATGTAGGATATCAGCGGGCACTTGTGCAGTACTTCGATAGTAATAAATATGACATAGAAGCAATACCAGTTGGAAGAACAAGTAAATCTGTAAGATTACAGTTAACCACACCTTTAATTAAAGACGGTAAAGTTCTTTTTCCAGAAGAAGGATGCGAAGAACTTATTGATCAGTTAATTGGATTCGGTAAGGAAAAACACGATGACCTTGTTGATGCCTTTTCCTTACTTGTGATGAAAATAGCTGACAATAATCTTAAAGGATCAGGAATACTTCTTGGATAAACTACTCGTTTATCTTAAATGAAACAATCGCAAGTGGTAGCTCAAAGTCATCCATTGAAACAATAAATGGTCCTTCTTTACCTTTCTTATATAGGTACAAAAATCCATCTCTAATATCTAGAGAGGAAATTTTTTCATACGGCATACTAAAGTGTTTATTAAGACCGATGTAGCCAAGGTTCTCTGTAGTTAGATAGAAAGTGCCTGCATCATCTGTCATCATGACATTCACTTTCTGTGGAGCAATTTTCATACTTCCGATTCTATAGCGTATTCCTTTTGCAATCTTAATAGATCCAGAAATACCACTATAATTAATACCTGTGGTTATAGATTTGTTTTTAACAATAAATGCCTTATTAACATAATGCAGTTTTTCACCTACTTTCAAATTAACATTCAGGTTAGGTACATCAATAGTTGGAAGTGTACCTTGATCTATTAAGTGAAGCGTGTGGTATTTATTAAAATCACTCTGACTATATGCGAGCTTATCTGTCGGTAGATTTAGATCAGAATATATCTTAACAAGCTCTTTTCTCTCGGTTTCAGTAATTCTTGAATCGTCGGTAATTTTATCAAAGAAAGTTTTAAATCCTGCTAAGTTGTATTTCTCGACATCCTTGTCGGTTAAATTATTCTCCTTTTTAATTTGCTCTAAAATTATTTTATCTTCTTCTGAGAGATTACCGTCTACTAGTAGTTCCTTAATTTTTTGAGCATACAAATCTAAGCCTTTTCTTTTTGGTGATCTGAATACTTTTGTAAATAGAAGATAAATTGCACCAACAACTAGACCTATATAAATGAGGTTTTTAAATAAATCAAAATAAACTATAACAATAGTAAGGACAACGAGAACGATAATTATCTGCTTAAAAAGAGATAATTGTTTAAACTTCTGTAGAAGGTTTTTCATAAACTCTAGCGGGGTTTATTTATTTGTAATGAACGGAATGAGTCTTCGTGAACAAAGAACTCCCCGCCATTGCGATGGTGACCTTTCGATCTCCACCCATATCCGTTTCCAGATACGACCCGCTAGAGTGACTCTGACGAGGAGTCCTTTATTCTCTAGCGGGAGTTTCGACCATATCCTATAAACTAAAGGTTTGTAGGGGTTAGGTCTCTTATTAAATTGTTAAATAATTATACCATTTTCACTGGTACTTTTGTACTCTAGCTTAGATTCAGTATTAATGGTAATTAGTTACCAACAATCTTAATTGGAGAGCTTTATGACACTAGCCTTGTCGAGCTTCTTGTGCACCAAAGAAACAAGAGTTAATAGATCGAAGGCTTCTTCTTCCGCAATGGGCCACTCAATTTTTGCAGCGTGAGCTGTTGGATTACGGAACATTCCAAATATTCCCTTGAGCAAATTAGAGAATCCTGACTGCTCTGATTTTTCTGTATCGGTTTTAAAAGAATTGATTATGATATATGGACTGACTATCTTGAGAGATTCCTCTATCAGTTCTGACCCATCAGAAGATAGCCCTGTCATATTTCTAATACGACTAGCAATACCTTTTACAGCTTCTAGAACCGCATGAAAATAGTTTTCTTGAAGTAATTCTGGCTTACAGTATCTGAGGACTTCTGAATGCACTTTTCTATTTTTCAACTCCGTTGTGAGTTTGCTAGCTCGTTGCTGTGCTTCATCTAAATTTCTTACACTCTCGACAATTTTAAAATCTCCATTTTTATTTAATTCATACCCAGCAAATAAAAGTACGGTATTAATTTCATTCCGACGACTTTCGAACAGGTCTGGCTGTTTTACATAATTTACAGGACTCATTACTTTCATTAAAAAATGAAAGATGTTGTTTGAGCAATTGTCTTTAGTTTGCTTAGCGCTCAAGGCAACGAAAAGACGGTCTCGTTTTGTGATCTGTGGAGACAGATCTTCAATACCAGCACTTGCAAGATATTTTCCAATTTGGCTTCCAGTTATACCGTCAGCCGTATCTGCAACAACGGCACATAAATTTTGGAGAAGTTCATTATTTAATTTTTTATAAGTAGCCATATTATCTTCTTGATAAATTATTCAATCTAGTAAGAAAGTATTCTGGGTATTCGACCTCAATTTTTTCTCTTATGGTAGCACTGGTCTTTATCGCTCTGATCACTTCACCCCTAGACATTAAAAGAGATGTGCCCAATAATAATGCCACTTCCTTACTTAACACACGATCAGAAAATCCCAATTCGTATACAGTAGACTCAACCTCACTATGAGTGCCATATTTTAATCTTTTTTGCATTAGATAACACTCTGGCTTTATTAAAGCCAGATATTCTTCAGAAATTACGATTGTGATTAGCTCGTACAAGGAACCCAAAAGGGTTGAAATATCATAACTGAAACCAGTCTCACATAAATCAATAATATTCAACATGTCTAATTGCTGTGACCCTGCTCTAGATAACAATCTAGCGGACTCAAGAATATCAGGAAAACTACGACCATCAATCCACTGATTACACAACACTCGAGCGTCTTCTTGGGTAAAGCTTTTAAGCACTTTGTTATTGGAGTAGGAATACAAATAATTCCAAAACATATCTAGTGGATTTACGAAGTCACCTGATTCCAACGAGGCAATAATTTGATCAAGGTTGGTCTGAATTGAAACAATAAAATCCTTTGATTGTTCGAGACTAAGAATTGATCTTCCGTACACTAGACGATGACCTTTTTCGGGTATCTCATTAATAATATTCAAACCTATCTCTAAAAATATCCCCGTCAAAATAGTTTTCCGCTCTTCGGTTTCCAACTGTAAATATCCAAGAGTGTTATGAGCAAGAGCTGTCACAGATTGTTCCATTTCTCTAATATCATCTACGACAGACAAGGCATTCAGCAAATACGATGTGATTTCTTTTTTAACAGAGGCAACATTTCTTTCCCACACCTCTCTCTCCTCTGCATCCTCTGGTCGAGCACTAAGCAATATGAGCATTCGGCTCTGTGATGGTTCTGAATTATTACTATTTAATAAATCTCTTGCATCCGTCCATCTTCTCCCTTGAGATGCTTGTGCTGCGTAAATATCTGGGTTGGCAAAAATAACCGTACCCTCTGTGTATTTACCAGATCTACCTGCTCGTCCCATTAGATTATGGAAATCTCTTGTTTTAATTTTTTCTCCTGCTTGGTGACTAGTGCTAATAATTAGATACCTAATAGGTAAATTAACACCTTGAGCCAGAGTAGAGGTACATATAACAGTTTTAAAGTAGGAATTCTGAAGTGAGTGTTCAGTCACTAATCTTAGGCCATGAGGAATACCTGCATGATGCATAAGCACACCAAGACTAGCGGATTTTGCATTTACACTTTCTGCTCCTAATACTTTTTCTATGTAAGAAATAACCTTAGTTGCTTGTTCTATATTCTCGCTAAATGCAGAGGGCTTTTCTATCGGTAAATTTCGATCGTAAGCGTCTATTAAATCCTTTGCAATCTTCTGTGCTGATTTCTTTTGACCTACAAAAATTGCAGATAGCCCTGCGGATGCCAACCTCGAGCCTAAAAACCCTGCGATTTGAGAAGGCTCGTAACCTCCTCTTGGTTTAGGTTTCGGAAAAAACTTTCGCCTTTCTCTGCCCCTCCTTTCAATCTCGTGACTTTTGAGAACAGACGGGACGAAGAATAAGCCTTTGTTAACATTAATCTCGTCAACAAATTGTATGAATCGATTTCGTTGTGTCCATTCCACGAACGCAACACTTCTGTTTGTAGGACTCAGGTCTTTTCCATCCACCAATACACCATCCTGATTTATAAGCCACTCTTTTACTTCTTGAGCGTTTGCAATCACCGCAGAGATAAGAACTACTTGAGTATTTGTCGGTAATTGCTGTTTTAGAGAAGAAAGCAGTAATTCATATTTTGAACCTCTTTTGTCATCGTCAAATAGATGGCCTTCGTCGTAAATTATTAATCCTATCGACTCTGAAAGACGAGAGTCGTGCCTAAGCATGAAATCAAGCTTTTCTGGAGTAAGAATAAGTATTGATTTCTGAATCCCTTCATCAAACCTAAAGTCGTCTTGTAATACATCGGAAACAAGATTTATATCTATGTCAGAATCTTCTGAAAAGTTTTTAGTGAAGTCATTATAAATTTCTTGACACAAAGCCCGAAATGGAGCGACTATAACAGAACGTGTTGAACGGTTAGATAAAAATGAACTTCTTATAATAAATTCAGTGGCTTTTGTTTTTCCAGCACTTGTAGGCATCTGTATCACAGCTGACACTCCTTTGAAAACACCATACTCAGCGAGCTTTACCTGAGAAGGCCAAAATTCATTAATATGATTAGGTCTTGTAAAGTACGGTCCCCACAATCCCATTTCAACATCTGAATTTTCCGAAAGGACCGCTCGTACAGAGACATTAAAACGTTTAAGTATTAGTGTTCTGACAACATCAATCAAAAGCAAGTCCTTGTCAGTCCCGTGTAGATATATATTTGATCGCAATGTTGTACTCAGTTCATCTAGTTCTTCATAAGAACTTCGTCCCAGCAAAAAGTTGTTCCAAGCGATGACTAGGTTATTGGTATCTTTATGCAAGAAATCTGCTTGTATTGTAGCTGAAAAAGAAGTGCGGTTAAGAATTGTAAAAAGAATCTGCTCCATTAAAGTCAACTCGGTAATACTCTCACGTGTAATGCCTTTCAATAAAACCTGAGAACTTCCAGGGTATCCAGCAAGATAATATGCTGATGATGAGAGCAACTGTAACAATATGTGACTATGGGAAATAACTTTAGCTTCAAGTATAGAGTTGAAGTATTGTGCTGAAAAAAGTAGACGATATTTTTCTTCCTCCAGATTATTTAAAATTCTTGCCGTAAGGTCTCCTAGCATTCCGATGGTTAAATCAAGCATCTCGCTTAGAGCGATCTCACCCGTGTTAATATGTTGCTCCAAAGGAACTGTATATTCATACATTTTTGCTTTCGCTCTCGTTCGAGCATGGAATGTTTTATTTGTTGAGCTAGGCTGTAACATATGCTTTTTCGTAAAGGCTATTAGCAAGATCCATGAGATCAACACCAATAAATGCTAAAAAGAAAGTGTCAGGACTTGGATGAACCGATGAATCTGAGTTTGTAATCATTTCATCAGTCCAACAGTTTTTGGAACATACGAGGAAAGCCCCAGTTATTTGCCTATAAGGATTACTTGTCTTATTCATGAATCTTTCGACCGTGCGTATTGATTCGGTTTCTCCTCTGTCTTTCAATCTTTGGAGGGTGGCATTCAATGCGAAAGGCAGTCTTGTTTCAAAATCTTTTTTAGAATCATCAATGGCACTCTGTAAAGAATTAGAGGCTATTCGTAGAGAACCTTTTACCTCGCAAGTAATGAGCTCATCATCATTAGCTATGTTGTCTTCTGAGAATTTGAAACCTAAAATATCTGTTCCTTTTATACTATCATTTTGCGTAGGTTTTCTGTCGTAGCGTGTTCGAGGAACCTCATAATTCATTAAAAACTGAATATAGTCAGCTACTAAAATCTCAGAGAAATCCCCCGAGCGGACACTTGGACCAGGTGCTGTATTGTTTGGGAATTTAACGTCACGGAGATAGTCAGATCGAGACATGTTCATTGCAACTGAACTGCTTTCTAAATCTGCATCCGAAGAGTAATGTCTTCTAAGATGAAGTGCCCATTCTTTGAAAACCTCATCATCTTGTTGATGATTAAAGTTTATCACACGCACCTCTTTACCATCACCAGTAAAGAGTGTTTTATTTGTGTCTTCAAACCATAAATGATGTGGCGGTTTTGGTGGCATACAATATATGTATTTTACCATTTTTACCCATTTCTATAAAGGCATTTTAGTTACCAACACTATGGCAGTGGGACGCTCTAGACTCCTAGGACGATTTGCGTCATCAATGTAGTTATGAAGATAGAAAACCCAAACATAGAGCAAGGTGTAGCGAAAGTAGTAGTCGAGCCAAAGAAAATTAGATACTGCCTGTATGCAAGAAAATCGACAGAGTCCGAGGAACGGCAAGTATTGAGTATTGATAGCCAAATAAGCGAGATGCTCCAACTAGCGGATCGTGAAGGGCTTGAGGTGGTCACCATGAAGCGTGAGAGCCATAGTGCAAAGGAAACAGGACAGCGTCCAGTCTTCAACGAAATCATAGAGGAACTCAAACAAGAGAAGTTCAATGCGATACTGACTTGGGCACCAGATCGTATTAGTAGAAATGCAGGAGACTTGGGAAAGATTGTGGATCTGATGGATGCAGGCAAACTGCATATGATACGAACCTTCGGGCAGACATTCGGAAACAATCCGAACGAGAAATTCCTCCTGATGATATTAGGAAGCCAAGCGAAGCTTGAAAATGATAACCGAGGTATTAATGTGAAGCGAGGACTGAGAACGAGAGTAGAGATGGGTCTCTGGCCTGGAATGGCACCACTTGGATATCTCAATCAAAAACTGATGGACAGGAAGTGCCAGATAGTAATTGATCCGGAACGAGCACCGATCATCAAGAAAATGTTTGAGAAAGTGGTATACGAAAAATGGAGCGGAAGAAAAGTATACAACTGGTTACGATTTGATCTGAACTTCTATACACGAGGAAATAAACCCCTGACGCTCTCAGGGGTTTATCGTATCTTCAATATGCCGATCTACTATGGACCATTCGAGTATCCACGGAATAGCGATAACTGGTATCAAGGAAGCCATACACCGATCATTACTCAAGACTTATATGAAAAAGCACAAGAGCAATTAAAGCGAGATAGGATTGTGAGAGAAAATAGAGAGTTCGCATTTACCAAACTCTTCACTTGTGGAATGTGCGAATCAGGAATAACAGCACAGGAGAAATACAAGGAACTCAAAGACGGTACAACTGCCAAGTATGTCTACTACTCATGCTCCAAGGCGAGAGACAGGAATTGCAAGAATAAGTACATACGAGAGGAAGAACTGATCGAGGAACTCTTCAAGGTCATAGACAAAGTAAGCATCAACGAACTAGGTATGCGAATCAAACTTGAGGAAGAAATTAAGCGATTCAATAGACTACAACGACTGGCAACCAAAGGAACACCGAAATACAACATCAATGAAGATGATGTGAATACAAGAGAATATGCCAAGTATGTCCTGAGAGAAGGGACACCACTAGAGAAGCGTGAACTCATGGGACATTTAAGGAGTAGGTTGATACTGAGAGAGAAGAAAATTACATTGGTTGATTAGTACTACTATTGACATATAGGGTATAGGGGTATATCCTATATTTAGATCGATTTTCATTATTAACTAATTGTTTATTTATATGTTAGATCAAAAATTAAAAAATAGAGCATTACACAGAGCAAAAATTCTCCGTGGTCAAATGGATGGTCTTATAAAGGCTATTGAAGAAGAAGTGTATTGTCCTGTTTTGTTGGAACAGTCTCTTTCAATTCAAAGGTCACTTAAGAGTCTAAACAGTTTCCTACTTGAGAATCATTTACGCTCGCATGTTAAGCATCAGATGGAGAAAAAAGGAGGTACTGAGTTAGCCGTTAAGGAATTAATAAGAGTCTACAATTTATCAAATAAATCATAAAAACTATATGCATAATTCATCATGTTGTGGAGGAGAAGAAAAAGATAAAGATTGCTGTAACGGAGAAGATAAGTCATGTTGCGGTGGAGGAAAAACATCGGATGGCATGGTTACAGACGTAGTATGTGGTATGAAAGTTGACCCAAAAGAAACTAAGGTTCAGTCAGAGCATAAAGGTAAAGTATATTATTTCTGCAACATTGGCTGCAAAGAAAAATTTGAAAGTGACCCTGAAAAATATCTCGCAAAAAGTAATTAATAAATTAATCTAAATAAAATTTATGAAACTATCAAAATTATTTCACGTTATAAATGTCCTAGTTGGTCTCGCAGGTATTGTAGTAGCGTTTATTGCTACCACTATGGATGCCAATGCTCTCGTATGGGGAGTTTCCCGAGAACATCTTCTCTTTTGTGCAGGATTACTTATGTTGATTGCGATTTGGATTGCAATTTCAACTATTCACCACATGATGCTTGAGAAGAAGGGAGAAATAGTTTAATTAACTAAAATATGGATCATTCAAAGCATACAACTGAAAAATATATTTGCCCAATGCATCCAGAGATACGACAAGACAAGCCTGGTTCATGCCCAAAATGCGGTATGAGACTTGTTAAAACTGAAACAAAAACAGCTTCCAGTACTCACGCAGGACATGTAATGGGTGATCCGTCAAAGATGGGTTTTTGGGAAAAGTTCAAGATGAGTATGTCTATGACTATGGGCATGGATCATACGGGTCTTGCTGGTCGGGAAATGGCGAGATTGATGGAACTCGATATTCGAAACAAATTCTTTTTCGCGCTTTTTCTCACAATTCCTATAATCCTCTATTCGCCTCTAGGCACCGAGTTTCTAAAGCTTAATCTTCCTTCCCCGATACCCCTACCGTGGCTCCTCTTTATTTTAACAACGCCAGTATTTTTATATTCTGGATGGATTTTCCTATATTCAACATATTTTGCTCTCAAAAGTAAGGTGCTAAATATGGCGGTACTCATTGCCGTCGGTATTACAGCGGCGTATGGATTCAGTGTTTTACTTACATTAATAGGTAGTGCCGATTCCTACTATGAAGCGGCCGCCATGCTTATTACTTTCGTCTTGTTCGGTCACTGGATGGAGATGAAATCCAGGCGTGGCACAACCGATGCTCTTCAGGCTCTTTTTAATCTTGTGCCACCTCAGGCCAGAATCTTTAAAGACGGCAAAGAGATGATGGTTTCGACCTCAGATATACAACTTGGAGATATTATTATTCTTAAGCCGGGAGATAAAGTTCCAGTTGATGGTGAAATTATTGAGGGAGAAACTGCTATCGATGAATCTTTAGTTACCGGAGAATCAATTCCCACTACTAAAAAGACTGGTGATCAGGTGATCGGTGGGTCAATCAACACTGCTGGTTCAGTAAAATTCAAAGCAACAAAAATTGGTAAGGACACCGCTCTTGCACGAATCGTAGCGATGGTTGAAGAAGCGCAGAACTCAAAAGCTCCCGGACAAAGAATTGCAGATAAATTTGCAAAATACTTAGTTATTGGGGCAATAGGATCAGGACTTCTTGTCTTTGGTATTTGGTATTTTATAGCCGGTGCATCTCTTCTTGTTGCACTCTCCTTTGCTATCGCTACGGTTGTCATTGCCTGCCCTGATGCGCTCGGACTTGCTACCCCAACGGCTGTGGCTGTGGGTACTGGTCTCGGTGCAAAGCACAACATTCTCATTAAAGATGCTCCGACCCTTGAGCAAGTTTCAAAAATCCAAGCAATTGTTCTCGATAAAACTGGCACTCTCACAGAAGGAAAAC
>CAYGDG010000009.1:0-50313 GCA_964348725.1 uncultured Candidatus Saccharibacteria bacterium
GAGGCCTGGGGCGGAATTGAACCGCCGTATATTCCTTTTGCAGAGGAATGCCTTACCACTTGGCTACCAGGCCGTCATATTAATCTAGCATTTTTAGTTGAACTTTCAAAATTTCTATGCTACATTATCTAACGTAGATTAAAAATTGTATATGCCCATAACTGTTTTGGTAGGACGAGATGTTTGCGCCCATAACTCAGCTGGTAGAGTAGCTCCCTCTTAAGGAGAATGTCCGAGGTTCGATCCCTCGTGGGCGCACAAAGTAATTTTATTATTCTCTCAATAACTCGTCTATCTTCTGGCGGTTTTTTTCTCCGCGGTCTATCTCGATATCGAGAAAAGGAATTATTTTCACTTGCATATTCTTTTTGAGATAATCGCGGAGGTCAGCTCGCTTGCGCTTCAGGAAATCGATCGCGCCTTTTTCCATCGTAACGGGCAGGACGGTGACGAAGACGGTCGCGCGCTTCATATCGGGGGATACGGTAGTATTGGTCACCGTGATGAGCGAAGTACGGTTATTCTCCCGGCTGAGGAATTCAGCGGCGAGCTCTTTGACATATTGGGCTATCTTTTCATTTCGAGGAGGCATTTATTTTTGAACTATAGAAAATGATTCGATGACGTCACCGGCCACGATCTCGACTTTGGATTCTACCATCATACCGCATTCTGAGCCTTCTTCGACCTCGCTCGTTTTCTGTTTGCCTTTTTCAAGGTTCGTGATGCGTCCGCGGCCGATCTCGAATTCACGGCGTACGATCTTTACTTGTCCGTCAAGGACGATGCGGCCTTCGATGACTTTGCCGCCGACGATCTGTTTTTCCTTGGTGCGGCTGAAAGCCTTCAAAATCTTTGCGCGGCCCGCGATCTCTACGCTCTCTACGCGCGGACGCCTATTTTCCATTTCCGCTTCAAGGTATTCCGTAAGTTTATAAATGATGTCAAAAAACTGTATTGAAATATTTTCGCGCTCGGATAAGTCCAAGGCATTCTTATCGGCTTTGACGTGGAAGCCTATGATGATGGCTTCACCGCCTTGGGCGGCCTTGATATCGGTCTCGCCGATAGGGCCGACTCCTTTCTGCACTATCTTCCATTCAGCGGAAGAGGAATCGATCTTGCCGATTTCTTTCTCGATGGCTTCGATGGAACCGGAAGCGTCCGCTTTCAAGATAATAGGTAATATTTTTTTGCCGGACGCGGCAGCCATGGGAGCATTCGGTATGCGGCCGGCTTCTTTGAAATTCGCAGCATATTCTTCAGCATCGCGCTTCTTTTCAAAAGCAATGAATTCAGCGCCGACTTCGGGGACTTTGTCAAAACCTACCAGACGCACCGGGGAAGAGAAGGAGCTTTCAGCTGCCGGTTTGCCGAGGAAATTTTCCATGATGCGGGTGGCGCAGAGTGCGTCGCCAGCAGCCACGGTCATTCCTTTCTTTAGTGTGCCATTCTTGATGATGAGCGTCGCTTGAATGCCGCGCTTCTGGTCGAGGTTCGCTTCGAGCACGAGGCCGCCCGCGGGAGCGGAAGCATCGCCAGTGAAATTTTCCATTTCGGCGAGGATGAGAATAAGAGAAAGCAATTCGTCGATGCCGGTACCCACTTTGGCGGAGATTGCAACAAAAGGAACTTTGCCGCCGTAATTTTCGAGATAGATTTCATGCTCGGCCAGGTTCATCTTCGTGCGCTCGATGTCCGCGCCGGGCTTATCGATCTTGTTTATGGCGACGAGGTAGGGGGTCTCGCTTGCGATGATGGTCTTCCACGCTTCGATGGTCTGTGGCTTTACGCCGTCTTCGGCAGAGACTACCAAAATGGCGATGTCGGCGATCTTTGCGCCGCGCTCGCGCATCTTGGAAAATGCTTCGTGTCCTGGCGTGTCGAGAAATGTAATTTTTTTATCATTGCCGTGCTCGTCTTTGTGCACGACTTCGTACGCGGAAATATGCTGGGTGATGCCGCCTGCTTCTTTATCCACCACATTTGATTTGCGGATGTAGTCGAGCAAGGTGCTCTTGCCGTGGTCGATGTGGCCCATTACGGCTACGACTGGCGGCCTGCCCACCGTGGCGGGACGCTCTGTATTTGTTTGTATTTTTGCTGACATATTTTTTATTTATTTTGCTTTATTTCACCTCCGCGCCCTGCAATGCTTTCTTTTCTTCGGTAGTCAGTTCGTACTCGCTCTTGCCTGCTTTTACCGGCTTGGCAAATACGCTCATGCGCTCGCGGGAGTAGAGGCTCGAGAGCACGACACCGTCGCCGTCTTCATTTAATATGCCGATGGCAAAACTCTGATTGCCGCCTTGATCCCGGAATGGATTAAAGCGCACGGTATCGAGGCCGCGGATGCTCTTGCGCAGTTTCTGATTGATGACGGCGATTTCCTTTTCGGATTTTTCCTTGGCCGCGCGGAGGAGCTTGATATCGTCTTCAAGACTTACTATAGTGTCCTCGAGGTCCTTGGCTTTCTTGCCGAGGAAGAATCGCTTCAAGCGCTTTTCGGTCTGCATGACCCAAAAAGCGCCGAGGAGAATGGCGAGACCGGATAATGCAAAAAAAACGATTTGGAGCTTTATATCCATAGAGTTTCAATATATACTATTTTAATGAAGAAATCAAAGGATACAAAACGAAAAATTTATTTGGACTATGCGGCTTCATATGAACCGAATCCGGGCTCAATACACATATTGGGAATGGAACAAAAAAAGCTGCTTGAAACTGCTCGCCGGAATGCGGCTGGTTTTCTGAATGCCCGACCGGAAGAGGTCATCTTTACGAGCGGGGGAACAGAGAGTAATAATATTGCCATTTTAGGTACGCTGAAATATGTTAAGACTCTGCATATAGTAACGACGAGCATAGAACATCCCTCAGTGCTGGAAGCATGCAGAATTTCCGGAGCAGATGTCACTTTCGTGCCAGTAGAAGCAAATGGTGTCGTCGATCCGAAAAAAATCCGCAAAGCACTAAAAAAAAATACCGTGCTCGTATCAGTGATGTATGCAAATAACGAAATCGGAACTATTCAGCCTATTCGTGAAATAGCAAAAGAGATACGGCATTTTAAAAAAGAAAATGGTACGCAGATTTATTTTCATACCGATGCGGTGCAGGCTACAAATTTGGAAATGAATGTCGAGCGTCTCGGGGTGGATCTGCTTTCGCTTTCCGGTGCCAAGCTTCCTCGAGGAGCGGGAGCGGGAATTTTATTTAAAAGAAAAAGTCTCACACTATCTCCGGTATTCGGCGGCGGTGATCAGGAGCAGGGAATCCGCCCCGGTACGGAAAATGTATCGGCGATAGCGGCTATGGTGGGTGCGCTCGGCTTGATTAGAAAAAATGCGGAGAAAGATAATAAAAAATTGAGCGAGTTAAAAAAGTATTTTATTTCTGAATTAGAACGTTCTAATGTTCTAAAGAATGTTAGAATGAATGGCGATATGGAAAATTCTTTGCCGAATATTTTGAATATCACTCTCGATAAAATTCCGAGCGACCTCATCGTCATCGAACTTTCAGCAAGGGGAGTATACTGCTCTTCGAAGAGCGCCTGTAAGTCCGGCGAGAAAGGCGCTTCGCATGTGCTGGCCGCTATTTACCCAGAGGCTGATCCGGAAATAGGCGGTGTGCGTTTTTCTTTTAGAGAAAAGACGGAAAAGCGTGATATTAATTACGTAGTCAGTGCCCTCGAAGAAATTTTTACAAAATTAAAAAAATGGTATACTTTATGATATGGAAATGAAAGAATTAAATAAATCGCAGCTTATCTTGCTGGCCTTGCTTCTTTCCTTTGTCACTTCGATAGCGACGGGCATCACGACAGTCACTTTGATGCAGCAAGCGCCGGAAGCGGTGACCGTGCCGATCAATCGCATCGTGAAGCAGACAGTGGAAAAAATAGTACAAGTGGAAAGTCCTTCGAATGTGAAGGGGCTGACATCGGAACAGGAAAAACTGCTGGCGGACTTGAAGACGTTCCTGGAAGATGCGAATAAGGAAGCGGCTGAAGAAGTAAAGACGCCTGCGGATGAAAAGCCAGCAGAAGAAGAAAAGGCACCAGAAGAAATTCCCACAGAAACTCCAGCTGCTCCCGCGCAGTAATTCAAGATTTAAAATTTGAAAATTCATATTTTTTCATATATAATTTATATATGCCTCCACTGCATCGTTTTACAACTAAAGCAAAAGACGCCATAAAAAAAGCACACGAGCTCGCTATCGAGCGCGGGCAGAACCATGTCTCATCCCTGCATCTTCTCGCGGCACTGCTTTTACAAGAGGAGAGCATGGTACTTTCTATTTTGGACAAGATGGATATAGACTCGATGCTTCTGACCGATTCAGTGCTCGAGATGATAGAAATTCCGGAAACCCGCAGCACTGTCTCGCCGGCATATCAGATCTACCTCACGCCGGACTTAGCGCAGACTATTGAGCACTCGGTAAAGCTTGCCGAACAATTGAAAGATGAATTTGTTTCAACAGAACACCTTTTTATCGCAATGCTCGACATCCAAGGCGAAGCCCGCGAGACTTTGGGGCGTTTCCGCATCCATAAAGAACCGGTGATGAAGACACTCGAAGAATTCCGCAATCAGAACATTACCGATGTTCCCGAATCGAATAAAAAAATGCGCATCCTGCCGAAGTACACGCGCAATTTGGCGAAGCTTGCCAAGGAAGACAAGCTCGATCCCGTCATCGGCCGCGACAATGAGATCATGCGCATTATGCAGATCCTTTCCCGCCGCACGAAAAACAATCCGATACTTATCGGTGAAGCCGGTACAGGAAAGACCGCCGTGGTGGAAGGCCTCGCGCAGCGCATCGCGAAGAATGATGTCTCCGAATCTTTGAAAGATAAAGAGCTTGTTTCGCTTGACCTTGGCTCGCTCATCGCCGGCACGAAATACCGCGGTGAATTCGAAGAGCGCTTGAAAGGCATCATGAAAGAGATAGAGAGAGCAGACGGCAAGATAATTCTTTTTATAGATGAAATACATACTATTGTCGGCGCTGGCGGCGCGGAAGGCACGATGGACGCCAGCAATATGTTAAAGCCTGCCCTCGCTCGTGGAGAGCTGCGTGCTATCGGAGCGACTACTTTGCGCGAATATCAGAAGCATATCGAAAAAGATCCGGCTCTCGCTCGCCGCTTTCAGCCTGTGTATATCGATGAGCCATCGGTAGAAGATGCCATCGCCATTTTGCGCGGCCTCAAAGAAAAATATGAACTTTTCCATGGCGTACGCATTACGGATGATGCTATCTTGGCGGCGGTAAATCTTTCCACTCGCTACATTACGAACAGGTTCTTGCCGGATAAAGCGGTAGATCTCATCGACGAAGCGTCGTCATCGCTCAAGATCGCGCTGGAAAATAAGCCGCCGGCTCTTGAAGACGCGCACCGGAAGATCATGCGTTTTGAAATAGAAAAGGAAGCGCTGAAAAAAGAATTGGAAAATGACGGCGATCACACCAAGGCTACAAAAGCGCGTGTAAAAGATATCGACAAAGAAATAGGTAACCTGAAAGAGAAGACCAAAGAGCTCGAATTGAAATGGCAGAATGAAAAGGGAACGGTCGTTGAAATTCGTGCCATCAAGAAAGAACTGGAGACGATGCGTTTAGAAGCTGAAAATGCCGAAATGCGCGCGGATCTTTCTCGCGCCGCGGAAATCCGTTACGGAAAAATTCCGACGTTAAAGAAAGAACTCGAGGTGAAACTTGCACGCTTGAAGAAATTGCAAAAATCCCGCCGCATTTTGAAAGAAGAAATTACCAGCGAAGACATCGCCGAAGTGGTGGCTCGCTGGACGGGTATTCCGCTCACCAAGATGCTCGAAGAAGAGCGCGCCAAGCTGGAACGGATGGAGCAGGAACTGCAGAAAAAAGTCATCGGCCAGGATGAAGCTATCAAGCGCGTCGCCGATGTCATCCGCCGAAGCCGAGCCGGCATCAGTGATCCAAATCGCCCCATCGGCTCATTCATTTTCCTCGGGCCTACCGGCGTGGGCAAGACTGAGCTCACCAAATCCCTCGCGCATTTCCTTTTCAATGACGACAAAGCGCTCATCCGCGTGGATATGTCCGAATATATGGAGCGTCACTCCATTTCAAAGCTCATCGGTTCGCCGCCGGGCTATGTAGGCCACGACGAAGCCGGCCAGCTCACCGAAGCGGTACGTCATCGCCCATATGCCGTCATTCTTTTTGACGAGATAGAAAAAGCGCACCCGGAAGTTTTCAATATGCTTCTGCAAGTGCTCGACGAAGGCCGCCTGACGGATGCTAAAGGCCGCGTGGTGAATTTCAAAAATACCGTCATCATCATGACTTCGAACATCGGTTCGCAATTCGTGGAGAAAATGGAATCCATCGGCTTCTCGAACAATTCCGACAAGCAGGATTACAGCCAGACCAAGGATAAAGTGATGGAAGCGCTCAAGGATCATTTTCGTCCGGAATTCTTGAATCGCCTCGATGAAGTAATAGTTTTCGATATACTTTCTTCCGAATCCATCAAGGAAATAGTGAACATCCGCGTGGCTGTGGTAAAGGGCAGACTCGCCACCAAAGAAATCGGCTTTGAAATTTCCGAAGAGGCTTTGGCGTACCTCGCCAAGGAAGGTTACAATCCGCATTATGGCGCACGCCCACTGAACCGCCTCATCCAAAATAAAATTTTAAACCCCGTCGCCTCATACATCATCGGCAATGGCGTGAAAAAAGGGGACACCGTGTATGTGTCTGTCAAAAATGGCGAGCTTCTTATCGATACGAAGAAAGGCAAAATAAAAAGCACCATCCGCACCAAAACCCCTTCCAGCTACAAGTCATAAAACTCGGATGATGGACCCAAGAAGTTTTTTATTGACATACTTTTTGTCGGGTGTATGATGTCATAAAACATTCTAAAAATAAAATATCATGGGAAAAACAATCTTCACTCCGCATCCAAATGCCCATAATCCGAAGGCGCTGGGATATTTCAGACTAGATGAAAGGAACGCAATATTTAGGAACCGCGTCAAAGGTAAAATACATGAAGTAGAAATTCACGGTCCATCAGAAGAAGATGTCAAAAAAATTTGTGCTTTAAAGAAAGAGATCGATCATGAGAGAAAAGGGCCATAAACGTTTAGTTATACTCACGAATTAAAAATCCTCCGTACGATGGAGGATTTTGTTTTGTGGCGTATTTTTCTTTTTTATGTTATTTTATACCCAATGCGCCGGTGGTAGAGTGGTCAATTACAACAGACTGTAAATCTGTCGCCTTCGGGCTACGAAGGTTCGAATCCTTCCCGGCGCACAAAAAAATAAAAGCGAGCAAAACCTTTGCTCGCGAGAAGGATGAGAAAAGCTTTTCATTAATAATCTGAAACTTGTTTCAGATTATTTGAAAAGGTATACTGTCCCTGTAAGGGAAGAAATTCCTTCCCGGCGCACCACTTATTTCCAACATGCTCTCGTAGTTGAATGGATACAACACTGGCCTCCGAAGCTGGAAGTGCAGGTTCGATTCCTGCCGAGAGCACTATTTGCATCATATTAAAAATCATGTTAGTATGATTTTACTAATCAGAGCCAGGGGGCTTTTTTATTTTAATATAAACAAATTTTAATTATGGAAATCAGAAACATAGCGATCATAGCTCACGTGGACCACGGCAAGACTACCTTGACTGATGCTTTAATGAAGCAAAACGGCACCGGCGAAGCGGAAGGCGTATCCATGGACTCAAATGCCATTGAAAAAGAGCGCGGCATCACCATCTACTCAAAAAATACTTCTATCTATTATAAGGATACGAAGATAAACATCGTGGACACTCCAGGCCACGCGGACTTCGGCTCCGAAGTGGAGCGCGTGCTCCGCGCGATTGATTCCGTACTTCTCCTCGTGGACGCCGTGGAAGGACCGATGCCGCAGACGAGATTCGTCTTAAAGAAGTCCCTTGAGCTCGGCCTGAAGCCGATCGTCGTCATCAATAAGATAGACAAGCCGGCTGCCGATGCGCACCGTGTGCATGAAGAAGTGCTCGGTCTTTTCTTTGAGCTCGGCGCGACGGACGAACAGGCAAATTTTGAAACTATTTACGCCATCGGCCGCGAAGGCAAAGCATTTAAGAATCTGGGCGACGCTTCTGAAAATTTAAATCCGCTTCTAGATCTCATATTGGAAAAAGTTCCGGCCGCATCCAAGGATGCAGATGGCAAGATGTCCGCACAGGTATTCAACCTCGGTTATGATAACTTCCTCGGCCGCATGGCTGTGGCTCGCTTGTATTCCGGCAACATAGTTTCCGGCAAAAATCTTTTTGTAAAAGGGGAGAACGGTACCCGTGCCGCGAAGACGACCAAGCTTTTTACCTTTGAAGGCATCAACAGAAAAGAAGTGCAGGAAGCCACTTCTGGCGACATCGTGCTGCTCGCTGGTATTCCAGACATTTATATCGGAGAAACACTTTGTGAAGATGAAAGCGTAGAAGCGATGCCACATATCGCCATTGATGAGCCGACCATCTCGCTTAACTTTTTGGTAAATGATTCTCCATTTGCCGGCAAGGAAGGAAAATTCGTCACCTCCCGCCAGATCAAAGAACGCTTGGAAAAAGAATTGGAAATAAACGTGGGTCTCAAAGTGGATTTTTCTCCGGATCAGGGCGACAAGGGCGGCCCGAGCTTTTTCAAAGTATATGGCCGCGGAGAATTGCACATCGCTGTACTTTTGGAGAACATGCGCCGCGAAGGATTTGAGCTCCAGGTCTCCCAGCCGGAAGTCATCGTCAAAGAAGAAGGCGGAAAGAAGACCGAGCCGTATGAAGAGCTCGTCATAGACGTGCCGACGGAATCTTCCGGATCGGTCATTGAAAAGATCGGCAAGCGTCGCGGCATCATGAAAGACATGACGGAAAAAGAAGGCATCAGTCGCATCGTCTTTGACTTGCCGACCCGCGGACTCCTCGGCTATCGCGGAGAATTTATCATTGATACGAAGGGCGAAGGCATCATGTCTTCACGTGTTACAGGCTTCCAGGAATATGCCGGAGAAATCAAAAAGAGGGAATACGGTTCTATGACGTCCATGGTCGCCGGCAAGGCCGTCGCTTTCTCACTTGCAAATTTACAGGAACGTGGTATATTGTATATAGAGCACGGAACCGAAGTCTACGAAGGAATGGTAGTCGGCAATGTGTTGAAGGGTGAAGACATGGCGGTAAACCCGACCAAAGGCAAGCAACTCACAAATATGCGCGCCTCGGGCACCGATGAAGCCTTATTTCTCAAGCCCGCATATACCATGACGATAGAGCGCGGCTTGGAGACGATGCAGGGCGATGAGTACCTGGAAGTTACTCCAAAGTCCGTCCGCCTCCGCAAAAAGTGGCTGACCGAGCTGGATCGCATCAAAGCGGGACGCGGAAAGTAGGATCGGCCCCACATAATACACATACAAGTTTGACACACAGTCAACTTCGTGTATAATTAAGATACAAGAGAAAAAAAGAGAAAATTATTAAAACATTAGAAATAAATTTTTATACATTATGTCCACAATCTCATTTAAGCCGAAACAAGTTACTAAAAAAATCACCTCGCATTTGCAGGATCGCGCTATTGATGTACTCATGAATCGTTTCGGATTGACTGCGGACGCTACCAGGAAGACCCTTGAAGAAATCGGCAAGAAATACGGCATCACCCGCGAGCGCGTGCGCCAGATAGAGGATGCGGCACTTACCGCTATCAAGAAATCTGACGCGTACAAAGCGGAACAGACTGTTTTTGAAGAGTTGAAGCAAGTATTACATTCTCTCGGTTCAATTGTAGCCGAGCACGAACTCCTTCCGCATATCTCTAAAGACAAAGCGACCCAGAATCACATCCATTTTTACCTCGTACTTGGCGATCATTTTAAGAAGCACCGCGAAGATGATCACTTCCACCCTCGCTGGAGCGTGGATGACGCCATGGCTGACCGCGTGCATGATTCCATCCGCAAGCTGTACGCTTCTCTGTCCGATGAAGACCTCATCCCGGAAACAGAAATGATAAAGAAGTTTTTTGATCACCTGAAAGATATTTCTGAAAATTACCGCGACGAAGAGATCGCCCGTCGCTGGCTCTCCATGTCAAAGTCCGTTTCCAAGAATCCGCTCGGCGAATGGGGTAAGGCTTCTTCTCCAAATGTCCGCACTCGCGGCGTAAAGGATTACGCATTCCTCGTCATGAGAAAGCACGGCTCACCGATGCACTTCCGCGAAGTGGCTGACGCTATTTCCAAGACCTTCGGCAAGAAGACGCACTATGCCACTTGCCACAATGAACTCATCAAAGACGCTCGCTTTGTACTCGTCGGCCGCGGCATGTACGCCCTCGCAGAATGGGGCTACAAGACCGGTATTGCCCGCGAAGTCATCCGCGATATCCTGAAGCGTGAAGGCCCTCTTTCCAAAGAAGACGTCGTAGACCGCGTCATGAAAGAAAGATATTTCAAAAAGAATACTATCCTCGTGAATCTCCAGAACCCGAAGTGGTTCAAGAAGAATAAGAACGGCCTCTACACCGCCGCTTAATCGTAAAGCAATGAAAAAGAATCAAGGCATAGCTGCTATACTGGTCATACTTCTGGGGGTTTTTGTCGTACTTGTGCTCCTCGGATTCTTCTCCACCCGACGCGGAGACGGTGCGGCAGCTTCAAAAACGCACTCTCTGGAATAAAGCTATCCCCATTTCATTTTGAATCACGGGTCTTTTGTATTAAAATAAGCCTATGATAGATAAGGTCGGTTTTTTTGTATATGACATCGTCATCGGCTGGTGGCCTCTTATCGGCACTTTTATTCTGGGCCACATTGCCTGGATACTATGGGCACACTATGTGCGCAATGATTTCATGTCCGGCATCGAATGGGCCGTGCTCGAAGTGGTGCCGCCGCGTGATGTCCTCCGCTCACCGAAAGCCATGGAACTTTTTTTTACGAACGCATTGTATCAGGCTACGAACAAACAGTTTCTGGAAAAATTCTGGCGCGGACATGTACGTTTCTGGTTCTCGCTGGAGATAGCCTCTATCGAAGGCAATGTGCATTTTTATGTCCGGGTACCTTCGCGCCTCGTAGGCCTGGTGCAGACCCAGATGTACGCGCAGTACCCGCAGGCAAATGTGAAAGTCGTACCGGACTATACGCTCGCCGTGGATGAGATTTCCGAAAAGAGCGCATGGAACTTGTGGGGCTTCGAGCTCAAGCTGTCGAAATCGGACCCATATCCGATTAAGACATATGTGGACTTCGGTCTTGATAAGGATCCGAAAGAAGAATACAAAATAGATCCTATCTCCCCGCTGGTAGAGCTTTTTGGCGCCATCGAGCGCGGCGAGCAGATGTGGCTGCAGATCATTGTGCGTGTCTCGGAGAAAAAATATCATACGCACGGTACTCTTTGGAAGCATCATACTTGGGAACAGGAATCCGAGCACGAGATGGAGAAGCTGACCGAACAATATACCAAGGTCAGCTCGGACGAGCACAGTAAAAAATCCACCAAGGAAATTCGTCCCCCGAAATGGCTGGAAGGAGTCATCGACGGTATCTCCAGGAAGACAACAAAACTTGGCTTTGAGACGGGCATTCGCGCCGTGTATGTAGCCAAGAAAGAATCTTTCAGTAACAACAGCCGTCGCAACATGCGCCTCATCTTTCGCCAATATGCCGCGCCGTATTTGAATGGCTTCGAGCGGGTGAACTCTGTCGGTTTCCAATATCCGTGGGCACATACCGAGAGCGCTGCATGGAAGCTGAAGGACCGCATGCGCCTGGAATATCAGGAGCGCGCATTGTTCCACCATCCGCTCCGTAGCCATATCTATATGCCATTTCCGTTGACCGCATTTGTGCCGCGTTATAATCATCCGCACATCTTTGTGCTAAATACCGAAGAGCTGGCCACTATCTGGCACTTCCCGGGCCAGATCATGCAGGTGCCGGGTCTCGAGCGCATCGAATCCAAAGAAGCCGCGCCGCCGACAAACTTGCCGATGTAATATATGCGTACAAAATTTATTTTATTCGGCATACCGATTTTTATTTTCTTCGCTCTCATCCTGGGCTGGCATTTTTTTATATCCGCGCCAAAATACGTCGGGCAGGATACCATATTTGAAGTACAGGAAGGCATGTCACTTCGGCAGATTTCCGGCGGCATCTATGCGGCAGGGCTTATCCGCTCACGCGTCGCATTTGAAGCATGTGTCATCCTGTACGGCGGTGAGAAGCATCTTTCCATCGGTGATTATTTATTTGAAAATAAGATGCCGGTATTTGAAATAGCACGTCGTATTTCTGTGGGCGAAAAACATCTCGCGCCGCTGAAGATCACATTCCCTGAAGGTTTTGATAATGCTGATATCAGCGCGGTGCTCGAAGGAAAATTGCGGAATTTTAATGAGAATGAATTCGCCGTACATGCAGCAGGTAAGCAGGGCTATTTGTTTCCCGATACATATTTTTTTCTGACGACAGATGATGCGGCGCAAGCAGTAAGCGTCATGGAAAATAATTTTAAGAAAAAAGTCGCGCCGCTGGCGGAGGAAATTTTAGCTTCCGGCAGAACGGAAAAAGATATCATCATCATGGCGTCGCTCGTAGAGCGCGAGGCGAAAGGTGATGCTGACCGCGCGCTCATCTCTGGCATACTTTGGAATCGCATAAAAAAAGGCATGCGCCTGGAGGCTGATGCCGCGCCGGAGACATATAAAAAGAGCGGCTTGCCTGAGGAGCCGATAGCGAATCCCGGCCTTGAAGCTATCCGTGCCGCCATTCATCCGGAAGCTTCAGCATATCTTTTTTATCTGCATGACAAGCAAGGCGTTATTCACTATGGCAAAAATTTTGCCGAGCATCGCCGAAATATTCAGAATTATTTGAAATAAAACATGCGTAAACATAATCTTGCTTTTATTGATATAGAGACGACAGGTTCACATGTGCTTACACATGAGATCATTGAAATCGGCTGCGTCATCACCACGCCGGAACTTGATATCATTGAAGAATTTGATTTCAAGATAAAACCCGAGCATATAGAACACGCGGACAAAGTAGCGCTCAAAGTAAATGGGTATGATAAAGCGGAATGGACGCTCGGCTATGAGTTGCCGGAGGCGATGAGCAAGCTTGCCGAGAAAGTGAAAGACTGTATTATGGTCGGGCAAAATGTCGCTTTTGATTCTAGTTTTTTAGAATATTCTTTTGCAAAAACCGGTATCAAAAACAGCATGCATTACCATAAACTTGATACCATTTCCATCGCTTGGGCCAAGCTCCACCGCGAGCCTGACCTGGATAGATTTTCCCTTCGCGACATGTGCCTGCGTTTTGGCATAGAAAATAAAAAAGCGCATACGGCGCTTTCGGACGCGCGCGCCACCTATGAGCTGTATAAAAAATTGATGAGTCTGTAGATTTGACAATAGACATAGGCGAGGAGTAAGCTGAAAGAAACCTAAACCCTCGTACCATGAAAACACAAGCCTTCACCTTTCCTTACCAATGGGATGTTATTATGCAGGCGTTCCATAAGAGTGCCGGCAATCTCAGCAAATTCTTGCAAGTGTCTCAAAACAACGCAGAAAAGAATATATTCAAACAAGAATTTTCTTTCAGAGACAAGGGCACGGTTCCCGACTATCTCTTTTATGGCATCCTCTTCCATTGCCTCGAACGCGTATTCGGTGTTTCCGAAGAGCAGGTGCGAGAAAAAACGAGGAAAAGGCATATTGTGTGCGTACGCCAGGCATTCTTTTATTTCTCGAGAGAATATTTTGGATTACGAATTTCGTATGCCGAACTCGGTAAAATATTTGGCAAAGACCACGCGACTGCCATTCACGGCATACGGGTCCAGAATAATCTGATGGAAACTGATCCTTCGTACCGGGAAAAAATGGGCCAGATGTACGGTTGCCTCAATCTTAACTTGCAAGGATTTGAGATTCTTCCTTACTATGATGTGCTGAAGTTCCTATCTCTGTATAGTAAAGCGCATCCCGATAAAAAATCGAAGGTCGCTCAGCTACGCAAGACAATCCTTGATCAGATCTTCCAGGTCAAATTTATTTCGAAAAAAGATTTGGAAAAATTACTTGAAACATAAATGTAGTGTTCATAAAAGCCGCTTTCTCAAGGAGCGGCTTTTCTTTACATTTATAGACATACAGGCTAGATTTTATATATGAAGAAGAAAGTCGCCTTTATAGGCCTTTCCGGAGGGGTGGATTCCGGAGTTTCAGCCGCCCTGCTCAAACAGCAGGGGTTTGAAGTCGTAGGCGTATTCATCCGTACGTGGCATCCGGATTTTATAGAATGCAATGAAGAGGAAGAGCGCCGCGATGCCATGCGCATCGCGGCGCATTTGGATATCCCATTCCTCACTTTTGACCTGGAAAAAGAATACAAAGAGGGCGTGGCGGATTACATGATTTCAGAATACCGCGCCGGTCGGACACCGAATCCGGATGTCATGTGCAATAAAGAAGTAAAATTCGGCGCATTCTTGAATAAAGCTTTGAAAATGGGTGCTGACTATGTAGCTACTGGGCACTACTCGCAAAATATAAAAAATAAATTAGTTAAAGCCAAAGATCCGTCTAAGGATCAAGCATACTTTTTATGGACATTGAATCAGATACAGCTTTCTAAAATTCTATTTCCCGTAGGAAATCTCAAAAAAACAGAAGTCAGAAAATTGGCAAAGAAATTCAAGCTCCCCGTCGCTGAAAAAAAAGACAGTCAGGGTATCTGCTTCCTCGGGGCGGTTGACCTGAAAGATTTTTTGAAGCATTACATCAAAGAAAAAAAAGGCACAGTGCGCAACGAAAGAGGGGAAACTATCGGCCATCACGACGGTGCGGTATTCCACACGCTCGGTGAGCGCCATGGATTTACCATTACCCAAAAAACCCCGAATGACACGCCGTATTATATCATCGCCAAAGATATCAAAAAAAATACACTGACAGTCTCGCAAAATAAAGAAATAAAGCATTCTACAATTCTAACGAATTATAGAATAGAAAAAACGAATTGGATTTCAGAAATACCAGAAGAAAATAAAATATATACTGCCCAGATGCGCTACCACGGTGAATTCTTGCCTTGCACGGTCAAAATCCTAAAAAAGAATGAAGCCGAAATTATCTTTCAAAAGCCCGTCCTTGCCGCAGCAGGGCAGTCTATCGTGGTCTATTATGGTGATGTTTGCTTGGGAGGGGGGATAGTAGAATAGATTGCTTTTTTATATATAATATGATATAATAATTACAAATAAAAAGTAAAAGTTTTTTGTAAACACTAAATAAAAAAAACCCCATGAAAACCACAGTAATTTGGGTGCTTCGGCATCTTTTGATTCCTGTCGGCTTTATATGGGCTACAGGAATATTCACACCATTAAGTAAAATGGATTTTTCTTTAAAAGGAAATCCAAATTATTTTTTGAATCATTTTGACAGCACAGAATTAGCGACACTGGAAATTAATCTCGACAATGCTATTGCCTATGGCGATAGTTTGATCAAAGAAAGAAAACGACAAATAAAAGAAACTGGTTTTTATGACCCATATCTTTATTTTCGTGACCTGAAACAGTATGAGATGTTCGAAAAGGTGTATCTGGATTCAATAAACAATACACCGGAAAAAAAATACCTTATGCTTTCTTGTATTTCTGGTATGGGAATGAGCTATAAAAGTCAGCTCGTTAATCTTCGCGATGAAAATTGGAGAAATTTAGATGTGTATATGCTTACAGCAAAAAATTATGAACAATCTGCTGAACATCTACAAAAAAGCATGAGTATTGCAGAAGCAAAGAAATATTGGTTTCCTTCTGAAACAGCTCGTGAACTAGCATCTACTCAAGGACCACCAGTGAAATTTTGGTCCGACATTGCTGTACCGTTTCTAACTTGGCTTGAAAAATTTTATTTCAAAGGATTCCCATTTGCATTCTTTCTTTTTCTTATTTGGAGAATTAAATTCAAAAAAGATATCGAGAATGAGTATTGGGGTTCTAGTGATGTAAAAAAGCCAGAATTGGATTTTGGTTTCGCCCCGTTATCTTTTTTGATTTCGGTTTTGCTTTGGCCAGTGATTCTTTGGATGGACATTCGAAACAGATGGAGTGAAACTTTGCGTAGGACAGAAATGTTGTCACGACGCAAAAATATGTTTTCTTTGCTTTCTAAGCCAGAAAAAAAGCTGGTGGAGATTGGAAGGAGAATGTCGCTCAAAGAATTCCGAATTCATCTGGACAGCATCGCCATTAAGCGGAAGCATTCATTCACGTCAGCATTCATTGTCACTATTTCTCTTATTATTATACCGAGAGTTATGGTGCCGGTATTTGCTTGTAATGATGTATCGCATAATCAGACAGTGATTACAAATACTGATTATGGCGGTGCACATCACGACGATGGGCATAGTTTCCAAACGATTTCATTTTCTTTGGAAGCGATAAGTCCACCGGAGATTAGGATGACAGAAAGACCCGCTCCAGAAATTATTCATTTCTATGATCCAGATATAAAAGTCCTTTCAGGATTTTTACGAAAGATTATAGGTGTTCCGAAAGTTGTAACTCAAGCTTACTTTTGTAAACTTAGTTATTAACTTTTAAAACACTTTAAAATGAAAAATATTTTTGTTGCGATAATATTTCTTCTTCCTTTGTTTTCTTTCGGACAGATCACGCACACTGATTCTGTAAATCACACTACTATTACTACTTATCTCGGAGCATTAAGCGGGCCACAAATTTCTACCGAAAACGGTAAAATTTCTGGGTTCACTTATCTTCGTGGCGGTGGTATGGTCACATGGAATCCCAGCGAGCAGTTTTCCTTCTTTGGTTTAGGCGTAGGAGAAATAGATCAAACTGGCACAGTGTCGCCGTTTGCTTTATTTGGTACAAAATTTTCTCCCTCCAAAATCATATCGATCACTGCTGGAAAAATCGGCACGCCGATGACTGAGCTTCGTCCATTACCTACTACAGGTAGTGGACAATTCGAAACTTGGACACAGGCGCAGATTTTAGGATCAGCTCTTGGTGGAAAAATAAGATTGAATGCTAGTAAAAAAGTATACTTCACGGCTGGAGAATTCGTAAGAGGGAATACTACGTCGACAGAAATCGGCATAGGGCTACCTCATACACAAATCGCTGGCTACTATATACTTGGGTCAAAAACTTTTGGTGGAGCTGTTAATTTTAATTATAAGATTTTATCAACTACACTATCGTATAATGATGGCCTTAATACTGGCATGAGAAATGTTTTGGAAATTCCAAAAACGAACGGATTATTTATTTATTCAGATATTGGTTTTACAACCAAAGGCTGGAAGATGGTTCGTGGCGAATGGGGAATCTTCAAAACTTTTTCCGCAAAGAGTATTAAATCCCTGCTCGGAGTAGGGTGGAGTGAAGAAGTGAATGCATTGAAAGGTTATATTTTTTTACATTTATAATAAAAAGGCGTCCGAAATGGGACGCTTTTTTTTATTTTTAATTTTTAGTATAATACCCTTATGACAAACTTTTTTATTGCAAATCAGGAAATTATTACTCGGCTGGTTTTGGCTATGGTCTTAGGCATGGTCATCGGTATTGAGCGGTATTTGGCGCACAAGACTGCCGGCATGCGCACATATTCACTCGTCGCTATGGGCTCGGCTTTGTTTATTATTATTTCAGAATTTGTCGCGCATGCGTATGCTGGCTCTTCGGGATTGAATCCGCTTCACATCGCGGCGGCGGTCATCACCGGTATGGGATTTTTGGGCGCAGGATTGATGATCCATCAAGATATGAAAATAGTCGGGCTGACATCTGCTTCGGGGCTGTGGGTGGCATCCGGCATCGGCATGGCGGTGGGCTTTGGTTTGTATTCGCTTTCCATCATTGCTACTATCCTTACTTTATTTATTTTTATAATTCTTTGGTTCATAGAAAAGAAGGTGATAGACAGAATGGAAGGGAAGAAATAGCCCTTGACTTTTTAGCTCAACAATGCTATACTTTTCACAGTAAATAGTCCTTTCAAAACAAGGTTTTTTGATATATAAATGGTTGGTTATTTCTCTCTCTAAAAATCCCCAAATTTTGGAGCTTGGAATAACTAACTATTTATCTAATCTTAAACCCTAAATAAAATGATATCAAAAAGTAGTAAAGCCCTTTTGGCTGATTATAAAAATTTTACTGAAGAAAAGTCAGCGTATTTAAAAACTTTTTTCAAGTATATTTTATCCAAACAAAAATTGAATGATGAGGATTTATGCAAACTTATAAACACCATTGAAGATGGGGAGGAAGTTATGAAAAGTGTATCATTTTGGAGAGAAACACATCTTTCTGATTTTTTAGAAGAAAAGAAAAAGTTGAAACGAAAACAAATTCTTGTTTTTATCCAAAGAAACGATGCGATGAAAAAAGAATTGAAGCTTTATGAAGAAATGATAAAAAAGCTTGATGAAAAATGGCGTTCACTTGAAGCATTTCCAAGTTAATTTTTAAGCATAAACAAGAGCCGTCACATATTCGTATGTGGCGGTTTTTTATTTTTCTGTTAAAATCAGTATATGCAAAATGGCATGAAGTCATATGAGATTAGGGAACGGTTTTTAAAATTTTTTGAAGCAAGGGGACACAAGATAATCCCTTCGGCTTCGCTCGTGCCGGAAAATGATCCGTCTGTGCTTTTTAACACTGCCGGTATGCAGCCCCTCGTGCCATATCTCTTGGGCCAGGCGCATCCGATGGGTAAGCGTATTGCGGACATTCAGAAATGCGTGCGTACCGGGGACTTGGAAGACATCGGGGACAATCGCCACTTTTCTTTTTTTGAAATGATGGGAAACTGGTCGCTCGGGGATTATTTCAAAGAAGAAGCCATCAAGTGGAGCTATGAATTTTTGACTTCCAAAGAAGAAGGTCTCGGCCTTGATCCAAAGCGCCTCTATATTACGATATTTGAAGGCGATGAAAATGCGCCGTTAGACGAAGAATCAAAAAAAATCTGGATGAGTGCGGGCATTCCGGAAAACAGGATTTACGCACTGCCCGCGGAAGACAACTGGTGGAGCCCGGGGGAGAATGGCCCCTGCGGTCCCTGCAGTGAAATGTTTTATGACATGTCAGGGAATGTGGGCGATCTGTCGCGTGCAGAATTTCTGGATGCGGTAAAAAAAGAAACAGTTATAGAAATCTGGAACGATGTCTTCATGGAATATGAAAAGAAAGCGGGCAAAGTCATCGGTAAGCTCTCGCAGAAGAATGTAGACACCGGCGCGGGGCTGGAACGCATGACTGCCGTGATGCAAGGCAAGCAGACGGCGTATGAGACGGATATTCTGGAGGGCGTTATGGGTCAAATAGATCAGTTTTCAGATGTAGATGATATGCGCGCACGCAGAGTCGTGGCTGATCATATCCGCACGGCAGTACTTCTTCTTTCTGACGGCGTGCTTCCCGGAAATACTGGCCGCGGCTATGTACTCCGCAGGCTTATCCGCCGCGCGGTACGTTTTACCGATGTGCTCAAGATGAAGCACGGCGCGCTTTTTCATCTCGCCACTGCCGTGATAGAAAAATACGGCGAAATCTATTCTAATATTCTAACGAATAGTGGAATGATAAAAAAAGAAATAGAGAAAGAAGAAAATAAATTCCGCGAGACGCTGGAAAAGGGAATGAAAGAATTTGAAAAAGGTACCGATGCGTTCACTTTGTTCACGACCTACGGCTTTCCACTGGAGCTCACACTGGAACTTGCAAAAGAAAAGGGAAGCACAGTGGATGTAGAAGATTTCAATAAAAAAATGGCCGAGCATCAGAAACTTTCGCAGACGGCGAGTGCCGGGATGTTCAAAGGAGGCCTAGCGAATCATAATGAAAAGACTATTCGCCTGCATACGGCGCATCATTTATTACTCGCGGCTTTGAAAGAAGTGGTCAGTAAGGACATCGTGCAAAGAGGCTCAAATATTACTGAAGAACGCTTGCGCATAGATTTTATGTGTGACCACAAGCTCACAGATGATGAAAAGAAAAAAGTGGAAGACTTGGTGAATGAAAAGATAAAAGCAGGGCTTGCCGTAGTGCGCCGCGAATTACCGCGCGAGGAGGCCGAAAAGATCGGCGCGGAGATGGAATTCGGGGCGAAGTATCCGGATATTGTCAGCGTCTACTTTATAGAAGAACCTCACCCCGACCCTCTCCTTGTAAAGGAGAGGGGGCACTCAGCATTCAGCGCCGAATTCTGTGGCGGGCCGCACGTCTCAAATACTTCCGAACTCGGACACTTTAAAATATTAAAAGAAGAAGCAGTGTCCGCCGGCGTGCGTAGGATAAAAGCCGTGCTTGAATAATAAAGAGTGTGATATATGGATTACCATATAGCAATGGCACTCGGACATTAGCCAAATAAATTTGGCTATGCTCCTCGTTTATTGCTATAATTCTCACATGAGTATTTTTGGAAACTCTGGCGCAAAAGAAGAGCTCGCTCTGGTTTTTGACATTGGTTCATCATCCGTCGGCGTGGCGCTTTTTATGACGAATACCGGCGCGCCGAAAATAATATATTCTTTCCGCGAGCCGATCGCTCTTGAAGACGCGATAAATTTCGACCGCTTCCTCGCGCTCACCATAAAATCTCTCGAAGTCGTAGCAAATAAAGTATGTATGCAGGCGCTCGGTGCGCCGAAGAAAATTTACTGCGTGCTTGCTTCGCCCTGGTATGCTTCGCAGACACGCACTATCCGAATGGAAAAAAATGCGCCTTTTATTTTCACTAAAAAGCTGGCTGATAGTCTGCTTGAAAAAGAAGCCGCGCTCTTTGAGGAAGAGCACCTTACTGGGGCCGGTCATAAATGCCGTAAAATAGAATTAAGGAGCATGCGCACCGCGCTGAATGGCTATGTCACCCAGAGCCCGATAGGTCAGAAGGCGAGTGAAGCCGAGATCACGGTCTTTATGTCCATGAGTCCGGAAGCCGTGCTGCAGAAATTCGAAGAAGCTGTCGGTCGGCATTTCCATTCGAAAAATGTACAGTTCTCCTCCTTCGTGATGGCGGCCTTCGCCGTCGCACGCGATATGTTCGTGAGCCAGGAGAGTTTTCTCTTAGTGGATATCGGTGGGGAAGTCACTGATATCTCGATGGTCAAGAAAGACATGTTGCGCGAGTCGCTCTCTTTTCCCATGGGCAGGAACTACATGATCCGCGGCCTTTGTGAATCATTCTCCTGTTCACTTGATGAGGCGAAGTCTTTTATACATCTTTATAAAGACGCACACGCCGATCCGGCCACCGAAAAGAAGCTCTCGCCGATCATCGAGAAGCTTCGCGCCGAATGGCTGAAGAAATTCCAAGAGTCGCTGGTCAATCTTTCGAACGATATTTCGATTCCGGCAACGATCTTCATCACCGTTGATCCGCAGCTGGCTGACTTTTTCGCCGAGACCATCAAGACCGAACAATTCAATCAATATACCCTCACTGAATCAAAATTTCGCGTGGTCTTTCTCGGCACGGAAGCACTGCACGGTATCGCTACATTTGAAGAAAAAACTATCCGTGATCCGTTCCTTATCATCGAGGCGATCTATATTAACAGGTTCCTGAAATAATATGCGAGTAAATATGATACTATAGGAATATGCCAAAGAAATTCCAGGATGTCGTAAAAATAAAAAAGATAAATCGTGATGTCGCTCCCATTCACTTGGCGCGCAGAGAAGAAGCTGAACCCCCCCAAGTGCTAAAAAAAGAGCGTGCCGTGTATCCGCCTATTCGCGATACTGATGGCGGCTCACGATATGCCCTTTGGTTCGTGGCGCTCGTGTCCGTCGTTTTTCTCATGTTCGCCCTCTCATTTCTTTTCTCTGGCGCCACAGTGCAAGTGAATCCGAAGTCGGTGCAAGCAAATCTCGAGCAGAAGTTCACGGCTTCCAAAGATCCGTCTGCTGCATTACCTTTTGATCTTGTGGTGCTTGCAGGCGAAGAGACAAAGACCATCAAAGGCGGGGAAGAAAAAGAAGTCACCGAAAAAGCTAAAGGCCGCGCTATTCTTTACAACACCACTTCCGCAGCACAGAAGCTCCTTATCGATACTCGTCTCGAAGGCTCAAATGGTAAAATGTATAAGACTGATACGGCTACTACTATTCCAGCAGCCTCTGGCACAACACCTGGACAGGTGGAGATCGGCATATATGCGGATATAGCTGGAGCCGAAGGTAATGCCGCGGCACTTGATTTCAAGATATTTGGCTTCAAAGACAGCGCCAAGTATACTAAGTTTTATGGCCGTTCAGTGGGAGATCTTAAGGGCGGATTTGTCGGCAAAATGCGCCAGGTATCCGAAGAAGAGAAGCTTGCCGCGTTTTCTGAGCTGAAACAGTCATTACAGACAAAGCTTATCCAGAAGGCGGGAGACCAGACGCCTGCCGGCTTCATCTTGTACAAAGATGCCGTATTCCTGCGCATCGATAGTGAAACTGCCGATCTTGCTTCCCAGGAAGAAAATGTGCCTGTCACTGTGAAAGGGACGTTGTACGGTTTTCTCCTTGATGAAAAAAAACTCACCAACAAAATTGCTGACACCGCGCTGTCTGCCGCGGAGAAACAGAGCGAGGTATATATTCCAAATATCCGAGACCTAATATTTGCTTTGGATAACAAAGAATCTGTATCTTTTTCCGAGGTGAAGGATATCAGCTTCTCGCTCACCGGCCCGGTCAAGATAGTCTCACGCATCGATGAGGAAAAAATAAAGAAAGATCTTCTCGGCAAGCGCAAAAAAGATTTCAATAAGATATTTTCCGAATATACGGATGTCGAATCCGCTGTGCCGATAGTGCGTCCTGCTTGGAAGCTCTCTTTTCCGGAAAAGTTAAAAGATATCAAAGTCATCGTCAATTATCCGAATTAAATCTCCTTTGACTCGTGTCGGCGCTTTTGTTAGAATGTATCCATCAATATGAATGATTCCAAAAACGATAATCTGCCGACAGCGCGAGGACAAGTGACCGAAGCATTACCTTCCACATTGTTCCGGGTCAAGTTAGAAGATGACAAAGAAATACTCGCATACCTCTCCGGCAAGATGCGGATGAACCGTATCAAGGTCCTCATCGGTGACACGGTGGAGATGGTGCTCGATCCATATGGCGGGAAGGGCAGGATTACAAAAAGGTTATAAGAGTTATAAACACTTGTCTTTTTTTTAGCAATAGTGTATCATAGCCATACAACCGGATAAGAACGGAATGTACTTGAAAAATAAGGGTATTTCCCTTATTTTCGTCTTATTTTGGCAAAATCACAAATTTATGAAAATCAAGGCATCAATAAAGAAAATATGCGACAACTGCAAGATGGTAAAGCGCCAGAGGCATTTAAGAGTAATCTGCTCGAATCCGAAGCATAAACAGAAACAATAAATTATATGAGAATACTAGGTATCACAGTTCCAAATGAAAAGAGATTAGAGATAGGCCTCACCGTCCTGTACGGTATAGGCATTCCTGCTGCCAGAAAGATCTTGGATCAGGTAAGCATCGATCACGGAAAGAAAGCCAAAGACCTCACTCCGGAAGAAGAAAACAAGATTCGCGCGATCATCGAGAGCATGACCATCGAAGGAAACCTGCGCCGCGAGATCTCGAGCAACATCAAGCGCCTGAAAGACATCAAGAGCTATCGCGGAGTCAGGCACATGAAGAGGCTCCCGGTCCGCGGACAGAGAACAAAAACAAATTCTCGCACTGTCCGAGGTAATGTCAGAAAGACCATGGCCTCCGGTAAGAGAAAGGAAAGCAAGACCTAGTTTCTAAAATATAATGTCAAACACTAAAACCACAACCGAAGAAGTAAAACCAGAAGGTTCATCCGCCGTTGCGGGCGAAGTAAAAGCTCCTACAGCAAAAGTTCCGAAGAAGAAAATAACTTCTGGAGTTCTGCATATCGATGCCACTTTCAATAATACCAAAGTCCTTTTCTCTGATAAGAGCGGCAATACTTTATTTTGGTCCGGCGCAGGAGCTATGGGTTTCCGTGGTGCAAAGAAGGGAACTCCGTTCGCAGCTTCCAAAGTGGGTGATGTGATCGGTGATAAAGCAGCTACGCTCGGCGTCAAAGACGCTGATGTCGTCGTCTGCGGTGTCGGCTCTGGACGTGAGCCGGCTATTCGCGCATTCATGGCTCATGGCATCGAGATCACGTCGATAAAGGATGCTACTCCGGTGCCACATAACGGTCCGAAGGCAAAGAAGCCTCGTCGCGTATAGTAATAATTTTTTAAATATATATGATATCCAAACCAAAATTTAAGATCTGCAGACGCCTTGGCCCGGGAGTGTATGACAAGTGCCAGACTTCGAAGTTCACTCCTGCCGCCAGCAAGTTCGGTCCCGGCTCAAAGCGCCCAAAGGCTCTTTCTGAATATGGCACTGCCCTCGTAGAAAAGCAGAAGGTGCGCTTTTCATATGGTATCTCCGAGCGTCAGCTCGGCAACTATGTGAAGAAGGCATCTCTTGCAAAAGGCGCAGGCACCGCGGAGAAATTTTACGAAGCTTTGGAAAGCCGCCTCGACAACGTCGTGTATCGCATGGGTCTCGCTCATACCCGCCGCCTTGCCCGCCAGATGGTTTCCCACGGGCACTTTGTCGTGAATGGCCACAAGGTCACCGTGCCATCATATGCAGTAAGACCGGGTGAAATAATTACTGTCCGCGAAGGTTCAAAAGGCAGCGTACTTTTCCAGAATCTCGCCGAGAAGCTGAAAGAATACAATGCGCCGGCCTGGGTATCATTCGATGCTGTAAAGATGGAAGGAAAGGTTCTCGATAAGCCGAAGAACAATGAGACATTCCTAGATCTTCCCGCTGTCCTCGAGTTTTACAGCCGTTAATTTTTTACAATGATTTGATCAGTTTTTTAGTTTTATTATAAATTTTTAATCATAATATTTTTTTAAACAATATGCCTGAATACAAAATAATTTTGCCTTCAAAGCCTCGCGCAGTCACTGAAGAGGGAAATAAAGGAGTGTTTGAAATAGACGGCCTCTACCCGGGTTATGGCCACACGCTCGGCAACTCGCTCCGCCGCATCATCCTCTCCTCGCTTCCGGGCGCGGGCGTCACTTCGATCAAGATCGACGGCGTAGCGCACGAATTTTCAACGATGGACGGCGTAAAGGAAGACGTGATCATCATGATTTTGAACTTGAAGAAAGTCCGCTTCCAGATGGCAAGCGACGAGCCGCAGACCGTCACCCTCTCCGTCAAAGGCCCGAAGGTAGTCACTGCTCTAGACATCAAAGCAGGCGGTCAGGTAGAAATATTGAATCCGGAGCTCTATATCGCTGAAGTCACCGGCAAAGTAAATTTGAATATTGAAATGAGGATCGAAAAAGGCCTTGGCTTCATTCCGAAGGAAACTCTTCAGAAGGAAAAGGTGGACATCGGCACTATCGCCGTGGACGCTATCCTCACTCCTATCCGCCGCGTAGCTTACGAAGTGGAAAACATGCGCGTCGGCGACAAGACGAACCATAACCGCCTGCGCATTTCCATCGAGACCGACGGCACGCTCACGCCTCGCGAAGCGCTTTCCCGCTCCATCGAGACGATGATCACCCAGCTCAAAGCGATCGTTGATTTTAAGGAGCCGGAAGAAGAGATTGTTCCTGAAAAGAAAGCAAAGAAAGAAGATGCGGAAGAAGCAGATGAAAAGAAGGATGACTTCACTGATGTGCTCAAGACCCGCACTGATGGTCTTGATCTTTCAACCCGCACGCTGAACGCATTGACTGGTGCGAACATCCGCACGCTCGGCGGCCTTGCGAGAAAGAAAAGGGAAGACCTCTTGGAAATAGAAGGCATCGGCGAGAAGGGAATTTCCGAGATCAAGAAAGTGCTCGGCAAGTTCGGCCTTAATTTGAAAGAATAATTAGTAATAAAAATATTTTATGAGACACGGAAATAACAAAAGAAAATTCGGCCGCGAGAAAAATCAGAGGAATGCCCTCATGAACTCTTTGGCACTCAACCTCATCGTGCGCGAGAAGATCAAGACCACCGAGCCGAAAGCAAAGGAACTTCGCCCGATGATAGAAAAGCTCGTCACCCGCGCCAAGACCGGTACCCCGGCCGCCCGCAGGAATGTCATCTCCAAGCTCGCGAACAGAAAGAAAGAAGTAAAAAAGCTTTTTGATGTCATCGCGCCAAAATACGCTGACAAGAAAGGCGGATATACCCGTGTCATCAAGATGGGCCCTCGTAAATCCGACGGCGCGGCGATGGCAGTGATCGAATTCGTCTAATAGTTGTTAATTTTGAAGAAATAGTTTAGTATAAGACACGCATATGAATACAACAGCCACAAAAGAAACAAACAAGAATACCAGAAAGCTAGTGACCATCGACGCAGCGGGCAGGACTTTAGGCCGTGTGGCTACAGAAGCCGCTATGTCCCTGATGGGCAAGACGTCTCCAGCTTTCAAGCGCAATGCCTACTCCGGCTTCCCGGTCAGCATCGTCAATGCCGCAAAGCTTAGGATCACCACTAAGAAATTGGCTGAAATTTATCACACTCGCTACTCCGGTTACCCAGGCGGCCTCCGCACCATTCACGGCGCTGAAACTACCGAAAAAAAGGGTCTGAAAGAACTTATCCGCCTCGCTACCTATCAGATGCTTCCGGACAATAAGATCCGCCGCGAGATGATGAAGAATTTGAAGATACAGGATTAAATTTTTTAAAATGACTACCAAAACAGACAAAACAAGATATATAGAAGCAATCGGACGTCGCAAGACTTCCACTGCCCGCGTACGCATCACGGAGGCCGCTAAGGCGAGCTTTACCGTGAACGGCCGCGATGCCAAGGAATACTTCCAGACCGAAGATCAGCGCCGCCTCATCCAGGACCCGATGATCAAAGGAGCATCCACTGCAGCCGATAAGGCAGTCATCAAGTGGAGCGTGGAAGCGAAAGTCACCGGTGGCGGCACGCACTCCCAGGCCGAAGCTGTTCGCCACGGACTCTCTCGTGCTCTTGTTGATTCTGACATCGAACTCCGCGGTAAGCTCAAGACTCTCGGCTTCCTCAAGCGCGATCCTCGCGCAAAAGAGCGCCGCAAGTTCGGACTCAAGAAAGCTCGCAAAGCACCTCAGTGGTCCAAGCGTTAATTCTAAAAAAATCCCCTTCGGGGGATTTTTTGTTTGCATTTTAATTTTTTTTATGATATAATTTTGCAAACCAAAAAACTCAGTACTATGAAAAAATTATCTGCTCAATACATACACACCACTCTTCCGCGAAGAGAAGCACTCACACTGACGCTGCCTCCACTATCTCCCAAAACTGATCTTACTTCTCCCATTAATATTTTGAGAAAACAGAAAAGGGAGAATGTGATCGTGCATGACGAATATGTACAAGAACTGGCAATTCGCGCCTGGTCGGCATATGATGCAAAGCAGTACGAGGAAGCTGATCAGTTATCCGAAGAAGCATTGTACACAAATGCTGCTGTTGATTCCTCAACCGAATACTCCACTCTGCATGGTGCTCACAGCCTGTGGCGATATGTCGCCCGCTCTATGCCGCTTGATATCGGCGGATGCCCTCAAGCAAGAGCCGCAATAAAAGAGATCCTTTCCCGTTATTGCGTGGAAGGGAATATTCTGGAAGCATTTGCCGGATATAATTCTTATATAGAATCAACATCCGTAAATAATGTCATTGCTTTAGATTATTGCAAGGAGGCACTTGAAAAGTATCCTCATCCCGAGCGGACCAGGATCAAGTTCAACTTGAACCGGCTCACAAAAAGCTCCCAAATAGGTGTTTTCCCGGATGAATATTTCAATGCCGTTACCATATGTTTCGGATACAAATATCCCGAGCGCCTGAGACCTGTTTTTTCTGAATTCAGGCGGATCTTAAAACCGGGAGGCAAGCTCCTGATGGTGGAACATGCTTGCATGGGATACGTTCCCATAGTAAAGAGATGGGATTTTGTTCCGGAAGTTTGTGAAAAGTATCTGAGGCGTTCCGGATTTAATTCAGTATCCATTACGGATCTTCCGATCCAAATAGCGTTCACCGCTACAAACGGTATGAAATTTGTAGAAGCCATAAAGTAAATAGCCAAGACATACCTTGGCTATTTTTTTATTTGATTTTTTCTAAATTTAGCTTATACTATAAGCATATATGGCAGATGAAGAAACAAAAGAAGATTTACCGGCCGAGGCGGGTGATGACACCGAACTCGTGGAATTTGAATACAATGAGGACGGCGAGGAGGACTTAAAAAAGACGCTCAAAAAACTGCGCGCGGATTTGAAGGCGTGCCAGAAAGAAAAGACAGAATACCTCACCGGCTGGCAGCGAGCCAAAGCGGACTATGTGAATTTGGATAAAGAATTAAAATCTTCCGCCGCGAAATTTATGGACCTCGGCAAAGAGGGTATGATAGAAGACATCTTACCGGCACTGGAGAGCTTTGATATGGCATTTGCGAATAAAGAAGCCTGGGCGAAAGTGGATGATAATTGGCGGAAGGGCGTGGAATATATCCACAGCACGCTTCTCTCCGCGCTGGAAAACAACGGACTGTCAGAAATTTCTGCGGCAGGAGTCGCTTTTGAACCATTGCTTCACCAAGCAGTAGAAAATGTAGAAACAGATGATAAATCAAAAGACCACACGATCGCTAAAATAATCCAAAAGGGCTACAAGCTAGGCGACCGCGTACTCCGCCCAGCAAAAGTCGCTGTATTTGAATATAAATAATAGGATGATATAATACGAATATGGCAGCAAAAGATTGGACAAAAATATATAAGAAATACAAAGGCCTATGGGTTGCTCTCGCAGATGACGAGATGACAGTTCTAGGTTCTGGTAAAAAATTAATTGACGCTCTTGCAGGCGCATATAAAAAAGGAAATAATGATCCTATTATGATGCGCGTGCCCGATATTTTTAGTTCATATACCGGGTATAGTTTGATATAATAAAGATATGAAGAAAATCATGGTAAAACAAGAAAAATATCTAACAGAAAAGAAATTCAAAAAATTTGAAGGGAGTTTTGATACTAGTATGAGGGCCATAGCTCATTCTTTTGCAAAAGTGGATGAAAATCTGGCGAAGCACGGAAAAGTTTTAGACATACTTTTGAAAGAAGTTCAAGCAATGCACGAAGATAATAAATATTTCCGTCAGAGTGTCTCCACGCTTTATACTGATGGTTCATCGCACGACCGTAGGATAGAAAATCTCACGATGCGCGTAGAACGCCTCGAATCCACCCGCAAATAACGTTCCATCATTCTATAGAATATTAGAATGTAGGTAATTTACGCATATGCGAGAATTCTCTACATTAATTTTTTAAACGCTTCTTCGGTTTCTTTATCCAGTGAACTCGTTTTTATTATCATCATCTCGGTCGTGAGGGCGAGGTCTTTTTTTATATTCGTGAAAAGATTTTCGTAGGGAAGCGGGGAGACCCACACGGTATTTTTTATGCAGGCGAAGTTTGCTTTTTTGAGGAGATAGCGCAGTGCTTCGCGTTCGCTTTTGCGCTCTTCGGGCAAATCCAGAATGATAATGCGCCAAAAGCCGTCCCAGGCCGCGGGTACAGGGAGCGTGCCTTCGGAGAGCTCTACGCTCATATTTTTCTTTTTTCCGGCGGGGGTGAGGCGGAGGTATTCACTCTGCCCGGAGGGGATGGATTCGGCCAGGCCGCTTTCAATCATATTTTTTATCGCCCTAGAAGCGGCGTATTTGTCCGCCGCCTGGTTTTTGAGGAAATCCACAGAAACGGCTTTTTTCCGGGCCAAAATCCGCATCAGGTCATTTTGGGGCGCTTTTCTATTCATATGTCCTTATTATATAACCTCTACTCATCTTTAGCAAGTATTCCGCGCCCACGAAAAACTTGCAAATAATTTCGGCTTGTGTATAATTGGTTTATTGAAGTTTTTTTATGAAAAAAATATTAATCAATAATAATATAGTCATTAATATAGTCATTTTTATCTGTATTCTTTTACTTATAGGAATAGTGGTATTTTCAATTTTTAATTGGAATTTGCCAAATTTTAAGGATAGTTATCTTCCACTTTTAGTGGTTGTAATTGGTATTTTGCCTACAGTTTTAATAACACAAATTAGTGAATTAAATAAAATAAAATTTGAAAAAGAAAACAGAGAAGAAAATCGAAATTATGAGTTATATAAAAAAAGAGAAGAAATTTACAATAATATAACTGAATCAATTAGAAGTTTTAATGCATTAACAAATGATTCTGACAAACAAAAATTATTTTTAGCTACCTATCAAAAATCATGGTTGTATTGTCCAGACAAAATTGTACAAAAAATTGAAGAATTCATAGATGCAATTAATGTTACTACTAATAAAGGAGTAGATCATCAAAAAGGAAATGAAATTATTCAAGAAATTCATCTACTGATGCGCAGAGATCTCATAAATCTTGAAAAAATATCTGAAACAAATTTAGATTGGAAAAACTTTAAGAATGTAGGAGTAAAAAGTTAAGTAAATTATTAACCATTAAAAATTAATCAAAAAATCATATGTCAAAAATATTAGGAATAGATTTGGGAACGACGAATAGCGCATTTGCGGTCATTGAGGGCGGCGCGCCGAAGATATTGGAAAATGCGGAGGGGACAAGAACGACGCCTTCTATCGTGGCGGAAGCGAAGAATAAGGATAGGGTAGTGGGAACACTTGCGAAGCGTCAGAGCGTGACGAATCCGAAGAATACTATTTTCCAGATTAAGAGATTCATCGGCCACACTTTTGACGAAGCAGGCGTGCAGAAAGATATCGCGGCCGTGCCTTTTGAGGTGAGAAAGGCGGAAAACGGCGGCATTGAAGTGAAGATGGGCGAAAAATTTTACCGCCCGGAAGAAATTTCGGCGATGATAATCCAGAAGATAAAGGCGGACGCGGAAGCGCGCCTCGGCGAGAAGATCACCGAAGCGGTCATCACCGTGCCGGCGTATTTCAATGACGCGCAGAGGCAGGCCACGAAGGATGCGGGCAGGATTGCCGGCCTTGATGTGAAGCGCATTATCAATGAGCCTACGGCGGCCGCGCTCGCATACGGATTTAATAAAAATAAGAATGAAAAAATCGCGGTCTTTGACTTCGGCGGCGGAACTTTTGATGTTTCTATCCTAGAGACGGGGGATGATGTCGTGGAAGTAAAATCTACGGATGGTGACGCGCACTTGGGCGGAAAAGACATTGACCAAAAAATAATGAACTGGCTGGCGGACGGCTTTCAGAAAGAGCACGGCATTGATTTAAGGAAAGACGCGCTTTCCCGCCAGCGCTTGGATGATGCGGCGGAAAAAGCAAAGATTGAGCTTTCCACAGCGGTGGAGTCAGAAATAAATATTCCATTCATCACTTCCGGCGATGCGGGGCCCCTTCACCTCGTGCGCACGATGAAGCGCGCGGACTTGGAAGAAATCTGCCGCGAATTCGTGGAGCGCGCGATGGCTATCACGAAGCGTGCAGTGGAAGCTTCTCCTTTTAAAGTAACAGAGATAAATGAAGTCATAATGGTGGGCGGGCAGACCAGAATGCCGATGATACAAGCGGCGGTGGAAGCATTCTTCGGTAAGACGCCGCACTACGGTGTGAATCCGGATGAAGTAGTCGCCCTCGGCGCGGCTGTGCAAGCTGGAGTACTTCAGGGTGATGTGAAAGATGTTCTCCTCCTTGATGTCATCCCGCTATCGCTCGGCATTGAAACTCTCGGCGGCGTGGCCACGAAGCTCGTGGAAAGAAATACGACTATTCCTTCATCCAAATCGCAGACATTTTCCACAGCGGCGGATAATCAGACGAGCGTGGAAATTCACATCGTGCAAGGCGAGCGCCCGATGGCGAGCGACAACAAATCCCTCGGCAGATTTATTTTGGACGGTATTCCGCCAGCTCTGCGCGGTATGCCGCAGGTGGAAGTTTCCTTTGATGTGGATGCGAACGGCATCTTGAATGTGAAAGCGAAAGACAAAGCTTCCGGCAAGGAGCAGACGATACGCATTGAAGCGTCTTCCGGCTTGAAAGAAGAAGAAATAAAAAAGATGCAACAGGATGCGGAAGTGCACGCTGAAGAAGACAAGAAGAAGAAAGATTTGGCTGATGTAAAAAATACTGCGGATATGGTTATCTTCACAGCGGAAAAAGCGGTGAAGGATGCGGGTGAAAAAGTATCGGCTGAAATAAAGACTGGCGTGGAAGGAAAAATTGCCGCGCTGAAAACTGCGAAGGATTTACCCGCCGAGGCGGGAGGCTCTATGGAAGCGATAAAGAAAGCGACGGAAGAGCTTTCATCTGAAATGCAAAAGATAGGCGAGGCGATGAATCAGGGAAATAAGACGGGTGAAACTCCAGCGAGCGATGCGCCAGCTACTGATGCTCCGAAAGCGGACGATACGGCTGAAAACGCTGGCGGCACCGCTTAATAATCTGGTATAATATCGGGAATGGAACTGCCAAAAAATAAAGATCTCACATACCTTGGCCTCGCGAGTTTCCGTGACCGGAATCAGCTCTTTGGCATCAAGCGTAAAGACCGCCGCCAGCATGTGTATGTGCTTGGAAAGTCCGGCACGGGTAAATCCGTGCTTCTTTCCAATATGATCGTGCAGAACATGCAAAATGGGGACGGCGTGTGCGTAGTGGACCCGCACGGAGAATTAGTGGAAGGTATACTCCAATCCATCCCGCCCGAGCGCATGAGAGATGTCGTGTATTTCAACCCGGCTGATACGGACTTTCATATGGGCTTCAATGTTCTTGAGCTGCTCGATCCTAAATACAAGCATCTCGTGGCTTCCGGTCTCATGGGAATCTTCACGAAGATCTGGGCGAATGCCTGGAGCGCCCGGATGGAATATATTTTGAACAATGCCATTCTCGCATTGCTTGACACTCCCGGCTCCACGCTGCTTGGCATACCGCGTATGCTCGTGGACAAAGAATATCGTCGCTTCATCATCGGTAATTTGAAAGACCCGGTCATCAAGGCATTCTGGGTGCACGAATACGAAGCGTGGCAGGATAAATTCAGAAATGAAGCCATTGCGCCGATTCAAAACAAAGTCGGACAATTTCTTTCCTCCGCCATCATCAGGAATGTCGTCGGTCAGGCGAAGAGTACTATTAATGTGTTCGACATCATGAACCAGGGAAAAATATTCCTGGTGAATGTATCCAAGGGACGCATCGGTGAAGACAACTCGGCGCTCCTCGGAGGCATGATCATCACCAAGGTGCAGCTGGCCGCCATGGAGCGCGTGCGCATCGAAGAAGAACGCCGTAAAGATTTCTACTTATATGTGGACGAATTCCAAAACTTCGTGACGGACTCATTTGCTTCCATACTTTCCGAGGCCCGCAAATACCGCTTAAACCTGACCGTGGCGCACCAATACACCGCGCAGCTGGTCACTTCGGACAGCTCATCTGTCCGCGACGCGATATTCGGCAATGTGGGAACCATGATCATCTTCCGCGTGGGCGCGGATGACGCGGAATTTTTGGAAAAAGAATTTGAACCGGAGTTTATGGCCACTGATATCGTCAACTTACCAAACTACAAAGTGTACATGAAGCTGATGATAGACGGCGTCACTTCGCGCCCATTCTCCGCGAAGACTTTACCGCCCATCATCAAGAATCCTGATCCGAAGATAGAAGAAGAAGTGATCAAGACTTCGCGCGCATTGTATTGCCGCCCGAGGGAAGTGATCGAACGCGAAATAAATGAGTGGAGCGGTATGTTCGCTTCGCCGGAAGCTGAAGTCGTAGAAAAATTCAAAGCGCAGTGCTCAATCTGCAAAAAAGAAGCGATGGTGCCCTTCAAGCCGGAGTCGGGCCGTCCGATATATTGCAAGGACTGCATCGCGAAAATAAAAGCGGGGGAAATCAAGCCCTTGCCTTCGGCGCCGCGTCCCGCGGAAAAAGCGGAAAAACCTGCTGCGCCGATGCCTCCGCTCCCGCCTGTTCCACCTGGCCCTAAAAATCCGACAACACCTGCGCATGCAGTTGCGCCTATGCCGGAAGTAAGAAAAGCACCGACCGTCGCGCCGATGGTATTTACCACGAATGCGCCGGCTCGCAATATTTTTAAACCGCCTGCACAAAAAGAACGACCCAAAGATAATTCCGCTCTGCGTCATATTTTAAACAAAACACTGACAGAAAATAAAGTTTTGGAAGAAGCGCCAGTCAAAACCCCGACGGTAGAACCGATATCCCTATCGTCACTCAAGAAGGCATCACCGGCGTCCACGATACGTCCGCCGCTGGCAGACCGCGCGGCAAGTGCCGACGATATGAATAAATTAAAGGATATTATTTCCGGCGTGGCGCCTTCCGCACCGCGCCGCGAAGTGCCGGAAGATGTTCTCCGCTCGCTCTTGGATTAAGAGAGCCGGATATGCTATACTATATATATGAAGAAAGATTACTATTCTATTTTGGGCGTTGAGAAGGCAGCCTCTAAAGACGAGATAAAAAAGGCTTTCCGTACTTTGGCGCACAAATACCATCCGGACAAGAAAGACGGCGACGAGGCGAAATTCAAGGAAGTGAACGAGGCATACCAAGTGCTCTCAGATGAAAAGAAGCGCGCGCAGTACGACCAATTCGGCGCAAACTATCAGAATGCCGGTGCAGGCGGATATCAAGGAGGTTTCGGTGGCGGTTTTGAAGGCTTTGACTTCTCCGGTTTTCAGAACGGCCAGGAATTTGATTTTGGTAATTTAAATGACATCTTCTCTGATTTTTTCGGCGGGGGAATGGGCGGCAGGCAGCAAGCTCGCCGCGGGCGGGATATTTCTACTGAAATGCAAGTGCCTTTTGCGGACGCGATTTTTGGCACAGAAAGAAAAATACTTTTAACAAAGACTTCTGAATGTCTGGCATGTCACGGCAAAGGTGCAAAGCCAGGTACGAAGATGGACACCTGTAAAAGATGTAATGGCCAGGGCCAGATCCGCGAGAACAAGCGCTCATTCCTCGGAGTCATTTCGACGAACAAACTTTGCGAAGAATGTATCGGTTCGGGACAAGTGCCGCACGAAAAATGCGAAAAATGCCACGGTAAGGGAGTACTGCGCCGTGAAGAAGAAATTTCAATATCAATTCCGGCCGGCATCCGCGATGGCGAGATGATTCGTATGTCCGGCCTCGGTGAAGCGGTTTCAAATGGCACTGCCGGTGATTTGTATATAAAAATAAATGTGGCTCCGCATTCGATGTTCCGCCGCGACGGGCACGATTTATTGATGGACTTGAATATAAAACTTTCTGATGCATTGCTCGGCACTGAATACCCCATACAAACTCTCGACGGAGAGGTAAAAATAGCTGTGCCGGAAGGCGTGGCGGTCGACGAAATCCTCCGAGTTAAAGGTAAGGGCGTTCCTATTGCGAAAGGCAAACGGGGCGACCTCCTCATCCGCCTCCATATCAAGCTCCCTAATAAACTCTCGCGCCACTCTAGAGAATTGGTTGAAAAACTAAAAGAAGAGGGCATCTAACATGGGTCTGACGTACAAGACGGCGTAGAAGATGAATACCCGTTATATTTTTAACTAAAACTTTTCAATTTTTCTGTGCCTAAGATATGAAGCTCGCTGATAGCGCGTGTAAGAGCAACATACAATAAGTCTTTATGTATGCGTTGCTTTTCGGCGATATTGAAAGATTCATTTTTTACTCCCACCAGGCATACGAGATCAAACTCTACGCCTTGCGATTCCAGCATGGTGAGTACATGGATATTTTTCTTTCCGGCAAATTCTTTCTTAAAATCCGCCAGGTATTCTTCGTCTTTTGCAAGAATGCCGATGCTACCTTCTTTGTATTTGGAAATAATACTTTTAATGTGCTCTATTTCTTCTTCCGCATCGCGCGCGATTTTTTCTGTCACTTCCGGGCCTTGCTTTAATCCTTCCGGAATTTCCAAAGCATAGCCGAGGCCGGCGATGTATGAAAGAATATTTTTCGTATTGCGATACACTTTATGTAGCTGGATATTTCGCTCTGGGGAGATAATTTCTCCAGCTTCGCTCCAGTCACGGATGGTGCCGATTTTTACCTGCTGGGCCATATCACCGACATACATTATTGACTCTGTTTTTTCATTAAGACACTGTTTCAAGAGTGTTATTTGTTCCGGGAGATAGTTTTGAAACTCATCCAGAATGATGAGCGAATATGACACAGGCGTTCTGTCCGTCTTCCGAACAGTCTTGCCTTTGATGACTGCTTGATATGTTCTTCGGATTTCCAGTGCGCCAGCTTTTTCGTATTTTTCGCGCAACATCATCATGAGGTCAAAACGATCAAGCTTCTTTTCTTTTTTCTGCTTTTTAAATAAATTAGAATTTTGATATGAAGCATCTTTTTCGCGCAATGCCTGCAGTTTTTGATATTCATATTCATCTTTCTCGGCTTCGTTTTTTCCATACCGCTCCATATATGTATAACCTTCCAGACCAAGAATCTTACAAGCCCAGTCGGCAAAAGTCGTAATGTGCACATCATTTATGCCAAGGCTCGGCAATAGGGTAGAGAAGTAAGCTTTTGTTTTTTCATCCTGCACAAGCACCAGAATAGAATCCGGTTTATAGAGTTCAGCCATATCCGGAACTTGCGTCAAATATGCCACGCGGTGCAATGCCAATGTTGTTTTTCCCGAACCCGCCGGCCCGGAGATAACGAGCGGCCCTTTGTGTCCGGCGCGGATGACCTGGTCCTGGAGTTTTTCCATCTGCGCCACGATTTCCGGTAGGACGAATTCAGATTTTTGTTTTGTGAAGTGTTCCTGATAAATGAGCTCGCGCGGATGTTCTGCCGTTTCCAAAGCAAAGAGAAGCACTTTGCCGTTCACTATCATATATGTCTCTTTTTGATTGATGAGCACACTACGGCTTTCGCCATTTGGTAGCTTGTAAGATGCCTTGCCCGGATTTTCAAAACGAATAGCAGAAACGGGCGCGACCCAGGAATATATCGCTTCTTCGGAAAATTCATGCTTAGCGAAAAAATAATCTTTCTTTGTACCTGTTTCATCCGTGATGATGCATTTCATAAAATACGGCGAACCTTGCAGATGTTCCAATTCAAAGGCGCGCCTGTGGGCGCGGCCGCGGAGGTCCATAAATACCGCCTGGTCGGCAGGGGACATCTTGCCGAGCTCTTTCAAACTTTGGTTTGCAGTTATTCGTACTGTGTCCAATTTCTGCTTAATTTTATCAGTAACCAGATGCACATGCCGCAGAACTTGCTCCAATAATTTTTCTTTATGATTTTTTATATTTTTCATACTGTATGTATTATATGGCATTAAAAAAACCGCTTCGGGCGGTTTACATGACGGTCTTCGGGCTGATTGTATCTTTGTTACTATAATAATGTAACCTATCTGACATAGAGCTATTCTACTAAAAATGAAAAATTAAGGCAAGCAACTTACAAGGCGGGATATAAAGCGTGTTATAATGCTTTAATGTCAATCATTTCCGGCGAATACATAGGGCATAGTGGAGTAAAATATATTTTTGAATATGAGGATTGCGATGATTTTTCTATTCTGCCTTATGAATTATGCCGCCAGATATACGGTGTATGTTTTTACAATGGAAAAATGGTCATAGTAAAAAATGGCACCAAGAATTTGTGGGGCTTGGTTGGGGGAACGGTTGAAAAGGGTGAAAGTTTTGAAGAAACTTTGCATCGGGAAATAAAAGAAGAATCAAACATGAAAGTTTTAGATTGGAAGCCTGTGGGCTTCCAGAAAGTTATTGATACCCGGGATAATTCTATTTTTTATCAGCTCCGAGTAGCGGCGACCGTCATTCCTTACGGGGGATTCATCGAAGACCCTGCCGGCTCGATAACCGAAATAGCGATTATCGACCCAGCCGACTATAAACAATATTTTGATTGGGGAAAAATAGGGGAGAGAATTATTGAACGAGCCGAGGAATTTTTTAATATTTTAAAATAAAAGAATGAAAGAGCCTAAAATTATTTTCTTGCGTCACGCTGAAACGGAAAAGGATTCCCAGACCCATCCTTCTCTTTGGATTCTTTCTGAAGCCGGACAAAAACAAGCGGAGGATTTTTCACGGCTTGATATTTGCAAAGAGATAGATAGTATTTATATTTCAAATGAAAAGAAGGCCTTGCTCACTGCCGAGCCTGTGTGTCGGAAGACAGGGAAGAATCCAATTGCAATGAGCTTTTTTAATGAAGTTCAGCGGGGTGATAAGTTTTTCAGTAAGGAAGAATTTGAAGAAGAAAAGAAAAAGCAATTACTTGATTTGGATTATCAGGCTTTTGGGGGAGAATCCGGCCATGAAGCTTTATTAAGGTTTACAGAAGGTATAGAAAAAATCATGGCAAATAGCCCAGACAAGACCGTTCTGATAGTTACTCATGGCACGATTTTGAATATTTATTTTGCGGATTTACTCGGACAAAGCGATATTTTGTATGAACGCTGGCAGCAGACTCCTTTTTGTGCCTTCGGAGTGCTGGAGGGTGGAAAAATCATTCAAGATATTATTTAAAGTAGTAGCAATCCTTAGTATAATTATGCTATAATGCAGCCATGGATTTTATAATAGGTTATATGGGCGAAATCGCAGGAGTTATTTCTTTTGCAGCTTATTTGCTTTATATAATTTCTATTTTCCGCGGCAAGACCAAACCGAGTCGTTCTACATGGTGGATATTGACGCTCGTCGGCATTCTGATATTCGCCACTTCGTATTCACTCGAAGCCACGGAGAGCATGTGGATACAGCTTTCATATATTGTGGGCCCTTTGATAATCGCCATTTTGTCTCTTTTTTCGCAATATGGATATAAAGAAGGTCTATTAAAAATAGATAAAATTTGTCTTGCAGGAGCGGTCATCTGTGCGTTCATCTGGTTTGTTTTCAATTCTCCGTTCATTGCGCTCCTCGGCAGCATTGTAGTTGATTTTATTGGGCTTATTCCTACCATGAAGAAAGCATATATAGATCCTGAACATGAAGATCCAAGCGCTTGGGCGCTGGAGTTTCTTGCGAGCGCGATGAATGTATTCGCTATCTCTGCGTGGTTCTCTTTAGAAGAAAAAGATTGGATCTATGCACTCTATCTCTTTTTGGTAAATGGTATCGTAGCGGCTCTGCTCTGGAGGCGTAGGTTACTCGGTAAATTCCGTAGCGTCTAAATTTCTCCGTTCAAAATAACCAGTTTCATAAGCCTCATAGTTACACAGTAGCTCCTCCCCAGGCTGGATATCCTTATTAGCTACATCTTTTCTGGGTGTAGAATCTATATTTGGATTTGTGGAATGATTTATAAATCTGAGATCATCCCAGCACAGTATATATTTACTTAGATCTTTATCTATATATGCATAATGCAAGAATCGATCCTTGGCGATTTCAGGTAATTTTTGCACCTGTTCTTCTGTAAAAGAAGTATCAAATTCAGAATTGTATTCCCATGTTACAGTTCCTTTTGGTATAAATTGGTCAGCGAACAGTCCTATGCCGTGAATACCACTCTTTTCTATTTTTGTTTTTACTAAAAGCATTTCCTTATTATAGCATAAGGCTTTTAAAAAATATAGGCGTATGACTTGCATTGTAAAGTGTGTAAGTAGTATAATTTGAACATGTTGAAAATAAGGTCAATTCTGAAGCATGAGCAAAATAGACAGTGGATTATCCTCGGCGTATTATATGTTGCGATGGTACTCTGGTGGTTTTTTATCCAGAAGAAAGGAATCATAGATACATGGGAAAATTTTTTGTTTGGCGCAGGCATCGGGTTATTTACTTTGATTGGTGGGATCATCGGATTGGTCAAGGCTTCGAATTGGGGATTTTTTAAGAGTGCTATTGGTAAATCCGTGACATTTCTTTCTGCGGGTCTGATTACTTGGGCTCTCGGTACATTGATTTTTGCCTATTATAACTTCTTTTTAGATATCGCAGTACCATATCCTTCAATTGCTGACTTAGCATATATCTTCAGCTGGCCTCTGTGGACGATAGGCATACTGCAGCTTTGGCCGGCACTTGGAATAAAATATCAGCTTAAGAAAGCAAGTGGAAAGTTGTTTCTTTTCCTTATCCCGTTAATCTTTATTTCTCTTTCTTACTATCTACTTTTCATAATTGCCAGAGGAGGAGTATGGGATTTCACGGGCGGATTTGCAAAACTTTTCTTTGATCTCGCGTATCCTGTCGGTGATATTGTCATACTGACAACGATTGCCCTAGTATACAGTCTTTCAGTTGGTTATCTTGGAGGTATCTTTAAATTCCCGGTACTTGTGATATTGTTCGGCTTCATTCTTAATTTTGCATCTGATTTCAGCTTTTCCTTTACTACCACTAAAGAAAGTTTTTTTGTGGGAAGTTGGGTTGACCTTTTATTCCTTTCCACTATGTTCGTGATCAGTTTTGGTATTAGCATTTTCGATCCGAATATTCTGAGCGAAAAAAACGTATGATTACCTCGTATCCTTTAAACAACATGACTATTTTTGATAAAATATCTATGAGAATAATCAAAGAGCAGGAGCTCATCATCGGCCCTGTAGCATGGGAACAGGCGCGTAAGGTAACGGGATTGAATGTGATTGATCCGAAAAAGGGTGAGGTAACTGTATCAGGCACTGACCCTAAAACAATCATTGACATGCTTGTCGCCCAGTACGAACGCATCTTCGGTAAGGCATCTCACGCCGTATGTCACGACGCCGTGCAGGATATCATCGCTGAAATGAAACCGGATGAAGTGCCGATGAGTTTGAAGTAAGGTGGGGATAAATATTCTTTTTTCTAATTAAGCTATATAAATTATAGCTCGTTTTCTTTATCATTTCTTTATTTTTTATTTTGAAAAAAGCTTTTATTTGTATAAGCTGATATTGAATAAACTCATGTAGTGTGAGGGTTCATTATATTAACTTTTAAATCTTTTAGAAGATGAAAAAGAATGTAAAAGAGTACGGTGGCAGTGGCGGCCACGGCGGCGGTAATGCCGGTTCCGGCGGACAATCGGGCGGCGGCGGAGGTTCTACCGGTGGAGGCTCCGGCACGAGGGGACAATAATCAACTCGTGCAAAGGTTTGAAATGGTGTACCATATAGGTACACCATTTTTATTTTATATGGAAAAAATAAAAGTTAAAAAATTGAAGAACGGGAGCAAGCTGATAGATGTTGTCATTTCCGGCGTGCCGTATGTGGTGATTTCGGTGTGGCTGCCATTTGGCTCGAATCAGGATCCGGTGGAGAAACAAGGGATGGCGCATCTCTTGGAGCATCTGTATATGTCTCGCAATCGGAAATTTAAGACTGAGGTGGAATACCTGAAGTATCTGGAATCGAACAGCATCAGCTTCAACGCTTTTACATCGACGGAGTGGATGGTATTTTATTTTATTATGCCCGCTGCAGCCATGCAGTCCGCCGCAAAAATTTTCCTTGATACATTTTATGATCCCGGATTCGGTGAAGAAGATCTGAAGAAGCAGCGGCAGGTGGTGCTGAACGAATCATTAGAAAATGAAAGCGATACCTCGAATTATCTTTTTCGCCTGATGAGCCGGGCATTCTTCAAGGATCCCGCGATGCACAAAGATTTTTATGGAACCGAGAAGACGCTCTCGGCCATCATGCTCAAAGATATAAAAGAGTATCGCAAAAAGATGTTTACCGACTCAAATGTATCTTTTATGGTCATCAGCCCGAACGGCGTTCCTGCTGAAACAGAAAGAATATTCGCCGCGCATTCATTCGATTCCGGCAGCGCTTTGGAAAGGCCGGTGCCGGAATTCGCTTCAAAGGATGTCGTGCAGTATAAAAAGCAGGATAACACTTCTGCCAGGATGGTGTGTCGCTTTCCGTCTCTAGGTGATGTGCCCGGTATGGCGATAGGGAATTTCATTCGTGATTATTTGGGTAATTCCTGGAGCTCAGCGCTCATCAGCGAGCTCCGTATCAATAAGGGTATCGTATATTGGGTGGACACGCATACGGAATATTTCCCCGAATACGGTTTCTTGTCGATCGGTTTTTCTTGCGAGAACAAGGATTTGCCCACTGTAAAAAAAGAGATTGGACTCGCCCTGGCCCGGCTGTCGCGTGTATTGCTCAAACCGGGGATGGTAAAACATTTCACAGAGATGTATGTATTTAAAACACAATGCAAACAAGCAGATCCGCTTCACAATCTGTATTGGTTCGGCACTGATATTGTCTTTGGTAATCCTGCGGTCACTCACGAAGCATATTATAAAGCAGCCCGGGCCATCACGCCCCGCGCCGTGCGGAATTTCGCAAAGAAATATCTGCAGCCGGAACATATGGCGTGGATCACGATCAATAATAAAAAATAGTTACTGTCTAGCCTATTTTTCCTTTTACTTTTATTTCCGTTCCTGTATAATAAGAAGCAATATGCCCCCAGAGGAAACTAAAGTAGATGAAACGCAAAAAATAACTGCCGCGCTGTATGAGCACAATTTGGAGCTCGCGGTGAAAAATAAGACGCTCTCGCTTTTGGAAAAACTGTACCAGACAAGTATTTTGACTTTGGCGCCTGGACCGCTCGGGCAGAGTATCGCGGACACTATCCGCGAGGATTTGAACTTGGAATTCGCCGGCGTGTTTTTGTTTGAAAAGGATTCGGATTCGCTCGTATCGCTCGCATTCTCGCACTCGCACCGGCTGGAAGATACTTTAAAATCGCTTAATTTTTCACTGAAAGACGTGCGCATTACGGACATCGCCGAGCGGCCGCTGTGGAAGCAGACGGTGTACAGCCAGACGGGGAACTTGACGAATGACCTTGCCGAAGTATGGCAGGAGCTGATTTCAGACGAAGCGACAAAGAAAATAAAAGAAGAATCACATATTGAGACGGTGCTCTTGCACCCGCTCATGAAAGGCAAAGAAGTGCTCGGTGTGCTCTTGCTCGGACTGAACAGGAATTATGAAACGCTGAACGCATTTGAAAAAGAATCTATCAAGAGCTTCATAAACGTCATCGCGCTTTCACTGGACAAGGCGTACTTGTATACGGACTTGCAGGATGCGAATGAAAAATTGAAATCACTGGATAAGCTGAAGACAGAATTCCTTTCCCTCGCTTCGCATCAGCTCAGAAGCCCGCTCACGGCTATTATCGGCTATACGTCCATGCTTTTGGACGGCTCTTTCGGCGCGATAGACGACAAGCAAAAAGAAGCGGTGGACAGGGTGTTCCAGTCCAGCAAGCATTTGCGCAATATCGTGGAAGACCTTTTGAACGTCGCAAAGATAGAGCAGGGCGGCATGCAGTATGTGATGGCGCCGTTTGATTTTGAAAAAGCGGCCAAGGACCTTTCGGACGATCTTTCTATTACTGCGAAGCAAAAAGGCCTCACGCTGACATTTGAGACGGACGGCAAGTCACCATACACGGTGATCGGCGACATGGAAAAAGTTCGCCAGGTACTGCTGAACCTCATAGACAATTCCATAAAATATACCAAGCAGGGCGGCATGAAGGTGAAGCTCATCAAGGACGAAAAAGTGAAAAAAGTCATCTGGTCTATTACGGATACCGGTATGGGTATGACGCCGGAAATAAAAGCCACGCTCTTCCGCAAATTCGCCCGCGGCGAAGGCGGCAAGGTAAACACGGGCGGCTCCGGACTCGGCCTGTACCTCGCGAAAGAAATCATAGAAGGGCACAAGGGGCATGTGTGGGTGGAATCCCCAGGCCCAGGCCTCGGCGCTACATTTTTTGTGGAGCTGGATGCGGCTAATTAGTGCTATATTACACCACAAGCGAGATAAAGTTTAGATAAAGATTTGGCAGAGTTTTCCACTTACGTTTCTTTGCCGGGGAGGCTATAATCCTGATATGAAAAAACACAATCCAGGATCAGTGAATTCTGCTCTCACCTGTTTGCCGGCATTTTTGCTGGCTTTTTTATTGGCATTCTCTCCGCTAGCGCAAATTATGGCGCAGGAAGTGAGACAAGAGAGCGTACCAAGCGAAAACAGAACAAGCGTTCAGGATGAGCCAAAGACTGCCATTGATGTCTCAGAAGAGGAGGTAATTGAGCCGGTAAAGAGCGAGGAAGAATTTCAGCAATCAAGTTCTAATTCAATGTCCAGTTCTACAGCTGGCGGGTTTCTTCTAGATACGCGCGATACGCCCACGGCAAATTTGCCGCAGACTGATCAAGCTACCGGAGGCCTTTCGTATGAATATCTGCTGTCAGTCCCTCCGGGAAGAAATGGCCTACAGCCTGAATTAAAACTACAATATTCCAACCAGAATTCTGATATTGCATCCGAGGTCGGCTATGGCTGGTCTTTGAATATTCCTTACATAGAAAGATTGAATAAAACCGGCGTAGATAGATTGTATACTGATAATTATTTCACTTCTTCTATTGCGGGCGAGCTCGTGAATATAACTGGTAATGAATATGGACCAAAGACAGAGAATGGCGATTTTTTGAAATATGACCTTTCTTCAGATATTTGGACCGTTATAGATAAGAAGGGAACTGTATATATCTATGGTGTGACTGCCGATGCAAGACAGGATGACCCGAATGACTCATCAATCATATATAAATGGATGCTTGAGGAAGTACGGGATACGAATGATAATTATATTAAATACGAATATTATAAAGCTGATGGCCAAATATATCCCTACAAAATAACATATACCGGCAATGGCACGACGGATGGAATTTTTGAAGTAGAATTTGCTCTTGAAAACAGAAGTGATGTAATTACCCAGAACAAGACGGGGTTTTCTGTCATCACTTCAGATCGCATTAAATCTATTGAAGCAAAAATAAATGGAGACTGGGTGAGGAAATATGATCTTGGTTATACTCCCGGGGATAATTCGGAACGCTCATTATTGAGCTCAATTACGGAATCAGGAAAAGATCAGAATGCAAATGTTACAGCTTTGCCTCCGACGACATTTAGCTATCAGATCGCAAGCACAGGTGTCGGCCAGCCATTTGCTAGTGACTGGAATTGGGCCACGCCGGTTTCTACCTCAATCAGTACGCGTAGCAGTTTTGGCGCTGTCGTTGCAGACGTAAATAAAGATGCATTGCCGGATATTATGGAATCTTATGAAAATGCGGCACCAGTTCTATATAAAGGGACTTATCTGAATAAGGGTGACGGAACTTGGACACTAGACACTAATCTGAATTCTCCTATAATATTTTCTTGCTGTATGCCTACTACAGAGCAAGGCATACGGTCAGCAGATCTCAATGGTGATGCCCTTATAGATTTAGTACAGAGCGGGAATACAGGTGGGGGTTCCATAAATCAAGCATATATTAATAGTGGAAGTTCATGGACACTTGATACTAATTGGGTCGCCCCTTTCCACTTTGTCAGTGCTACGTATGGCGATGTAGGCGCCCGAATGGCTGACATAAATGGAGACAATCTGCCTGACTTTTTCCGCGCCTTTGATGCTGGTGGAAGCATAGACACAGTGGTACGTCTCAATAATGGTACTGAATGGGTGCAAAGTCTGGGATGGGATATACCCGTAGATCTTAGGTTCGGCGTGGTTCCCGTAGATTACAATGGGGATGGATTGCTGGATTTCTTGAAAGGGTATCGGGATGGTTTTAATGTTGATCATCAAGAAGCATATAAAAATAATGGAGATAAAACATGGTCTTTAGATGCAAATTATGCGCCACAAATAATTTTTGCTATGCAAATGAGTTATTCTACCTTGCCAATAGGCACCACTTTCTCTCTTGGAGATGTAAATGGCGACGGACTTATTGATATTTTAGCCGGACAGTCTAGTACGTTGACAGGTGCATATCTAAATACGGGTTCAGGCTGGCATTTTAGCACTGACTGGGGCTTTGGCGCTCCAGCACTGATCATTAACGACCCAGCAGAACGTATTGCAGACTTTGACGGCGATGGCATGATAGATTTCTATACCAGCCATAATGGGGCTACATTATCAAAAAATCAAAGACAAAAAGCAGATTTGCTTATAGGAATAAGTAATCCTGCAGGGGCGTCTTCAACTATTGAATATAAAACTTCTCCTAAGTATCTTGATGGAAATGGAGACCTTTTGAATCCAGAATTACCTTTTGTGCTTGATACTGTTCATAAGATTACGACAGATGACAATAACGGAAACGTAGCAACCACAGAATACTCATACGAAGGCGGACAATATTATTTTAATGATTATCTCAACCGCAAATTCGCCGGCTTTCATATCGTTACCAAAACCGATGCCGTCGGTAATATCACCAACACATACTACCACCAGGGCGACGCCAGCAATTCATCTGTCGGAGAATACAATGATCATGTCTCAAAAATTGGAAAAATATACAGAGTAGAAAATTACGACAGCTCCGGAAATTTATACAAGAAAACCATCAATACATGGGATAAATATAATTTGGGAACAGGTAGAGATTTTGTAAAATTAGCGCAAAGCGTTTCTTCTGATTATGACGGAAATTCAACCCACAAAGATATCGCCGAATCGTACACATATGACGACACGAATGGCAATACGCTCACCAAGACCGAATGGGGAGAAGTGACCGGCGCCAATGACGGCACATTTACAGATACAGGCATTGATGACAGGAAGACTACCCTTACCTATGCCACCGACGGCGCATATCTCGTGGGTTTGCCGGAGACGGAAAAAGTGACCGATCACAGCAATGTGACCGTCAAAGAAATTTTGCACGAATACGACGGCCAAGCGCTCGGTACGGTCACGTTGGGTAATGAGACCAAAACAAAAGAACTCATCACCAGCGGCGCATACAAAACGACCGAAAAAGACTATGACGGCACATACGGCCTGGTGGTAGCTTCGCGCGATGCGCTGAGCAATCAGACCGATTATTCTTACGATACCTATAATTTGTATCCGGAAACAGTAACCGATACGCTTTCGATTGTAGAAAAATATTTTTACGATTATTCTTCCGGCAAAGTCACGGATTATTACGACAAGAACAGCAATCAGTTTACCACTGTCTACGACGGCCTTGGCCGCCCGCTGGAAGAAAAAATTCCATCCACAAGCGGACAGGTGACAAAGGCCATGTATGCGTATGATGATGTGAATTTTCCAAACAGCGTATACAAGAGAAATTATCTCAACTCTTCACTCACAACAGATTCATACACATATATGGACGGCCTCGGCCGGCCGATACAGACCCGTACGCAGGCGGCGACTGCGGGAGATTACCGCGTGAGCGATACGATATACGACGCTCTGGGTCGAGTATACAAGCAATCCTTGCCATATTTCGCTTCCGGCTCCGCGCATACCGCGCCGACTTCCACTGCTGCTTTGTATTCCGAATCTTTGTATGATCCACTGGGAAGAATAACCAAAATTTCAAATACCGTCGGCGATACTTTGTACGCATATGATAATTGGTACACAGAAATCACCGACCCGAACGGCAAGATAAAAGGCTATGAGAAAGACGCTTTCGGAAATCTTGTAAAAGTGGACGAGCACAATCAAGCCGCCACATATACCACCAGATATTACTGGGATGCCACTGGCAATCTTGCGAGCATAAAAGATGCAAGCAATAACGTGCGTGCTTTTGCCTATGATAAGCTCGGCCGCCGTATTTCTGCCGATGATCTGCACACGCTAGCTGATACCACCTTTGGTCTCTGGCAATATGTATATGACGATCAGGGTAATTTGAAATCGCGCATTGATGCCGCTGGTGTGCAGACGGATTACAATTACGACCAGCTCAACCGAGTCATAAAAGAGGATGACACTTCAAATTCTGGCTTGGACATCAGCTTCGCATATGACACCTGCGCGAATGGCGTTAGCAAATTGTGCACCGTCACTCAGCTTTCCGGCACGACTACCGATTATGATTATGACCTCGTCGGCAATGTCGCCTCCGAAACAGAAACGATAAGCAGTACCGGCTACACCACGGCATACACCTATGACTATCAGAACAACATCACGAATATAAATTATCCCGACAGCGCGGATGTGATGTATGACTACAATGATGCCGGAATGGTAAAGAGCATTTCTCGCCAGGAACCGGGCAGCTCCGTACTGTCCGTGATGGACGCCGTAGATTACGCCGAGAACGGCAAGCCCTCAAGCCTCGACTATGCGAACGGCATGAAGATCGGCCTCACGTATGACCCGGCACAGCTGTACCGCCTCGTAAATATTTCCGGCGTGCCTTTCCAGGATATTTCTTACACCTATGACCCTGTGGGCAATATCCTGAACATCACCGATGTCGGCACAGGCGATGCCGCAAAGGATGTGGATTATACGTATGACGACTTGCACCGCCTTACCGACGCGCGCACCAATTCCGTCGCCACCGGCTCCACCTACAACGAAAACTACCGCTACGACGCCCTCGGCAACTTCACATACTTCAACGCCATCCCGTACTCTTACGCCGGAAACACCGGCACGAACTATGCGAATCCGCATGCGGTGACGAGTGTGAACAGCGTGGCATATACATATGACAACAACGGCAACCTCACCAGCGACAGCACAAATTCATACCTCTGGGATTACCGGAATGAAATGGTAAAGGCAGTCACACCTTCAGCGACAAATATCTACACATATGACCACACGGGAAAAAGATTAACTTTGTATGACGGAACGGTGACTACTGTAACTCCAAACAAGTACTATGACAAAGACAATTCCAGTGCCACGAAACGAATATACTTGGGCGATATGCAGGTGGCTACCATATTGAACGGCACCACTGAAACATACTTCACGCCGGATCATTTGAATTCAACTTCGTATGGAGTGGACAGCACAGGCACGGTCACGCAAGCGCTGGATTACTATCCATTCGGAAAGATTAGAGTCAACTCTGGAACAACAAACGAGATACACAAATATATCGGGCAGAGGTATGACAATGATACGGGATTGAATTATCTGAATGCCCGCTACTACAATTCGCCTATTGGAAGATTTACTTCGCAGGATCCGGTACATCTTTTTATCGGTGATCCAAATGAAATTGAAAAACTCACAAAGGTAAAATTTGAAGAAATATTAAAAGACCCACAATCTTTAAATAGCTATTCTTATGCGAAAAATAATCCTATAATTAATAAAGATCCAGAAGGTGAGTTCGCTGTTTTAGCTATTCCCATTCTTGCGGCTGCCGGAATTGGGACAGGAGAAATAATAGCTGTTGGGGGTGCGTTAGTGGGAGGTACAGCGTTATATTATGGGACTAAAAATATGGTAGAGAGAGTAAAAAATCATGGATGGGGTAGAGATTATGGAGGCCAGGTTCCAATGTTGGATCCTAGCAAGTTTGGATTTGGGAACCCCCCGATGGGTCCAGAAGATATGATTCCTAACTTAAATCCAAAGATACCGGATTGGGCTAAATGGGTAGCAGGTGGTGTTACTGTAGGCACCATACTGACAGACCAATATAAAAAAATCAAAGAAACAGTTGATTTTGGAAAGACTTTGAGGTCAGAAAATCAACACGAAAATAAGACTCACGACTCCACAAAACAACCAATAAATGTAAATTCAGAAAAAAGTAATTCCTCAGGTGCAGGTTCAATATCGGTTCAAAATAAAAATTTATTAGGTAATTAATTAAAAATATGATTATAGAATTAGTAAAAGCATTAATATTTATTCTTGTGTTAGTATGTAGTTTTTATTTCTGGAATAAATCTCAAGATAAAGGATGGTTATGGTTCTCGTGGATTGGAGTTGTTGCTCTCATATTAAAATTAATAGACATTCTCTTTAAAAACTATCTAACTTTATCAGATATTTGGAGATTTGCTTTTAATATTATATCAATTACTCTCAATTTTATATTAGTCGCATTAATAATTTTAGTTTTATGGAAAGGTTTTAACCATAGAAATAAGTAATATCTATTTATATGAAAAAATATCTATTACTGACAGCACAAAGAGTTACCTCTGGAATTACCGCAATGAAATGGTAAAGGCAGTCACACCTTCAGCGACGAATATTTACATGTATGACCACACTGGCAAGCGATTGACCCTCTATGATG
>CAYGDG010000010.1:0-46520 GCA_964348725.1 uncultured Candidatus Saccharibacteria bacterium
CAGAGTGGTCTAACGTACCTCTTTGCTAAAGAGGCAGGGGCTTTAAAACCCCTCGGGAGTTCGAATCTCCCCGGCTCCGCCAATCTCGTGCTATCACGAGATATACAAAAGATGAAGAAGCTACTTGGTTTATTTTTAATATACTTTCTAATCATTTCTTTTCTGATACTTAGGTTTGATCTTGGATATATTCTTTCGATGTTTTTATATTTAGGTATTCCCTCCACTTACTTCTCTTTTAAAAATCCAATTCTGATAAAAAAGTGCTTATTTTATGCATTTTCTTTTTCGATTCCTTCCGTTGTTTTTCTAGATTATATGGCTCATGTCAGCAACGCTTGGTACGTACCATCAGTATTTCAAATCAGGATGCTCGGCGCTTTTCCCGCGGAAGAAATATTGTGGGCATTTTTGTTTTTTTACGCCAACTTGGTAGTTTACAATAGTATATACGTAAAGGACTTCGATCCTCGCGTAAGTTCTCCTAATAATAAATATCTTCTTGCATGGATTGTCGGCACAGGAACAATTTTTTTCCTTATATTTAGCTTTAATAAAGAATTGCTTGTGATTGATAACTTTTATATTTTAATGGTACTTTTTCTCATGGCATTACCTACAATTATTGCCGCATATTTCTATCCGTATTTCATTAGAAAAGTATTGCCTCTTACGATAGTGTTTATTGTATTTTCTATCGTTTTCTACGAATACACTGCTTTGAAAACAGGGGGTTGGTTTTTCAACGGGGTACACTATATAGGCTGGATACAATTTTTTGATGTGAGATTTCCCATAGAAGAATTCCTATTCGCTGTATTTTCACTTCCTGGAACAATTGCTATATATACATTATTTTCTAATCATTCAACTAAGAAAATGTCCTCTCAAGACGAGTCGATTTGATTTCAGAAAAAGTGCTATAATACCGGAATGGAAGACACAGAAAAATACAAGCAAGAATGCGAGAAACTGCGCGAGCTATCATCGGTTAAATCCGACCTCGTGTCTATTAGTGCGCATCAGATACGCACTTCCCTTTCGGCACTCAAATGGATAATCAAAATGTTCTTAGACGGCGACCTCGGCAAGCTATCCGCCGAGCAGGACAGCTTGCTTCGTAAAGCATACGAAGGTAATGATCGCGCCATATCAGTTGTGAGTGAGCTTTTACTGGCAAATAAAACAGAAAACGTGACAGAAAAAGAATACGTCTTCGCGCCAGTGGACTGCGAAGAACTAATAGAAAGCGCCATCTTTGACTTCTCCGGCGAAGCGCGGGCGCGCAAAGTGGAAATAATATTCCTGAAGCCGAGCGAAACGGTGCCCATGGTGCAGGCGGACCGCGAGAAACTGCGCGTAGTATTCCAAAACCTGCTGGAAAATGCCATTAAGTATGGAAATGCGGAAAGTAAGATTTTTATTTCCCTTCGCAAGCAGGAAAATTCCGCGGAAATTTCGGTGAAAGATTCCGGCATCGGCATTTCTGAAGAAGGCAAGAAAAGGATATTTGAAAAATTCTACCGCGATCCGGAAGCGCAGAAGAAAGAGGTAATCGGCTCTGGCATCGGGCTGTTCACTTCCAAGAAAATAGTGGAAATGCACGGAGGCAAGATATGGTTTGAAAGCGCAGTCGGCGAAGGCACCACATTCTTCTTCACCGTTCCCCTTGCGGAGAAATAGAGTGGGAGTATAATGTATACATGGCAAAAACAATACTGATAGTAGAAGACGACGCATTCCTGCAAGGCCTTGAAGCGACCAAGCTCAAAAAGGAAGGCTATGATATCGTAACCGCGGGCGAAAGCACCGAGGCATTCAAATATATAGAGAGTGGTAAGCCTACTGACCTCATATTATTGGACCTCCTGCTCCCCGGAGTAGACGGCTTTATGATTTTGGAAAAAATTCGTCAGGATAAAAATCTTTTGCATATCCCCGTCATCGTATTCTCAAACCTTTCCGAAGAAAAAGACATCAAGCGCGCAAAAAAGCTCGGCATCAGCGAATTTCTCGTGAAATCAAACTTCACCTTAGATGAACTTGCAAAGAAGGTCCAGGACCTCATCGGCGCATAATGCATCTCGCAGATAAACTGGAAATAAAATTTCGTCTGGATATACACCAGAAAAAAGCCCTGCATCGCATCGGGCTTTTTTCTGTTCGCGACCTCTTATATCACTTCCCCGTTCGTTATTCTGACATGAGCGAGCTGAAGCGCATTGCAGATCTCTCCCCGGGCGAGACGGCGACCGTCTTCGGGAAAGTTTCCAAATTAAAAACGAAGAAGGGTTTTCGTTCAGGAACTGCCATGGCGGAAGCGGAAATAGAGGACCTCTCCGGCAAAATAAAAATCACTTGGTTCAATCAGCCATATCTCGCGAAGATGCTGCATGAAGGCGAGAGTGTAAAATTGACCGGGAAAATCACTGCAGGCAAAAGCGGCACGTACCTCGCGAATCCGGAAATAGAAAAGACGATAGATATGCCGATAGACAGTCATGATTCATTATTTACACCCCCTCGCCCCGATCATTCTAATCGGGGCACTCCCCCTTCACAGGGGGAGAATCTTGCTAATGGACTTTCGTATCCAATTTACCGCGAGACGCGCGGGCTCACCAGCAAATGGATATATCATGCAATAGAGAAAATATTCAGAGAAAAAACTTTGGAAAATATTGAAGATTACATCCCCGCTGATATTTTAAAAAAATATAATCTTCCCTCTTTGAAAACCGCCCTCGTGTGGATACACAAGCCGAAGAATCCCAAAGATGCCGAAGCCGCGCGAAAAAGATTCGCCTTTGAAGAAGTATTTTCTATCCAGCTGGAACGCCAGCACGATAAAATAGAATACAGGAAAAATAAATCATTCCGTGTACAGCCAGCGGAAAAAGATGTGCAGAATTTTATGTCCCGCTTCCCTTTTGAGCCGACCAATTCACAGAAAAATGCTATCGCCACCGTCCTCTCCGACATGGAGCGCGGCTTTCCGATGGCGCGCCTGCTAGAAGGCGATGTCGGCTCCGGCAAGACGGCTGTGGCCGCGACGGCCGCCTATGCCGCTACAAACACCCGCCCGCCAAAGGACTTTCCTTTAGATTCCAAAGGAAAGTCCTTTGCACAACAGACATTTGGAAATTTACAAGTAGCCTACATGGCGCCGACTGAAATTTTAGCCGCCCAGCATTTTGAATCATTTATACAATATTTTAAGCATCTGCCGATAAATATCGGGCTCATCACCGGCAGCGGCTGCCGCAAATTCCCTTCCAAAGTAAATCCGGAAGGCTGGACGGATATTTCCCGCGCTCAGCTCCTCAAATGGACAGCCAATGGCGAAATGCCAATACTTATCGGCACGCATGCTCTCATCCAAAAAACTGTGAAGTGGAAAAACTTGGCGCTCGTCGTGATAGACGAACAGCACCGCTTCGGCACGGCGCAAAGAAGAAAATTAGTGCGTAAAGACGGCTTCGCGCCGCACTTGCTTTCCATGACCGCCACACCCATCCCCCGCACCCTCGCGCTCACCATTTACGGCGACTTGGATTTATCCCTCCTTGAAGAAATGCCTGCCGGCAGAAAAAAAATAATTACCCAGATCATCACGCCGCAAAAACGCGCGGAAACATACGAGCAAGTGCGCGCCGAGATGCAGAACGGCCGCCAGCTGTACATCATCTGCCCGCGCATAGACGAGCCCGACCCCGAAAAAGAAATGGCCGTGCAGGCAAAGTCCGTGATGGCTGAAGCCAAGCGATTAAAAAAAGAAATATTCCCCGAATATGAAATCGGCGTGATGCATTCCAAGATGAGCAAGGATAAAAAAGAAGAAGTGATGCAGGAATTCACGGACAATAAGATCCAGATCCTCTGCGCTACTTCGGTCGTGGAAGTCGGCGTGAATGTACCGAATGCCACGATCATCATCATAGAAGGTGCAGAGCGCTTCGGGCTTTCCCAGCTCCACCAATTGCGCGGGCGCGTCATCCGCTCAAACCATCAGGCGTATTGCTTCGTCTTTGCTGATGCTAAGACCGGAAAAACCATAGACCGATTGAAAGCGCTGGTAAATGCAAAGAACGGCTTTGAACTCTCTGAATTAGACCTCGCCCTCCGCGGTGCAGGCGAACTCTCCGGCGCCAAGCAATGGGGCATCTCCGACCTGGGTATGGAAGCCATAAAAAATATAAAGATGGTGCAAGCCGCACGAGAAGAAGCCGCCCGCCTCATCGCCCTAGACCCGGAACTAACAAAATATCCCCTGCTGAAGCAAGCGGTGAAATCAAAAGTAGAAGAGTTTCATTTTGAGTAGAAACTATTTTTATTTAGCAGCGTTATTTTCTTCTGCTTTATTTATGCTTTTGAGCTGTTTCACAAATTCCGCATTCATAACCAATATTGCCTCCTTTAAGAAGGTATCTAGTGTCTTAGGCCCATTTTCAGGCATTGCCGAAAAATTCTTGAAGTCTTCCAGAATATTTATTTTTTGCTCGCTTCCGTCTTTCAAATCCTTGTAGTTTACGATCGCTTCGTACTTTTCCAATCCTTTCTTGAAATTCTTTTTTAATGTCGGGCTTTTCTTCACCTTTTCGATAAATTCCTTGGCGAGTCTCGCATTTTCACGTTGTATTCTCGTCTCATTTTCGGGAGAATTTATTTCTGGCTGCTCTTTTCTCTTTTTAATAACTTCCCGAGGAGATTCTTTGATTTTCTCTAAAACTTCTGCAGGAGGCATATCTGATGCTCCAACCATAATACCGCTGTCTTCCACATAGTAACCATCACGAGAAGTTACATCCCATGCTCGAGAATATGAGCCGAGGCCTTTCTTGTAAGTATCATAACCTTTTTCATGAATTACCCTTCTCACACCAGGAGTAGACCACAGGACCGGGTCAGACAAATACAGCATCACCGTTTTTGTACCGAGCGCGCCTGCATAATGCCCAATTCCTGTATCAGGCGTCACGACAGTATCAGACATTGAAAGTATCGTATTCATCTTAGACAAGCTTTCATTCACACGCGAAATTTTATACCCTTTTTTACTGATACGCGCATCTATCATCGCACCATAACGGGCTCTCCGATTCGGTTCCGGATCATCAAGGAATAATATATGAGCATTAGGGTAATTTTCAAAAATACCGTCAATTACTTGGGCCCATTTATCAGGACTATATTCTTTAGGAGTGGCAGAAGAACCTGCAGAAATTGTAATTACTTTTTCTTCAGCTTTAATATTGTATTTCTTTCTTATTTCTTCAGATTCGGTCTCAAAATTTTTAACTCTTTCTATGTATTTTTCAGTATTTTTAATATCTTCGAAAAGTTTTTGTCCAACCATAATTTCGAATGTTCGGGTAATGCGCGCAGGCAACGGATCGTACTTTGTTAAAGTATGTGCATCTATCGGCGACTCTTCTTTCTGCCAACTTGCCCAGTCTACGGACATGACTTTTGCAGGATTTGTACTATCTTTTTCGTTCAAAGAAAAAACATTGTAATTCTCAAAAGATTTATTCGTGTTAAAAACAAATCTTTCTTTTTTGGAATTTTTAAAATGGTCCTCAGCTTGAGCAGAAGACAATATCTGAACATTAGAGAACTGTTCCTCCATATATTTATAAAGGTCGGGAGTGCTTCTAGAAATTACCTTTATCGGCTTATCTTTTCCGTTAAGCTGTAGATATTTATTGATTGAAATAATCAAAGGGAGCGTCAAAACTGCATCTCCAATTGGATCATCAAGTATGATTACTATTTCCTCAGAATTCTCCAAACCTTTAATGAGTTTTGATTGCTCATAAAAATCCTTATTGAAAGGCTTGTCTCCCGCTTTCGAGTTTTCAATATAAATATTTTCTACTTGAGTATATATTCTTCTAATTTCCTTTGATACAAACTCATCTACTGTAATAGGCTTATCTATAGCATAACGTCTATTATAAAGATAGGTTTCTTTAAGGAGAAGCTGTTTGATTTCCGGAGTGGCATTTTTATAATTTCTCAGAACATCCAAGCGCTCAGTAATAAAAGAATATTTTTTATTTAATTTTTTATTTGACGAGATGTCCGCAATCAATTGTTCAATCTGTTTATTGTCATTTCTATAAAGATTCAGATCTGTATGGTCTTTCTTTAATCTTTCATTATATGGCGCATAGCCTATATGCTCTATTTTTGTTATTGAGGGGCCAGCCGGTATATTTTTTACAACTGGAGCTTTATAAAGAACAGGCTCAAACGGCGTGCGCGGCACGAGGGGAATAAAGTACGGAGGTTCATCATCCAGCGGGATCTGTAGGTTGTTCGAGACTATTTCTTTCGGCCCCGGGACGGTTATGTTGTTATTATCATGCCCTTCGTATGTGGCCAAGATCTTCACATGCTCGGAGCCATTGTGCTTCCCGAAAGTTTCCGCCACCTCGGCGAAGCGCCCGTGAAAAACGGCTTTGCCTTTATCATCCACGCTGAAGAACAGCTTCCCTATTTCGCTCTTCGGGTCGATGATCGCTTTTCCGCTCGCATCGATCGGCACTTCAAAGACCTGGTTCTGCGTATCTCGGCTGAGCGACAGAAGCATCTTGAGTCCGCCATTCTTTATTTTTTCTTTGGCATCTACGGACATATCCTCATGGAACGATCCGTCGGAAGTCATGCGCGACGCATCGAAGATGAAATTTCCTTTGGCGTCTACACCGGTGCCATGCTCCCCTCCCCAATGGACCCGAAGTTCGTTCTGATCGAAGATCGGCTTTGGCGTATCATTGTCATACCACAGATCCCGAGTGATGCGCTGCGTATGTTCAGAATGCTCAGTGACATATTCTTTGGCGGAATACACTTCGGTGCCTGCGTTCTCGATCGCAGAGTGGACGGGGGTCGCGATGATCCCTTCGGCTCCCAATCTTTGGATGGAGCCCGCATCCAGTGCTCCCGTGTCATCAAAACTGAGCGGCACATGATCGGATATGATCTGATCTCCTTTAATGAGATTGAATGTAGCGTCCGGATTGGAAACCAACTTCACTCCTTCAGGCAGATTCAATTGCGCACCACCGATAAGTTCTTGGTGTCCGCCGGCCAAAGAAAGATGCGAAGGAGAACCGGTGATCCATCCGCGCACATGTTCGAGTGGAGTCTGTATCTTGTTCGCGGTACCTTCTCCCTGGAATTGGTGCCATAATCCTTCTACCAATCCTTCTCGTTGTCCGCCCCACAGTTGGTCCGCGCCAGCCATCAGTTCTTGAGTGATGCCGCCCACGACCAGTCCGGAAAGGACGGTCTTTCCCATCACAAGAGCAGACCGTCGCAGCTTCAGCATGCTGAAAGCGCGATCTCTCGCATCAATGCCTTTTTCGCCGCCGTAAAATGCTTTTTCCACGACGCTCGCATGCTTGGCCAGATATGTATCGAAGCTTTCCTTCGAAGGCAACGATCCTTTCAGATGCGCGCCGAGCTGCTTACGCAGCTCTACTTTGGATCTTGCCAACAGGATAGTGAGCTCAGTACGCTCCTTTTCCACTTCGCCGATGCTCGAATATGATATGAGGTCTATTTTTTTCCTGTCCGCAATGGCATTGCGCGCTTCGATGCCTGCTATCTGGCTGAATACGGCATTTAATTTTTCCTTAGGGAGTTCGCGGGCGACTTCTTTGCCTTCTGCGTCTTTAGTAAAGAGAGAGTCCCGAAGATTTTTGATCAAGTTTGCGGCGCTCTCCGTCTGATAGGCATATTTTTCCATCGACTCGCGGCGCGGGCTTTCTTCAGTTATTTTTCCGCCTTTGGCCATCTCGCGAGAATGCTGCCGGCGCTCACTTGCGAGGCGCTGAGACTCATTTGCCGCAGCAAGCGCTCCCGAGACAAGCGCCGTGCCTCCGAGCGTAGCTATCTGTGAGACCCTGTTCTTCAGGAGTAATTTACCTGTAACGATTCCCGCTGAGTAGGCTATGCCGAGAGCCGCGGAAAGAGTGGCTGGATTCACGAATCTGCCTATCTGGGTCTTCTTGACCGCTTCCACGCTTTTGTCTATCCAATTGTTCTTCGCTTCCGTCTTTATGCTGCTCTTCGCACGGCCGATGATGACATCAAAATCCAGATCGAGCTCTTCGATCTTCGCCCCGTGCTCTATCGCAAGCTTTGCGTTCTTGGCGATCTCAAGCAGATTGTCCGCATATGTATTTGCGCCCTTCAGCAACTCATGATTCACGCTCGAGATGATCTTGTTCTTTTCGGACTTGAATACGGCCTCGTCAAAACCGCCCTTCGCGTAATCAAGCACGAGCTTCTTGATCTTTGAACTGACCAGAGCGGTGCGACCGTCTTCCTTGCTGAGCATCTTCCTTTCCTCCCCTGCTTTATTATTTATCGCTTCATCATATTCGGAAGTGAATCGCTTGGCGACCGCTTGCATCGCACTATCATGCAATTTCTTTTCTTTCTTGGCTCCGGTATAAATATTTCCTGTCTGTTTTATGTCGCTGCGGACCTTCGTGAGTTCTTTTTGCCGATAATATTCGTCGAAAAAAGTATGCTTCCAAAGTTTTTTGAAAAAGCCGGCATTTCCTTTGGATTCTGTCATGTGAGCATCCGCCGCATCACGAGCTTCCATTTCAGCAAGATGCTCGGCATTCACGATGACTACTTTCTGCTTCAAGAGGCCGAGCGCTTTTTTCTTCGCATCTTCTATGGCGCGAGTGCGATCTGCTTGGCTGAGGGCTGGCTGAGGAGAATTTTTTGTTTCAAATGACATATAAAATATTTATACGAGATAGGTCTGCTTAAAAACAATCAGCTCGCTCGCGATCAATTCCGCTAAGTCAGGAATATTGGCAGTGCAAAAGGCCTGGATCTCTTCATCCGTGCCTTTTTCGGTCAATTTGCCAAAGTCTTCCATCCTGTCTTCCGGGATATTATTCACTATAGTGGCATTGATGCGGTCTTCCGCGCGCACAAGAAGATCGCTCTTGATCTGTTTTATGATTTCCGGCTCGAGGCCTTCGAATTCCCTTTTCTCACTGATCATCTTATCGATGAAATCTTGCAAATCAATATTTTTATTTTTCATTACAATAATGTGCTTAAAATTTGTAAATACTGCATTAATTATAGAACTTATTCGAAATAAAACAATCTATTCCTAAAATTATCAACAGTTTCCTCCTTATAATAATATAATATGTATTAAAGATGTCAAATAACCGATCGGCTGTATACGATAGGTCTTGTTCATGATTTTTCTTGTCCGCCCTCTTGGATTCGAACCAAGGACCCCAGAGGTATAAGCTCTGTGCTCTAACCAACTGAGCTAAGGGCGGATGTTGAACTTTGTTGGTTTTTTTATACTACAAAATTATCCCCTCTTTAGCAAAGATTTTATTGCTTTCTTGATGGTGTCATATATGACCGGCAGTTCCAAATAATCTATCATAATCGCCATCCAGGACAGCCAGAGTGGCAGGACGACGAGCGGATTTCCGGTAAGCTGCTGCACTACTACTTCATCCGTTATCCAAAAGAGGTGCAACCACTGGGAATTTATGAGGATGAGCATGAGGATGCTGCGCCATTTCTTTTTTTCGCGGAATTCGTGCAGATAGAATATAGTGGCGAGGAGAATGGCCGGAATTTCAGTGTAATCAACGACGGCGATGACGAAATGCCAGAAATCAGAGACATCCCAGAACGCATGCCCGTGCAAACGCAGGAGCACGACATCCGTCGTCATCCAATACAAATGCACGATCTGCCAGATAAACAATCCGGCGGTAATATAGAGATTGAGTTTGTAATTGCGCTTATACCAGTCAAAAAAAAGTTTAAACATGAGCGATTATCTCTTTTTTCTTCGGCAAGATGCCGTGTGCGATGATTATCTTTTCATAATCTTCTTGTTCAAGTGTTTCCACTTCTATCAGCTTAGCGGCGATGGCATCCAGCGCTTTTCTGTATTCATTCAAAACTTTTTCAGCGGACACTATGCCTTCAGATAAGATGCGAGACACTTCAGAATCCACTTTGGCGGAAATCGCTTCGGAATATTCTTTCTCTTCGCGCATCCATGGCGTGCTACCGCCTTCCCCACCCAAGGCGATAGGGCCAATGAGGTCAGACATTCCCCAGCGAGTCACCATCGCACGGGCAAGGTTTGTCGCTACTTGTAAATCAGAAGATGGGCCGGTCGTGATATCACCAAAGATCATTTTTTCCGCGACATAGCCGCCGAGAGACATGGCAATGTCATCCAGAAATTCTTTCTTGCTCTGTAGTTTTCGTTCTTCCAAAGGAAGCTTCATGGTGTACCCACCGGCGCGGCCGCGAGCCACGATGGAAACCTTGTGCACTGGATCAGCATACGGCAGGACGGAAGCCACGAGCGCGTGCCCGGCTTCATGATAAGCAGTGATTTCTTTTTCTTTCTTGGTGAGGAGATGACTCTTGCGTTCCGGACCAAGCATCACTTTTTCAATGGCGCGGATGAGGTCAAACTGGAAAACTTTTTTGCGATTTTCGCGGGCGGCCAAGATGGCGCCTTCATTCATGAGGGACTGCAGATCAGCGCCGGAAAATCCGGGCGTGCGCTCAGCGACGAGCTTCAAATTTATATCTTCAGCCAAAGGCTTTTTCAATGCATGTATCTTCAGAATTTCTTCACGATCAGCACGGTCAGGCAAATCCAAAATGACTTTGCGGTCAAAGCGGCCTGGGCGCACGAGGGCTGGATCCAGCACATCCGCGCGATTCGTCGCTGCCATGACGATCACTTTGTCCGTTGGTTCAAAGCCATCCATCTCCACGAGGATTTGGTTCAACGTCTGCTCGCGCTCGTCATTGCCGCCGCCGAATCCCCCGCCGCGCGTGCGGCCGATAGCATCAAGCTCATCTACGAATATGATTGCCGGAGCTGCTTTTTTTGCCATCTTGAACAGGTCGCGCACGCGAGAAGCGCCCACGCCCACGAACATTTCTACGAATTCAGAGCCGGACAAATGGAAGAACGGCACGCCTGCCTCCCCCGCTACTGCACGCGCGAGCAATGTTTTGCCCGTACCCGGCGCGCCGGTCAGGATGACACCTTTCGGAATCTGCGCGCCGATATCCAGGAATTTTTTAGGATTTTTCAAAAAGTCTACAATTTCTTTCAATTCTTCTTTCGCTTCTTTATTGCCGGCGACATCTTTGAAAGTAACTTTATTATTTTTGTCATTCGGATCAGTGATGCGCGCCTTGCTCTGGCCGAAAGTGAATGCCTGCATACCAGCGCCTTTCACTTGGCGAGAGAGGTACCAAAAAAAGAACACTATAAATGCGATAGGCAGGAGGAATGGTAAGAGATTGCTGAGCCAATACATAAAACCCGTCTCATTTTTTACTTCTATCTTCGCGCTCGCCAACGCTTCCGGTTTCACGCCATAGTTGAATAAAGTCTGTGACAGGGACGACTCCGCTTCTTTTTTTGATTTCTTTATGGTGTCATCTGAATATGTGACAGTGAGCTTCTCCCCTTCGATGAGAATATTTTTAACTTCGCCGGCGGAAACGCTGCTCGCCAAGTCCGAGATAGAAATTTCCGGCGTCTCTTTCGGCGAGCCGGAGACAGTGACATACAGAGCGATGATAATCATGAAGATGAGCAGCCCTCCCGCGATGCTGCCGCCCCACTTCGGATCTTTTTTGCCTTTTTTGTTCGGTTCTTTCTGATTGAGGAAATTCATTGCCATTTATAAAGCGTAGCACAGAAAGCGCCTTTTGTTAAATATGCTACTATATTGAAATGGCATCTTACGCTGAAAATAGAAAAGCGCGATTCAACTACGAGATCCTAGAAAAATTCGAGGCAGGCATTGAGCTTGTAGGACAGGAAGTGAAGGCGGTGCGCGGAGGGCAGATGTCCCTGGAAGGCGCGTTCGTCATCATCCGCGGCGGCGAAGCATTTCTTATCAATGCGAATATCTCCCCTTTTCAGCCGGCCAATGCACCAAAGGATTATGATCCGCTCCGTAATCGCAAGCTCCTGCTGACCAAAAAAGAAATCGCCGAGCTGGCGGGTAATGAGAAAAATAAAAGCTTGACCATAGTGCCTCTTTCGGTGTATAATAAAGGGAGGAAAGTAAAGGTAGAAATCGCCGTCGTGAAAGGCAAGAAGCAATACGACAAGCGCGAGAGCATCAAGCGCCGCGAGACGGACAGAGAAGTGCAAAGAACATTGAAAGATTATTAATGGCAATTCGTCATTATATATACTGGGAGTGCAAGGCATAGACAGAAAGACAATTTGCCAAAGATGCATGCCGAGAATGGACGCAACCTCGCAAAACTTCGTCCACATGCCTAATTGCAAAATTAGCTACTAAGGCAAAAGATTTGGTTTCTCCATACTTCGGTATGAAGAACTTCGCTTTTGTTCCGGCTTTCGCGTAAGCCAAACCGGTGTTCCCTCTTTCGACTTCCGATACAAAGAGCGGGGCATAACATTATCGGGATAGTATCGGCGAGCGTTCCGACGCCGAATGAAACAAACTGGAAATCGTTTCAAAAATATTTCGCTCGCTTAAGAATTTTTGGAATTAAACAAAAAAGCGCGCTACGCATGTAGACGTCTTTGCAAACACTTTCTGCACGGGGGTTCAATTCCCCCCACTTCCACCAGAATATGAGCGCCCAAGGAGGCGCTTGTGTGCTATTGCAAAAATCTGTATTAATGGTATATTGGAAACTAATATACTAGTCCTTACAAAATCTTATACACACTCAAATCTCCTTATCATGACAAGAACAAGAAAATTCGACGCAGAACCGGGCATATTACTGCTCCCGAAAAAGTCCTCGGATAATGAAATAATTCTATTACTGAATACCGGGGCAGGAAAAGACAATCTTGTGGGCATCGTCATAAATCAGCCCAAGCCGGAGGAAAATGTGGACTACAACGGTCTCCAGCTCGCCGCCCATTTTTACGGTGGCGATGATTACCCAGAATTTGCGATATGCCTACATCGCAACCAGAAGATCTTCAATGTAAGGAAGATCAAGGATATCGCGGTGGACGGAAATTTCTTAGCATTGAAAGATGCTCACCGCAAGGACCCGCAGAACACGAAATTCTTCTTTGGTATTTTACAGTGGCCACCGGAAGAATTCGCATCCTTGATCATACAGGGAAAATGGGCGATGTATAATCCGAACTCGATCGCAGACATTATCTTTGGACCCACCGAGGAGATGCGTGAAAGGATTAAAGCACGCATGGGGCAAGACTTCCATGGTGTGATCAGGCCAACACTGGCACTTGAACGCCCAATGAATTAGCAACACAGAGCTCCCGAAGCTTATCTATCGGGAGTTTTTTTATGCTAAAATCATCTACATGGCACAGAAACCGAAACTGACCGTAGCCGGCTATCGCGGCATATGGGGACAAGACTTGGACGAAGAGATCGCTTTTTCTTTTGCGTTAGCTTTCATTCAGATGATACGAGCAAGGGGCGGCACAAAAATACTTGTCGGCCGCGATGCCCGAAAGACCGGCCCGCAGATCCTCGGCGCCATAGCGGCAGCATGCAAGAGCGCGAATATCGCATATGAATATGCAGGCATCCTTCCGACGCCTTCGATGATGCTGCTTACCAAGAAGCTCGGTTTTGATGGTGGTATTATTATTACCGCTTCGCACAATCCGCCTGAGTACAACGGCCTCAAATTCATACTGGGTACCGGCCTTTTTGCCGATCAGCAAGAAGTAGATGAAATGGAGAAAAGAAGGCAGGAGCTTGCTATTACATACCCTGGCTCTTCTCCCCTTTCCCCAGAAACAGACAACGCCGAATTCAGAAAAATACATCTGCAAGAAATCCTAAAAAATGTGGATGTGGAATTGATCCGCAGTAAAAAATTCAAAGTGGCGCATGATCCGATAAATAGCGCCGGCGCAATCATCACTCGCGAGCTGTTTACAGAGCTTGGCTGCGAAGTTTTCCAGATAAATGGCGAACAGACGGGTGACTTCACGCATATGCCTGAGCCGCTCGCGATAAATCTCGGACAACTCGCCGAAGCGGTCAAGAATTCCGGCGCGGCCGTAGGCTTTGCGCAGGATCCGGATGCGGATAGATTGGTCATCGCAAATGAGCGCGGAGAGATCTTGAACGAGGAATACACGCTAGCGCTGGCAGTAAAAAACATCGCCGGCCGACAGAAGACCGATGTGGTGATAAATATGTCCACCTCGCGGATGAATGAAGATATCGTGGCTGAAGGCGGCGGCCAGGCATATCGCACGAAAGTGGGCGAAGCGAATGTCGTGGCAAAGATGCTGGAAGTGGGCGCGCAGATCGGCGGTGAAGGCGGTGGTGGCGTAATCTGTCCCGCCATGACCTGCTCGCGCGACAGCTTGGCCGGAATCGCCCTCACTCTCGAGCTGATAGCAAAAGAAGATAAACCTCTGTCAAAAATCATAGAGAGCTTGCCGGAATATTTCATGCAAAAAGATAAATTCACTTTCGAAGGAGACATCCCAGCGCTCTATGCCCGCCTCAAAGAACGATTTAAAGATGCCAGGCTCGATACTTTGGATGGCGTGCGCTTTGACTTCACAGACGATTCTTGGATACATATCCGCTCCTCAAATACTGAACCTATTTTACGCATTATTGGCGAAGCCAACGCTCTTAAACGCATCGAGGAGCTCTTTGCCACCGTTCGGTTGACTTTGAAGGGCGAATAAGCTATTATCAAGTTTGTCCATTAAAGACATACAGCCAATTTGCGCGAAAGAATAAACAATCAAATACGGGCCAAAGAACTCCGCGTCATAGGTGCGGACAATGAAAATCTCGGCCTTTTGAGCTTTAAAGAAGCACTTGAAGCGGCCCAGAGCAAAGGCCTCGACTTGATTGAAATATCCCCGAATGCAAATCCGCCCGTAGCGAAGATAATGGACTACGGCAAGTTCCAATACGAAGCGAATAAGAAGCAAAAAAAGGCCAAGGCGGGAGCGAAAGCTTCCGAAACCAAGTCTATCCAGGTAAAGATCGCCACCGGCGATCATGACCTCGAGCTCAAGGCCAAGACCGCTTCGAAATGGCTGAAGGAAGGACACCGCATCAAAGTAGAGCTCTTCCTCGCCGGACGCGCCAAGTATATGGATGAAAAATTCCTCAAAGAGCGCCTGGACAGATTGCTTCACCTCATCACTGAGGAGTACAAAGTGTCCGACCCGTACAAGCGCGGACCAAAAGGGCTGCAACTCACCATAGAGAAAGCAAAATAATTTTAAAAAAATAAAAAAATAAAATGAAAACGAATAAATCATATGCAAAGAGATTGAAACTCACCAAGAACGGCAAGGTGATTTCTCGTACTCCGGGCTTCAACCATTTCAATGCCAAGCAGTCCCGCTCTACCCAGCTCGCTGGACGTAAGGGTAATAATTTTAAGATCAAGAATAAACCAAAGAGTCACTTGCTGCCATTCAGCTAATTTATTACTAATTATTTTTAAAAACCAATGACCAGAGTAAAAAAGGGAGTACATGCATTAAAAAGAAGGAGAAGCGTGCTGAAGCAGGCGAAAGGTTTTCGCCACGGCCGCGGCTCCAAGGAACGTCAGGCGAAGGACGCATTGCTCCATGCCGGAGCCTATTCCTTTGCACACCGCCGCGACAAAAAGAGCGATGCCCGCAAGCTCTGGAATATTAAGATCAATGCCGGAGCCCGCATGGAAGGCATGTCTTACTCCAAGCTCCTCGGCGCCCTCTCCAAGAAGAAAATCATGCTCGACAGAAAGATCCTCGCCGACCTCGCCGAGAACAATCCTGAAGTATTCGCCAAGATTCTCGCAAGTGTAAAATAATTTCAATAAAAAAACCTTCCGCATGGAAGGTTTTTTTATTTAAGTCAGTTTGTATTCCACTTTGTCTTTTTGCACAAGCTCTATAATTTTATTTATCATTATCTTTGGATTATCTCCTACAACTACCTTATCATTTGTGCGATGGCCTTTAGCTAAAATGTCCTGAAGCTGATCACCCATCTCCCACGGACCTTGGTATATGCCGAGGGGCTTGCCGTCTTCAAAGGCGATCGTGAATTCATGGATGGTGCCGATGCGTCCACATCCACAGATGACGGCGTCCGATGAACGGGTCAAGAGAAGATCACGGCCCGGGTAGCCGAAACCGGTATAAATTATCAAATCCATGTAATCAAGCGGGAGCTTGTATACTTCCACATGCTCTTTTTCAGAGGAGGCCGGAGAAAGGCCGATGGACGTGCCGCCGACTTCTTTGACGCCCATAGCCGCCCAGAGCGGGAAGCCGGTGGTGGCGCCGGTGACGAGCACCGCGCCTTGGCGGGCGATCTCGCGGCCGAGCTCTTTTGCTTTTTCTAAGGCATCTGGTCCGCAGTGCCCCGTCTCCGCTGCGCCGGAGACGCAGATCTTTATCTGACGATGTCCGTGCTTACTGTAAGGATTGTTTGAAAGTGGTTCCATACGAAATATGATAGCACAATTTAGCAGAGGAATGAAACGCTGTCCCCTTTTTCCGGAGCGGATGCGTCTATGGCGAGATTGTCGCGGAGCTTCTGCACCAGGAACATGGCAGACTTCGGCTCGCCCATGACTACCCAGACTTTTTTTACCGTCTCCGCCGTGCTTTCCACAAAATTAAGCAGGTGGTCAGAATCTTTGTGGCCGGAATAGCCGGAAATAGTAGCGACATGCGCGCGCACCTGCACATCTTCGCCGGAGATGCGCACCGCTTTTACCCCTTCCTGGATGAGGCGTCCGGGGCTGCCGACGCTTTGGTAGCCGGTAAGCAATATCGTATTGTTCGGGTCCGGCAAATAATGCCGCTCGTGATGCAGGATACGCCCACCGGTAGACATGCCCGAGCCGGCGATGACTATTTTTGGATTCGGAATATTCGCTATCATCTTTGATTCTTCTGTCTTGAGCGTGGAATGCAGACCCGGAAAATCAAATAAGTGATTGCCGGCGGAAATTGCTTCTTTTGCTTTGTCATTAAAATAATCTTTATGCACTTTGAATACTTCGGTCAGGTGTATGGCGAGCGGCGAGTCCAAGAATATCGGCATGACTGGAATGCGCTTCTCTTCCACCAGCGTATCCAGCTCAAAGAGGAGCTCCTGGGAACGCTCCAGGGAAAATGTCGGAATAATGAGCGTGCCCTTGCGTTTGTAATTATCCTCTATCACCTCTTCTAGGAACTTGCGGCGCTCGTTGCGTGATTCATGATTCCTGTCACCATACACGCTTTCCATGATGAGGTAATCCGCATCGGTGATTGTGTCCGTATTCGGCAAAAGCGGCGAAGGAGAATTCCCGAGGTCGCCAGTAAAAATTATCTTCTTGTTGTTCAGTACGAATTCCACCATCGCTGAGCCGAGTATATGCCCGGCATCGCGGAAAAATACTTTCAGATTGTCTGTGAGCTTTATTTCTTCATAATAGGTAAAACCTTGCCATAGAGAAAGTGCGAGTTTTGTATTTTCTGGTGTATAGATCTTGTCTAGGCCGAGCTCGGTATTCTTGGACAAAATACCGGTAGTATCATCAAGCATCGGCCCAGCAAGCGCTTTCGTAGGCACTGTGGAATAAATTTTTCCGCGAAAGCCTTCGGAGATGAGCTTCGGCACTCTTCCCAAGTGGTCTATGTGCGCGTGCGTAATAAAAAGAATATCTATCTCTTTTGGGTCATACGGAAAAACCTCCCAGTTTATGTCATCCGCAAGCTTCGTGCCCTGCGTGAGCCCGCAGTCTATCAAAATTTTCTTGCCTTCCGCTTCAAAAAGAAAATTCGCGCCCGTCACCGAGCCCGTTCCTCCGCAGAAAGTTATTTTTACTAAGCTTGCCATGCGTCCATTATACCCCGCTTTCATGCTTCGGCACAATGCGCTTCAAATAATAGAGGGATGCCGCGGCTCCGCCGACAAGGTCAAAGCATAAGTCAGAGAGGATATCCAATAGAGCGATACCATTTTTCGCAACGGCTTCGTCCACGGCTATCTCAAACACTTCCCAACCTACTCCGACAAGAAGTACAGCGAGTAAGAGCTTCCATATTGAAAATTTTACTGGCGAAAAGATATAGAGATATGCGAGAGCAAGGAATGCGCCACCCAAAAAATGCATCGGCATATCAAACCACCAGATGGAAGAATACCAATACAATCGGCTGGCGATGAAATTCAGGAAAAATATAAAAATAACGAGCGAGGACAAGCGTATCAGCAGTTTCTTTTTATTCATACATCAATTATACCGCAGGAGAACATATATAGAAAAGAAAAATCCGCCTGCATTCGCGCGGCGGGTTCTTCTTAGGGCTATTTCCGATGTATTACCGTAGCTTTTTTACGATAGGTGGGTGCCCGACGTCTTGCCCCAAGGGGCGAGCCGATCAAAGCTCCCATAAGATATTGTTCTAGGTAATAATCGGAAATAACCCTATCTATATACTATCACTCACCAATTTTTTCGCAACTTTTCTTCGCAGAAAAACACGATTTTTAGGGGAAAACAAGTTTAAGTAAGTCAGCTCTGACTATTGCATGCCGTATTTTTCGTACAGCATGATATCGTACTTGCCATCCATAATTTGCTCGTCTTTCTGTACTCCCAGTGTTTCCAGAAATGTAAACAATTCGGCTTGAGTTTGTTTTCGGCTTTCCGGGTCGGCATTTTCCACTATCTTTTCCGCTTCAATGAAATCTCCCAGCCCTTCCACATCGTCCAGCACTATCTCCATATCGCGATACAAAGTCTTTATTCTCTTTTTATTTACAGTCGGCACTGGTTTCCAGCCCAGAAGCCGAAGAATCTCAAGCATCTTTTCCCCGTCTTCTATCTTGAGCTCACGCTCAATGCAGTCCTGGCGGCTTGATTGGGGCACTTTCAAAGTAAAGAAATATTCATCGTTCTGTTTGCGCACCCTGAGCACCGGCACGCCGAGAATAGGAGGGAATCCGGAATCATGAGGAATAAAAATATAATCTATCTGATGAAGTTCTTCCGAAAAAGTACAACCAAAACTTTTCAGTTTTTCAAATACCTCATTTCTGTTTCTTAATTTTGCTTTTACTTCAACTTCGTACATATATGTAGCACAAAACCTGCTTGCGCAGGTTTTGATGATTATTTGCTCTTTTTCGTCTGGGTAAATTTCTCGTGTGCTGTCTCGTATTCGTACAATTCGCTTTCGGAGAACCAGTGCGCGAGCTCTTTCTCCGCTTCTTCTGGAGAGCCGGAAGCATGGATAAGGTTCGGAATGCCTATCTCGTTCGCATCCGCATGACCGAAGCTCATGTGCGAATAATCTCCGCGGATAGTGCCAGGAAGGGCTGCTTTCGGCTCGGTAGCGCCGACCATTTTCCTGACGAGCGAGACAGCTTCAACACCCTCAAGAACGAAAGCGATGACAGGACCCGCATTCATCATGTCCAAGGTGACGTCAAAGGCTTTCTGTCCGCGGCGGGAGACCATGGCTCCAATATTCTCGTAATGGTGATAATAATGGTCATAGCTCGGCTTCAGCATCTTTGTACCGACTATCTTGAGCCCCACTTTCTCAAAGCGGGTAAGAATTTCTCCCACGATTCCCCTCTGTACAGCATCGGGCTTGAATATAATAAGCGTCTTTTCTTGTGTGTTTTTCATAACACTCATACTAGCAGAAAAAAGCTTTTTTGCAAAACTATTTCTGCCACAGCAATATCGCTTGTGCGACCTCTTCTGCAATGCCGTCTATGCACGGATAATTCTTCACTTCCTCGGCATTTACCCAAGAATACTCCGTAAAAGCTCCGGCTTCTGGCACTACTTCCCCGCTCTTATATTTAGCAGTGAATTTGACCAGCACTACCGGCACTTCGTCCGGACGAATAAATGCTTTACTCAATAAATAACGGAATTCCGGATACACATCAACGCCGGATTCTTCCTTTGCCTCACGGATGAGCAATTTTTCCACCGCATTATCATAATCTAAAATGTCGCCATTTATATGATCGGGACTTTCCACAGGCAGGTCTTTCCATTCTAATTTTCCGCCGACTACGCCATAGCGTCCCGGATGCGCTATTTCTCTCTCGCTTCTTTTCAAGATAAGGCATCTACCATCGCTCTCGCGATAGATAATAGTATTCGCCACGAAATAGAACAATTTATCTTTCTTCGCTTTATCTAAAGATATTTTTGTAGCGGGCATGGAATTACTATATCATACCACCCCCGCCCGCACGAGTGCGGGCGACCCCTCCTAAACTAGGCGGGGTTTTCGTTCCGCATGTTCGCGGTGATTTTTTGGAGTACGCTTTTTATATTCCCGCTTATTTCGCTATTCGGAAAACGCAGAACTATTATGTTGTAATGTATGAAGTACGCATCACGTATTCTGTCATATTCTTTTTCTTCTTTTTGAAAATGTCCCGCGCCGTCCAGTTCTATGGCGAGCTTCTGGGACGGACAGTAGAAATCCGCGATGTACCCGCCGACACTATGCTGTCTTCTGAATTTTGCGCCAAGTTTTGAATTCCTCAAATTTTGCCAAAGCAGAGCTTCTTCTGGCGTGCATTTATTTCTTAATTCTTTCCGGCGGAAAACGAGCTTGTGTATATTGTGCACAAATTTCATACATAAAGTATACACGAGGGCATTTACCCCGCCTAGTTTAGGAGGGGTGGCTTTTGCGAGCAAAAGCCGGGGTGGTATACATCCTACGCGCCCTGCCTCTCATACTTCGCCATAATTTCCCCTTCCACTTCGGCGCGGTCGCGGCCGTATTTCATATAGGAAAGCTGTTTGAGATTTTCCACCATTTCTATGCTTCCCTTCGGCGGAGCAAATGTTTCCATATTGAAAGGCTTAACGGGCTGACCTCCGACAAGCATATTTACGTAGGCATTGCGATTATCAATTTTCATGATATCGCCCGCAGAAAATGTAGGCTTGAACTTCGGTTCTATAAAAGCCGCATCTTCCGGCGAGATGCGGAATATCGCCATAGAGCCGACGTTGCCGAACACAGCGTTCTTGATGTTCTCTTCCAGCTGGGCGATGTATTGGTGCGCCACATTCAGGGATAAGCGGTATTTGCGCGCTTCGGAAAGGATGGAAGCGATAGAGTCCGTAGTGACATTCTGAAACTCGTCGATATATAAGTAAAAATCATTCATCGGCTTGCCGAACATATCTACACGAGAAAGTGCGGCCATCTGAATCTTGCCGACGAGGACGAGGCCGATGAGATTGGCATTGATATCGCCAAGGCGGCCTTTGGAAAGATTCACCAGCAATATTTTTTTCTCATCCATTATTTTGCGGAAATTGAAGACGGAAGTTTCCTGCAGGACCACAGGGCGCATGATGTCGTTTGAGATAAAATTATCAAATTTTGAAGTGATGTATGGCACGAAGTTCGCGAGACTTTGATCGCCTGTCGTCTGCTCGGCATTCAACCAGAACTGCTTAATGATAGGATTCTGGCATTTAGCGAGTTTCATATCGCGGAAGGCTTTGTCGGAAAGTACGCGCGAGATTTCCAGCAAGGTACAGCCGGACGCCGGATCTTCCATGATAAGAAAAGCGGAATTTTTGAAGTACTGTTCAAACATCGGGCCGCCGGAAGTTTTCATATCAAAGAGCTTGTTGAAAATTCCCATGAGCTCATTCACCACGAATGTCTTCTGCTCCGGATACCGCGGATCAAATTCCAGCATGTTCAGCCCCATCGGGCGGGCAGTGTATGCCGGGTCAAAATAAATGACATCGTCCATGCGCTCGGGCGGCACATAGGAAAGGATGTCCTGAATGTCCGTGCCATGCGGGTCTATATAGCAGCAGCCGTCGCCATTTGCGATGTCCTGGGCGATCATATTCTTTAAGAGCGTGGTCTTACCCGTTCCCGTCTGACCGATGACATAGAAGTGGCGCATGCGGTCTTCGCGCTGCATATGGATCTCTGTGTCGCGGCCACGATAACGGTTCATCCCGAGCATGATGCCCTCGGAAGTTATTTCTACCGGTGCGGGCGCAATGCCGGCCTTTGCTTCGCGGAGCTGCGGCTGGCTGGAGAGGCCGGCCGGGAAATGAAAGACAGAAGCGAGTTCTTTCAAGTTCATCGGCAGCAGCGCATCACTGGAAAATGTACGGTAGGAGAAGTCATGGAAAAGTTCTTTGAGCTTGCTTCCTGAAACAGATTCGAAGCGGACAGAGTTGCTGGCTGCTTCAGTGAACTGGTTAAAGGATGATTCTATCTCGCGCAATATGGCCTCGGCGCGATCCTTGCTCTCCCCTGAGGCGATGATGCGGATATTTGCTTTCATGATGGTGGACTTGAGCTTATTGGCGATCTTCTCCGCCGCGCCTTCATCCACCGCCCGCCGTCCGGCCATATGTTTTTCGTCTTTTTCCTCTTTCTTGAAATTGCCGAAAATAATTTCCTTGCCTATCTTTTTAAAAGCGGAGCCCCATTTGTAAAAACTATCAGAGGCGTTCTTGACTGAAATACCACTCTTCACTTCATCGAGGATCATATGGAATTCATCGATGAATTTATTGCCGGCTGGGCAAATGACGAACTGGATGGCTGCGCCTTCACCCTGCTTCTTTAATTTTGAAAAGACATTCAAGATCGGATTCATGGGATCATGCTCGATATTCTCATATGTCTTAATCGGCAAAATAGGATGCTCGGTGAAGCGCGCGTATGCTCCAGCTGAACTGCCCTGTTCATTGAAAATATTATAATCATCTTCGATCTCTTTCACTTTTGCGTCATGATAGAACGCCAGCACTTGTTTTTCAAAAAGAGAAACGTGCTTATTCGGAATAGCGGCATATATGACCACTTCATCGCTCTGGCTACTTAGAGCGACTTCAAGGGTAAAATAATTCTCTTTGTCGTTGTTCTTGCCTTCAGCGATAGAATTCATGCCGGCATAGAACTGCTCCATAGCGCCGATGAATTCTTTGAATCCTTTTTCGGCTTCATCGGCACCGCGAGCCGGCAATGTAACTTCGAAAAGGGTCATGTTGAGAGATTTCCAGAGCGGTGTTCCCTCTTTCAACCCGGGTATAGCCTGCCCGGTCCGCAGATACTGAATAAGAAGACGGTGAAAATCATCATCGATATGCGGATTGCCCATCGCTTCGGCAACGGAAAGAGCATTCTTGATACCGCGGGTAATGACAATACCAAGAAGCTCTTCCATCACGGTGTCATGCGGCTCCGGTTTTAATTTGAGTACGATGCTTTCAGCCTCTTTCTTTTCGATGATATGCTCAGCGGGCATGACAGCGGCTGCGGGAACTTTCTTGTATTCAGCCACGATATTCTCAGCTGCCGTATCCGCAGCGTGTTCAAAATGGCCGGTATCTTGGAGCTCCTGTTCGCGCTTGGCCACATGCGCGCGCAAAAAGTCGAGCTCCTCTTCTGGAGTCGTGAATTTTGGCATTCCTTTGAAAAATTGTTCGGCCATTGTTATTCAATTATAGCGCAAAAATTAAACTTTGGTGAGCACTTCCGCCTCGCCTTCGGTGATAAGTATCGTACATTCAAAATGCGCACTGCGCTTGCCGTCCGCTGTGCGGAACGTGTATTCATCATCCTCTAATATTACGTTTTTGGTGCCGTTGTTCAACATCGGCTCTATAGCTATGACCATACCCGGAACTAATTTTACTCCGGTGTTTTTCTTGCCGAAATTTGGTATGTATGGGTCTTCATGAATAGCGCGGCCCACGCCATGGCCGGAAAGCACTTCCACGATGCCGAACTTGTGTGGGCGGACGAAGCTCTCAATGGCAAAGCCGATGTCCCCCGTCCTATTCCCGCCGCGCGCGGCATCAATGCCGACATTCAATGCGGCTTCTGTCATTTGCATAAGTCTTGATGAAGAGGTATTTACTTCGCCCACAGGTACAGTGAGCGCCATGTCGGTATACAGCTCCTTGTGACAAAGCCCGAGGTCAATAGATACGATGTCCCCTTCGTTTAAAATTTTGTCTTCTGCGGGTATGCCGTGCACAACTTCGTCATTTACCGACACACAAAGCGATGCCGGATACGGCGTGTGCACGCCTTCGGGACGGTAATTAAGGAATGCCGGAGTGTCGCCTCCTTCGCGAATCAGTTTTTCCGCATAGCGATCCAGGTCTTTAGTGGATATGCCGGGCTTCACCATGTCTTTTACTTTATATAAAATAGTAGCCAAGCGCTTGCCGCCTTCACGCAGTATTTCTATTTCTTCGGGAGTTTTGATGATTATCATGATATAAAAAATTAGGAGATCTTTGTACCGACAAATTCCTGAGCATTCAGATATTTTTCCAGATTAGCGATATTCTTGCCGTTCATGATGGCCACTTCCATTCCCTCCTCTTCGGCGAGCTTGGAAGCTATCGGATCAAAAGGCGTAGAAAGCCCCGGATTCCACTCTGCCGGTATCAGCGCGCGGTATTCCGCCCAAGAAACTTTCTCTAATTTTTTCGCATCCGGGAATCTGTTCGGATCCTTGTCGTAGGCATAATCGATATTGGAAAGATTCAATACCCGCTTTCCTCCCACTTGCTTGGCCAGAAGTACGGCATCGAGATCCGTGCTGTGTCCCGGCTTCCAGCCTGCGCCAAGAATGATCGGCTTCTGAAAATCTACCGGCAGCATCGGATCGGTAATGATGAGGTGGTCGGCATGGTCGGAAAATAAAATACGCAGAAACTCGGCATTGAATTTCGTGGCGGCGATGCCGAGCCAGTCCAGCTCATCGCTTGTCATCTCTCGCACTTTCTTCGCCGCATCTTGATATTTTCTGCACACTTTGCCGCCGCCGGTAATGATGATGAATTTCTTGCCTTTCTCCACTTGCGCGAGGATGAGCTCGCGGAACTGGGAAAGGAACCCTGCATCCACCTCTTCCGGCATGATGAGAGAGCCTCCGAGAGAGATGATTGTGATGTCGTCTTTCATATTAGAGATCAAGCGCGTTCTTAATATCCTTATGCACATCTTCGACGCTCTGCTCGCCATTTATTTTGTAAATTTCATATCCGAGCTTGCCTTTAAAATATTCCATAGCCGGCACAACATTATTTGTGTATTCATTAAAACGCTTCTGTATACTTTCTTCTGTATCATCTGGGCGAGCACGGAGGAGATTGCGCTTCATTGCTTCTTGCCTGCCGACTTCGATGTATATCATCTTCACCTGTTCGCGCTTGTAAAAACGCATCATGGCTTCGAAAGATTCAGATTGATTGATTGAACGCGGATAGCCATCTGCAATAAAATGCTTCTCCGGTGTAAGAGAAGAAAGCAATACATTCGTAAAGATAGAAGTAGTCAGAAAGTCCGGCTGAAGTTCACCACGGTTGAGAGACTCCTTAATGAGTGAAGCAGTGTAATTTCTTGATTCAACGATCTTTCTGAATTCCCCACCTGGATACGCATACACGCATTCCTTGCCGCTCCGAACTTCGAGGAGATCAGTGAGCAGAGCGAGCTGGGTACCCTTGCCCGAGCCGGCAATGCCGAAAAATACATAGGTCTGTGATTCCATATAAAGAGAGCATACATCAAAAAAACCCGCTAATCAAGCGGGATTTTTTGAGTACGATCTGAGAGTGATTTAGTACTCCCTCATCGATACCTGCGCGTCGACTTTCTTGATGAGATCAAGGACGACAGAGACGGCGATGAGGAGGGCTGTGCCGCCGAGGGCGAGCGAGGTCATGCCGGTAGCCTTCTGCATGATGAGCGGGAGGACGGCGATGAAACCGAGGAAGAGTGCGCCAAGGAGGGTGATGCGGGAGAGCACCCGAGATACGTATGTTTCAGTGGAAGCTCCTGGACGGATGCCGGGGATGAATGCGCCGTTCTTCTGTAAGTTCTCGGAGAGCGCATGCGGATCAAATGTGACTGCGGTATAGAAATACGTGAAGAGGAATACGAGGATGAAGTACAGCACACCGTACAGCACGGACGTCTGCGAGAAGCCCACGAGGGTGGTGGAAATCTTCATGAGTATCGGATTTGCAGAAGTGGAAAGGAAATTTCCTATCATCTGCGGGAAAAGCAAGATGGAAAGAGCGAAGATGATCGGAATGACGCCTGCCTGATTCACGCGAAGCGGCAAGTATGTGGAGCCGCCGCCGTACATCTTTGCACCGCGGACCTGCTTTGCATAGGTCACTGGTATCGGGCGCTCGGCTTCAGTGACGACGACAACGCCAGCAATAACGAGAATTCCCGCTACGAGGAACATGAGATAGAGCGGTATCTGCGAAGGGTCAAAAGTGAAGATGAGCTGGCTCACCTGCGAAGGCAATGCCGCTACGATGCCGGCGAAGATGAGCAGGGATACGCCGTTGCCGATGCCGAATTCGGACATCAATTCGCCGATCCACATCAGGAGCATCGCGCCGGCGACAACCATCACGAGGTTCGAGAACTGCTCGATGGCAGTGAGATTCACCAAGATGCCCTGGCTCTTCAATATAGCGAGAAGAGAGAATCCCTGAATGACAGCAAGCGGTACGGTCAGGAGGCGTGAGTACTGAGTGAATTTCTTGCGGCCCATCTCCCCTTCTTCCTGATACATGCGCTTCAAGGACGGTACCATGATGGTAAGCAGCTGCATGATGATGGAGCCGGTGATGTATGGCCCTACGCCGAGCATGAGGATGGAAAGGTTGGAGAGTCCGCCACCGGAGAAGAGGTTCAAGATGCCGAAGAATTGATTATTCGAAAGGAAACGATTCAGTTCGAGCGTGTCTATGCCCGGGATCGGAATGGACGCAAGCAAGCGGAACACAATCAAAGCGCCCAGGACGAAGAGTATCCTGTTGCGGAGGACTTTATCGCTCCAGACCATCTTCATCTTGTGCCAAAAATTTTGCATTGTTTTTATTTTATCTTGATCTTTCCTCCTTTTACACCGAGACGCTTCCTGATTTCAGCCATCGTCTCATTCTCTTTCATATCTACTCTCTTCACGAGCACGCCTTTCCTGATGGAATTAAAAGCGTAACCACGCAGTTTTGGTAACTTCTTGATGATATCGCGGAGTTCCGGACGGCGCTTGTTACCGGCGCGGGCTGTCTGACCCTTGCCACCGCGACCGGAAGTCTTCGCGTGTTTGCCACCGCGACCGACGATGCGGTCTTTCTTGTTCTTATGGGTTCTTTTTAATTCATGTATTTGCATAAAATTTAAATTATTTTGCTTCCTTGAGTTCTTCTTTGCCAGCAATGATCATAGTCTCAGGAACGATCTTGGCATATTTGCTGGATACCTGGGAGAGCGCAGTCATGACAGCCTTGGCATTATTCAATTTGTTCTTGCTGCCGGAATGGATCTTGCCAGTGACATCTTTGACGCCGGCGAGGTTCAAGATATCGCGGAGCGCTGAACCGGCGACGAGTCCGCGGCCCTTATTCGGACGCATTTCAACGGTGCAGGAAGAGAACTTACCATATACTTCATGAGGCAAAGATGAAGTCTTGGTGAGCTTCAGGCGCACCATATTTTTCTTTGCGCTGCGGAGAGCCTTGTTGATAGCGAGCGACATATCGCCTGCCTTGCCGAGGCCGAAACCTACAGCGCCTTTTCGATCCCCCGCGACGAGCGCAACGGAGAAAGAGAAGCGGCGGCCTCCGGCGACCACGCGGGTCACGCGGCGAGTGTCCAAGATCTTCTGATCGAATTCAGGCTTCGGTCTGTCGAAAGACGATGGGCGGCGGGTATTTCTTTTTTCGTTTCCTTTTTCCATAATTGTATTATTTAAAATGTAAGTCCGGCAGCGCGTGCTTCATCTGCGACCAATTTGATGCGTCCGGTATATTTGAAGCCATTGCGATCAAAGACCACTTTGCTGATCTTCTTTGTAAGTGCCGCTTCAGCGACCATCTTGCCTACCTGCTTTGCGCGCTCGGTCTTCGTACCCTTGGTGGTCTTCGCATCGCTCGCGGAGACGAGGGTCTTGCCTACAGCGTCATCAATGATCTGCGCGTAAATGAATTTATTTGAGCGAAAGACGGAAAGGCGTGGACGCTCTGAATTACCGGATATCTTTGAGCGAATCTTTCTCTTCAAGCGTATTCTTTTTTCGTCTTTTTTTATCATAAATTTTTATTCAAATTATGCGGTCTTCTTGCCCTGCTTCCTGCGGATAACTTCATCATGATAGCGCATGCCCTTGCCCTTGTATGGTTCTGGCTTCTTGAGCGCGCGGATCATGGCGGTAAAAGAACCTACGAGCTCTTTGTCGATACCGGTAATGGTGATGTTATTTTTCTCGGCAGTCGCAGTAATGCCTTCAGGGATCTCTACGACGACAGGGTGGGAGAAGCCAAGAGCGAAATTGAAGGTCTTGCCTTTGACTTCGGACTTGAATCCGACTCCTTCGAGGATAAGTTTCTTTTCGTACGGGGTCTGCACGCCAGCGATCATATTTTTGACATGTGAAGCGTACGTGCCCCAGAGCGCCTTAGAGAATTTATCATTCCTCTTGGTAGCGAAGGTGATGATGCCATTCTCGATCTTGATAGTGATATCATCGCGAAAAGTCTTGGTGATGGTCCCCTTCGGGCCTTTCACGGTAAGAAGCGCGCCGTCCTTTTTGACTTCGACTCCCGCTGGTATTACTAATTCTTGTTTTCCAACTCTAGACATATATATGTATTACCAGATCTTAAATAACGCTTCTCCTCCGACCTGCTCTTTGCGAGCTTGTTTTCCTGACATGATGCCTTTCGGGGTGGAAAGTACGAGTAAACCTGAACCATTCCTGACTGTGTGGATATCATTCATACCGTAATACACGCGGCGGGACTGTTTGGAAATTCTTTCGGTTTCAGTGATCTTTGGCTGCTTGTCGGCATATGCCAGAGTGACTTCGAGCATCGGTACGCCTTTCTTTATCTTCTTGCCGATATCGGAGACATAACCTTCTTTCTTCAAGCACTCAGCGATAGCTGCCTTGAGCTTTGAGTGTGGAACGGCGATAGATTCCTTCCCTGCAAGGGAGGCATTCTTCAGCATTATGAGCATGTTTGAAATTGAATCCATATATTTGTATTACCAAGATGACTTGCGCACACCTGGAAGCATGCCTTCATTTGCTAATTCGCGGAAGCAGATGCGGCACAGGCCGAAATCCCTCATAAAGCCGTTTCCGCGGCCGCAGCGAAAACACCTGTTCTTCTGGCGAGTTGAGAACTTCGGGGTCTTTTTGCTTCGTGCTATGACTGATGTTTTTGCCATAAATAATTAAGGGCTTTCTGTCCGGCAATATCACACTTCTTTTCTTATTTCCTCAGCTATAGTCTTTCTAGTTGAAAAAATAAGGAGAAAAATGGATTAACCGAAACATCGCTCCCGTGGGTTCCATACTAGCAGAACAGCCGAAAATAGTCAATCATATATAAAAGCACCTCTACCGATAGGCAGAGGTGCGAAAGAAACCTTCTGAATTACTTTCCGACAAAAAACTCCTCGGAGAATTCACTGATACTTTTTACCTTCTCCTTGCTCTGATTACAGAGCTTGCGGGAAAGATAGAAGAAATTGAAGATCACAAAAAGTATCTGGTCAGAAACCGGGTGTTCCCCTATCTCCAAGATCTCTTTGACGATATATTTTTCAAAATCTTCATCCCACACAGAAGAGATGAGCACCGGCTCGATTTCCCTAAATAGTACCTTTTTTAATCCGTGAAATATTTCTTCAGGAATATGTATCCGATGGGACATTGGATGGACCTTTTCCTGAAGATCGAGGAGAGTTAATTCCTCGCCTTTATCCCAAAGGAACTGAATGGACTGTTCTACTTCTGCTCTGGCTTCCTGATCAGTCACCAATGGAAAACACTTAATCGGGTAAAAGGCAGCGTCATCGCCGTGCGACATAAACGACGCTAAGGGAATATTACCAACTCGTCCAAACGTCTTTGGAAAACCAGGATTTTTTACCTGAATTTCCTTAAATTCGGGATGAGTGCGAATAATAAGGTTGGCGTAATTTTCAAAAACAAGATCCGGGAAGAAAAGACTTTCTATCCGGTGCGGAGGGAGGGTGGAGTTTTTCATGGTACATGGCTTTAAATTCTATAATATTTTACCATGGATAATTGAAATAAAAAAGAGCCTTCGAGATTACCTCAAAAGGCCCTTTACCCCGCGTATCTCCTTCATAATTTGAACCCTCGCTCTTTTATTCGCCGGGCTATTTTAAACGCCCAAGGATAATTTTTTTTAAATTCAGAAATTTTCTCTCTGTCTTTTTTCTTCCGACCGGATCTTTTTTTCATGGGAGTGGATTTATATTGTGAACTATAAAGAACTTTATTATGTAAAGTGTATAAAGCCGAGATAAAGTTCTGATAAAGTTTTAAGAATAAAAAATCCCCCGCAAAGGTCATTCCTTGCGGGGGATTTTTTGAGTAGATTTAAATTATTTTTTTCTACCGGGCTCGTCTTTTTTGAAAGGTACGCCAAGGATTTCGAAGAATTCGAGTCCTTCTTTGCGGTCTTGAGCGGAGGATACGATAGTGATAGCAAGGCCAAACACATCGCGGATGTCTTCATCAGCCGTTTCCGGGAAGATGGTGTGTTCTTTGATGCCGATGGTGAGGTTGCCGATATTATCCACCGCTTTGTTTGAAAGTCCGCGGAAGTCTTTGGTGCGAGGCAGCGCGACATTCAAGAGTTTCTCGAGAAATGCATTCATGCGCTTGCCGCGGAGAGTGACGACGACGCCGACAGGATCACCCTGGCGGATCTTGAAGGATGCGATTGATTTCTTCGCGCCCTTTGTAGCAGGCTTCTGTCCAGTGATCTTGGCAAGGCGGTCGGCAATAGCTTCGTTCTTGTTCTTGTCTTTCTTCATGGCGGTACCGGTACCAACGTTCAAGATGACTTTTTTAAGCTTCGGAGCGGCCATCGTATTCTTGTAGCCGAAGGTGCCCTTCATCTTTTCAAAGGCATTCGCTTCTCTTTCTTTTATAGTGAGGTATTTCATATGATTAATCTAATTTCTTTACATTTGACGCATTGAGCGGCATAGCCATCGAAAGAACCTGGCCTTTTTCGCCGGACTTGCGAGGGCGCTGATGCTTCTTCATCAAGTTGATGCCTTCGACGACTACCTTGTTTTCCTTCGGCATCGAGCGTACGATCTTGCCTTTTTTGCCCTTGTCCTTACCTGCCAGTACTATTACATTGTCTCCTTTTTTTACATGCATAAAATTTTTATATAATCTATATTACTTCGGGCGCTAATGAAATAATTTTCTGGAAACCCTTTTCTGCGAGTTCGCGCGGAATTGGTCCGAATACGCGGCCGGCTTTCGGATCTTTCTTGCCTTTTTCCAGGATCACGACAGCGTTGTCATCAAAGCGGATATATGAACCGTCCTTGCGGCGGTACGCATTCCTCTGGCGCACGACGACGGCCTGATGCACATCCTTCTTCTTCACGCCTTTGCGAGGCTGAGCCACTTTGACGGAGATAATGACAAGCTCGCCGATCTGAGCGTAGCGCTTGTGCGAACTGCCCAAGACCTTGAACACCTTTCCTACAGTGCCTCCAGCGTTGTCAGTTATTTTTACTAATGTTTCTGGTTGTATCATAAAATTATTTTACTACTTTAAACTTCTTATCCTTAGACATCGGCTTGGTCTCGGCGATGCGAACCTTGTCCCCTGTCTTCCATTCATTGTTCTCATCGTGCGCCTTGTACTTCTTGTTCACCTGATAGAATTTGCCGTACTTCGGGTGCTTGATGAAACGGCCCACGGAGACCACGACAGTCTTATTCATTTTATCAGAAACTACCACGCCTTCAAGGATGAGGCCATTTGTTTCTGTCTGTTCGTTTTTAGTTGTAGCCTTTTTTGCCATATATATTATTTATTCTTATTATGTTTATTCATTTCTGTCAATACGCGGGCGACATTCTTTTTGAGCGCAGACATTTCCTTCACGTTCTTGGATTTTGAGCCTTCAGCTTTGAAAGAGAGAGTTCTTATGTTCTCGCGAAGTTCGGCGAGCTTCTTTACGAGCTCATCGTGCTTCATTCCCGCTATTTTGTTGTCTTTTGTTTTTGCCATTGTATTTATCGGTATTAAAAAATTACTGCTTGTGCTTTATTTATGTTCCCGGGAGATGACTCTGCATTTCATCGGCAATTTCGTGCCGGCTTTGCGAAGAGCTTCCTTGGCCGTCTTCTCGTCCACGCCATCAACTTCAAAAATGATGCGTCCCGGAAAAACTTCGAAGCAGTATCCCTGTGGGTCTCCCTTTCCCTTTCCCATGCCCACTTCCGCGGCTTTCGCAGTGTACGGACGGTCCGGGAAGATACGGATCCAGATCTTGCCTGCCTTGGTGAGCGCGCGGCTCATCGCCTTACGAGCGGATTCGATCTGATTGCTCTTCACACGTGCCTGGGTCTCGGCCTTCAATGCATAAGAACCGAAGGAAATCTTCGTACCGCGGGTTTCCGGCGTCATGGCCTTCTTGTTGAGGCGCATGGTGTGCCACTTTCTGAATTTTACTTTTTTAGGGAGTAACATATATGTGTATTAAAATTATTTGGCTGCTTTCTTCTCGGCGAAAATCTTGCCGCGGTATATCCAGACCTTGATACCGACATCGCCGTACGGCAGATGCGCGCGCTCACGCTTGAAATCGATGTCTGCGCGAAATGTCTGCAGTGGGATAGAACCGCGCTTCAATTCTTCAGTGCGGGCGATCTCGGCGCCGCCTAAACGGCCGGAAAGAACGATACGTGCTCCTTCTACGCCGCGAGCGGCCATCGACTTCTCTATGATCTGCTTCATGATGCGGCGATACGGCATGCGCTTTTCAAGACCTTCAGCCACCATGTAGGCGACGATCGCAGCATCAGCTTCCGGGTTGGAAACTTCCACGATCTCAAGCTTGAAGTCTTCGCTCTTCATGAGCTTCAATTTGTCCATCTTCTTTACGATGTCTTCCTTGAGCTTGGTAGCGCCTTCGCCGCTTCTTCCAATGATGAGGCCCGGGCGAGAAGTCTTGATGATAATGCGGGTTGATTTCTGGCTGCGCTCTATTTCAATAGTGGACACATACATACCGCGGAGCTTCTTTTCCAAGAACTCACGGAGAAGAACGTCACCCTTTAAGTATTCGTTGTACTTCTTCGGCTCAGCGAACCAGCGGGACTTCCAGTCTCGGAGGATTACTAATCTATGTGCGTATGGGTGTACTATTTTTGACATATAATTATTCTTTGGTTTCTTTAGCTTTTACAGCTTTCTTGGCTGCAGGTTTTGCGGCTTTCTTCACTTCAGTCTTTTCCGCCTTTACTGCTTTTGCCTTCTTTTCTTTCTTCACGCGTTCCGCAAGCACTACCATGACATGGCTCGTGCGCTTGTTTATCCTGTGTCCGGTACCCATGGCTGCCGGCATCATGCGCTTCATGACGACACCTTTATCAACGGAAATTTCCTTGATGAAAAGATTTTCTTTTTCAGCGCCGGTCTGGCCAGCATTCGCTACTGCAGAAAGGATGAGTTTCTTGATAGGCTCTCCTGCGCGCTTCGCGAGGAAGTCCAGCTGAGCGATAGCTACCGGCACATCCTTGCCGCGAACGAGTCCTGCCACGAGGCGGACTTTGCGGGGTGACTGTCTGTAATTTTTAAGAAAAGCTTTCATTGTTTAAAATTTAAATTATTTTTCTTTATTTCTTCTTGGCATCAGCTGCGGCAGCAGTCGCCCCCTTAGCAGCGGTGATTTCGGCTTCTTTCTTCTTCTGTTCCATTTCTTTCTGCATCTTACCTCCGTGCTTTACGAATTTCTTGGTCGGGGAAAATTCACCGAGCCTGTGCCCTACCATATCCTCAGTGACGATGACTTCCACATGCACTTTGCCGTTGTAGACGCCGAAAGTGAAGCCCACGAATTCCGGAGGAATTTGGCAGGCGCGCTTCCAGGTCTTTATCATAGGGGTCTGCATGGGGTTTTTGCCCTCAATCTTCTTGAGCAGCCTTTCATCCACGAGCATTCCTTTTTTGATTGATCTTGTCATGAAATATAATAAAATAAAGCCCGAAATCGAGCTACGCTTCATACTAGCAAATCTTGGAATAAAGTCAAATATAAAAGGCCGCTCCATTTGGAACGGCCTTTTTTTTAATACTTTCAAAAGCAAACTTAGTCTTTACTTCTTGGAAGAGCTATTAAGGCTCTTACAAATTCCTGACGCTCATCTTCATTGAGAGGTCTTTCTCTTGTTAAGATGTTATCAAAAGGGCTATATACTTTTGACCCCTTCGATGCAAAGAAAGAGGCACTTATATAGTCAGGATGTTCGAAGGTAAAATCGAATTCAGTAATCTGATGCTTCGCTACTCCTTCGGCAATCGCAACAACAAGCTCTTTCATACTTGCATAAGGTCCTTCAGCCCAACATACCCCTGAGCCAACCACCCCGTCCCATAATCCTATCTCAATAGGATGTTTGTAAACACTTGACCTTACTGTTTCCTTTTTGTTGTGAGGTAAAACAGTATACACTCCATACGAAGTAGTGCTGTCCCTGTAATCAATGACAGCATAAAGACAAGCTACGATTTGTTTCATATTATTCGATTTTAAATGATTATTACTATGTTTTTTAAAACGTTATCATATTTACACAAGAAAGTCAATAGGTAACAAAAAATCCCCTTTCGGGGATTTTTTGGTTTGAGTTTAAAATTATTGAGACTTGCGAGACTTGCCGGTCTTCCTGCGGGAGACGATGAAGACATTTGAGTATTTCTTCGGTGTGCGCGTCTTGCGTCCTCCGGTGACTTTGCCCCACATGGTCTTCGGGCGGCGAGTTCCGCGTCCCTGGCGTCCTTCTCCTCCTCCGTATGGGTGGTCTACCGGGTTCATAGCAGTACCGCGAACAGTCGGGCGAATACCTTTCCAGCGAGAGCGTCCTGCCTTTCCGTAGTTCTCAAGGTGATGTTCTTCATTCGAAACTGAACCGATGGAAGCCCATGCCTGCTCGGAAACTTTGCGAATTTCAGTGGAAGGCATCTTCAGGTTCGTGTAGCCGTCGGCATTTGCCACGACTTGCGCGAAGATTCCTGCCGAGCGGCCGATCTTTGCACCGCCGCGAGGCTTGATTTCTACATTGTATACAAAAGTACCGACAGGAATATTCTTGAGTGGAAGGCGATTACCGGCTTTGAGCTCGGCCTTTTCGGAAACGATGAACGTCTCCCCCACTTTTACGGACTGCGGCAATACGACATAACGCTTTTCACCGTCCCGATATACTGCGAGGCCAATGAAGGCGGAGCGGTTCGGATCGTATTCTACGGAAGTAATCTTCGCTGGAATATCTTTCTTGTCGTACAAGAAGTCAACATCGCGATACAAGCGCTTGTGTCCGGCGCCCTTGTGGCGAGTGGTGATGCGTCCCTGGCTATTACGACCTACGGAACGGCGGAAACCGTGCGTCAAAGACTTCGTCGGCTCGGTCTTGGTGAGCACGCCACGGTATGTGACATTCGTCATTCCCCTTCTTGATTTGCTTGTCGGTTTGTATGTCTTCATAAAAAATTATTAGATGATTTCTATCTTGTCGCCTTTTTTCAAATATACCATCGCTTTCTTGCCGCCGCCTGTCTGTCCGGCCCTGCCTTTCATAAAGGTTTTCTTAATCATCATATTCACGATGTTCACTTTGACCGGCTTAACCTTGTAGAGAGCGAAGATGGCTTTCTTGATTTCAGTCTTGTTCGCATTCTTTTCTACGTTGAATGTGTAGACATTGCTTTCGGCCGCGAAAGAAGCTTTCTCAGTAACGCGTGGCTTCTTGATTTGCTTTTTCATTGTTGTGTTCGTAGTCATAAAATAGTGAAAAATTAATTAGCCACGGCTCTCGAAGAATTTTACGCTCTCGGCCGGATTCTCGATGATGAGATACTGGTAATTGAGGATATCCATCGGATTCAAATTCTTTACGAATACCATCTCGAGCTGCGGCAGATTGCGGAAGCTCTTTTCAGACTTTTCATTGCGGGCAAAGAGTGCAGTTAATACGCGAGGCTTTTTAGAAGCTGCGAGCGGCTTTGCGCCAGTTGCTTTGGAGATGCTCTTCATCACGGCTGCTGCCTCTTTGGTATTTATCTTGCCAGTCTCGAGAGAGTCGACAAAGATGATCTGGCCGTCTTTCATCTTCTTGGAAAGGACGGAGAAAAGAGCCTGCGCGCGCATGTTCTTTGAGATAGTGCGCTTGTAATTCTTGGCTGCGAGCGGGCCGTGCGTGACGCCTCCGCCTACCCAGATAGGTGAACGAGATGATCCGTGGCGAGCGCGGCCGGTGCCCTTCTGCTTCCATGGCTTCTTACCTCCGCCGCGTACTTCGCCGCGGTCCTTGGTGTCAGCAGTGCCGGCGCGCTTGTTTGAGCGCATGCCTTCCACTACCTGGTGCACGAGATCAGCGCGCCACTTTGCGGCGAATACTTTTGCTGGGAGAGAAATCTTCCCCGCCTCGGCTCCTTTTTGATTGTATATTTTTGCTTCCATATCTGTTTATTATTTACTTTGAAACTATCTCGACGAGGGAACCCCGCTTGCCGGGAATCGCACCCTTTATGAGCATGACATTGTTCTCTTTGTCTACATACACGACTTTGAGGTTCTTGTATGTAATTCTGTCAGAACCCATGCGGCCTGCCATGCGCATGCCTTTCGGCACGTGCGTGCGGAGACCGCCGCCGATGGAACCCGGCTCACGCTCAGAGTGCTTCTGACCGTGCGTGCGAGGACCTCCGTGGAAGCCATGCCTTTTGACGACACCCTGGAAACCTTTACCCTTAGAAGTGCCAGATACTTGGAGCTTGTCGCCTGCGGCAAAGATGGATACGTCAATCGTGTCCCCTTCCTTGGCTTCGCTCATCTCGCCTGTCTTTAAGCGGAATTCCTTGAGCGTCTTGTACAAGCCGCCCTTCATCTGACCGGTAACTGCCTTGGTGATGCGATGCTTCTTCTGCTCACCGAAGCCTACCTGCACTGCGTCGTAACCGTCCTTTGTTTTTTCAAAGACGCGAGTGACGCGTACCGGGCCGGCATTGATGATGGTGACCGGAACTACTGCTCCGTCTTCACCGAAGTATTCCGTCATATTTTCTTTTGTTCCAAGTATAAATTTCATTGTAGTGTAATTTCGTGTGCTGTATTGCGATACTAGAGCATTTTGACATCAATGTCCACTCCGGAAGGAAGAGACAAATTTGTGAGCGCTTCGATAGTCTTTGCGCCCGGATTCAAGATGTCGATGACACGCTTGTGCACTCTCATCTCGAACTGTTCTCGTGTGTTCTTGTAGACGAAAGATGCGCGGTTCACGGTATACTTCTTGATCTCCGTAGGCAAAGGAATAGGACCGACGATCTTTGCGTCATAACGCATAGCGGTGTCGATGATCTGCTTCACTGACGCATCGAGTATCTTGCTCTCGTAAGCGCGTACTCGGATGCGCAGCACTACCTTACCCTCTTCGCCGGCTTTCTTTGCCTTTGCTTTAGGTGCTGCTTTCGGCTTCTTTGTTTTTGTATCGGTTGTTGTCATTTTTTATTCTCCGAACGCTGCCGTCCGGAAATTCTTATGCAAGGATCTTGGTGACGACTCCGGCTCCGACAGTCTTGCCTCCTTCACGGATAGCGAATCTCTGGGACTCTTCGAGCGCGACTGGGGTGACCAATTTAACGGTGAAAGTAACAGTGTCTCCAGGCATAACCATTTCCTTGCCTTCAGCGAGGGTAACTTCTCCAGTCACGTCCGTAGTGCGGATGTAGAACTGAGGCTTGTAACCCTTGAAGAATGGAGTGTGGCGTCCGCCTTCTTCCTTTTTCAAGATATACACTTCACAAGTGAAGTTGTCATGAGCGATAACAGTACCCGGCTTTGCGAGAACCTGTCCGCGAGTGATGTCTTCTTTCTTCAGACCACGGAGGAGAATACCTGCGTTGTCTCCGGCCATACCTTCAGAAAGGTTCTTATTGAACATTTCGATACCGGTAACGGTAGTCTTCTGAGTAGCCTTGATACCGACGATTTCGATATCTTCACCTACCTTAACTACGCCTCTTTCGATCTTACCGGTAACGACTGTTCCGCGTCCTTCGATGGAGAAGATGTCTTCTACAGGCATAAGGAAAGGCTTTGCGACATCGCGCTCCGGTACTGGGATGTATGTATCAAGAGCGTTTGTGAGTTCAAGGATTTTCTTTGCCCATTCATCATCGGCAGAAGTAGCTTCCAATCCTTTGAGAGCGGAACCGCGGATGACTGGAGCATTTGCGCCGTCAAAGCCCTGCTTGGTGAGCAATTCGCGGATTTCTTCTTCGACGAGGTCGATCATGTCCTTATCATCAACCATATCGCACTTGTTGAGGAAGATGATGATCTTTGGCACACCTACCTGCTTTGCGAGGAGGACGTGTTCGCGAGTCTGTGGCATCGCACCGTCGGTAGCCGCTACCACGAGGATAGCGCCGTCCATCTGTGCTGCACCGGTGATCATGTTCTTGATGTAGTCGGCGTGTCCCGGAGCGTCGATGTGCGCGTAGTGGCGAGTATCGGTCGCGTACTCGTTGTGGGAGATGTTAATGGTGATTCCACGAGCCTTTTCTTCCGGAGCGTTGTCGATCTGGTCGACACCGCGCAAGCGCACGGTCTTTCCGGCAAGGTTAAGGACGTTCAAGATCGCTGCGGTCAGCGTGGTCTTTCCGTGGTCGACGTGTCCGATAGTACCTACGTTTACGTGAGGCTTATCTCTTTTAAATTCTTCTGCCATATGATTATATTCGCTACTAGCGGTGCTTCAGCGTACGAGAACCAGTCGCTCAAGCCCTGCTACTAACACTAATTAAACTATTAATAATTAAAAAAATGCAAAACAAAAGCCGCCAAAGTGCAGCCAGCCCCTATCATAGCAAATTATAAAACAATGTCAAACTCCAAATAAAAAATCCCCATAAGGGGATTTTTTAGAGCAATTATTTTCTTGCGGCGATGATGGTATCAGCCACGTTCTGTGGCACGATGTCATAGCGCAAGAATTCCATGGTGAACGATGCGCGGCCTTCGGTCATGGAACGCAGGCCTGTCATATATCCGAACATTTCGGACAGTGGCACGACGGCGCGGATAGCTTTGTTCATTCCCCTCTCGTCCATACCTTCTATCAGTCCGCGCTTTGATGACAAGTTTCCAGTAACGTCTCCCATGAATTTATCCGGGGTGACGACTTCCACTTTCATCATCGGTTCCAAGATGACAGGATTTGCACGCTTACATGCGTCCTGGATAGCCATGGATGCGGCAATTTTGAAAGCCATTTCGTTGGAGTCCACATCGTGGTACGAGCCGTCCCAAAGATCCACAGAGACATTGACCATTTTAAATCCGGCAAGAATACCGCGATCAAGTCCTTCCTTGAATCCTTTTTCACACGCTGGAATATATTCCTGTGGAATGACGCCTCCCTTGATGGAGTTCACGAATTCAAAGTCTGCATAACGCTTCACTGACTTCGGCAGGTCTTCTATTTCTTCTTTCGTCAATTCGGCCATTCTCTTTACTTTGATTTTCACGTGTCCATAGTTTCCGCGTCCGCCGGATTGTTTGATGTACTTACCTTCCGCTTCGGAGCTGGAGTTAATAGTTTCGCGGTACGCCACCTGCGGCTTGCCGACGTTCGCTTCCACGGTAAACTCGCGCTTCATGCGGTCTACGATGATTTCAAGGTGGAGTTCTCCCATGCCCGCGATGATCGTCTCGCCCGTTTCCTGATCAGTAGTGACTTTAAATGTAGGGTCTTCCTGTGCGAGGCGGTTTAATGCCATACCCATTTTTTCCTGGTCAGCTTTAGTCTTCGGTTCAATGCGCAGGGAAATAACTGGTTCTGGGAAGACGATGCGGTTTAATTCTACCGGATTATTTTCATCGCAAATAGTGTCTGAAGTGATAGTATCTTTTAAACCGACAGCGGCGGCGATTTCTCCAGCATACACTTTCTTCACTTCTTCGCGATCATTCGCGTGCATACGCAAGATGCGGCCAATGCGTTCTTTGTTTCTTGTGCGAGGATTGTACACATATGAGCCAGCAGTGAGCGTTCCAGAGTACACACGGAAGAAAATAATTTGGCCCACGAATGGGTCAGTCGCTACTTTAAATGCAAGTGCGGCAAAAGGCTCGGCATCAGATGCATTGCGTACCATCGGCTCATCGGTATCAGGATTTACGCCTGGAATCGGCGGAATGTCGGTCGGCGCTGGGAGGTAATCTACCACAGCGTCAAGAACAAGCTGCACACCTTTGTTCTTCAGCGCAGAACCGGCGAAAACTGGGAAGATATTGTTCGCGATGACCGCTTTGCGCATCGTTTTCTTCAAAGTATCATAATCTGGAATCTTGCCGTCCAGGTATTCGGTCATGAGGACGTCATCATTTTCTACAATCTTCTCAATGAGCTCGGCATGATATTTGTCAGCCTCTGCCTTCATGTCTTCAGGAATTTCTTTTTCAATGACTTTATTTCCCATTTCGCCTTCAAAGTAATAGGCCTTCATTTTGAGGAGGTCTATGACGCCTTCATGCTTTTCTTCAAGGCCGATAGGGATCTGCATTCTTACAGCTTTTTTCGTCAATCTTTCTAAAATAGTTTTATATGAGTGTTCAAAAGAGGCGCCGGTGCGATCGAGCTTGTTTATGAAGCAGATACGTGGAACATTCGCTTCGTCAGCGTATCTCCAGTTCGTTTCAGACTGAGGCTCTACGCCGGCAACGCCGTCAAAAACGACGACTGCGCCGTCGAGCACGCGAAGCGAGCGCTTCACTTCTACGGTGAAGTCAATGTGTCCTGGGGTATCAATGATGTTGAAACGGTGCTTTTTTGTTTTATCTGTCAGCGCGTAGGTCGGCGTCCAAAAACAAGTTACCGCCGCAGAGGTGATCGTGATTCCTCTTTCTCTCTCCTGTTCCATCCAGTCTGTGGTGGTCTCTCCGTCATGCACTTCACCGATTTTGTGGGATACGCCGGTGTAAAAGAGCACGCGCTCAGTCGTCGTGGTCTTGCCCGCGTCAATGTGCGCGATAATTCCGAAATTTCTTGTCTTTTCTATTGGATAGTCTCTTTCCATATATGGTTTATTCTAAATTTACTTATAATTATTGCTAATATAAAACAAAAAAGGCACCAGCCTTATTGCCTCCAATATAGAACATCTTGGCATTTTTTGCAAATAAAAAAACCTTAACATTGAGTTAAGGTTTTTTTTGTGATTTGTTGGAAATTAATCCCCTCCGTCATATACAAGACCTGTGCTTGGATCTATAATTGAAAGATTTCCTGTGACCCCTCCACCTTCTTTAGCTTCTTGCTTCTCGATTGCTTCCCAGATTCTTTCGCTTTTTTCCATATCTTTTTGCGAAAGAGTAAAATCAGAACAAGGTTTTTTACCTTCAAAGTTTTCAGGGAACTCATGATCAGTTTCTTGAAAACCACATTTTCTACATTTCATTCCATGTGCCATATCACTAAGAGTTTAAAGGTTCTACATCAATTCATGCAGCGGACATTTGTCCCATGTGCGTCATCAGGAGCTGCTTTACTTGGGCAGGCAAAAATTCTCCATGCTTGACGACAAAAGCATTCGCTTTGCCGCCTAATCCTTTTTGGGATTTGGTACTCAAAACACGTGCGGCGTTGCAGCAGTGTTCGGTATCCTTCTTTGAACAAAACTTTTGACCGATATACCGGTATAGTTCCATTGTGTCAAAGCAAAGCCGGATCAATTCATCCAACTGCTTAGGGTCGTTTCTTTTTTCCAGCCTTTTGATTTTAAAGGCCATTTCTCTGATAGTTGCCATATGTTTTCAAGTTACAGGTTTAAGTATACTTTTTCTTAAGATTACAACTTTTTAGATTTTAGTCAAATAAAAAACCCCGCGATAGCAGGGCTTAAAAATAACCATCTAAAATCAATTCACAGTCGGCTTGATGGAATTCGGCTCCCCGTGAAGATAGCCCAGCCACGCACATCTGCGAAAGTATGTAGACCTTGCCCACATATCCAGATAATAATCCTTTTGTTTTTCATCCTTGCAGTCATCCAGCTTCTTTCTCATATTTTCTGTCATTATGCCGCCTTCCATACATTTCACAAAATCTGCTTTTTCCACTTCAGATAATTCCGTCAGTCGTAAAGTGTATGCCAAGAAATCCTGCACTGACTTTATTCTTTTTATCCGTTCCGGGGTGTCCGCATTCGCCTCCTGAAAATAATCGTCCAGTGTCTTAATTACGCTCTCTAAAACCGAGTCAGTGGTTTTTATTTCTGTTTGGTTGTCCATTTCTTTTGGTGTTTTTGATTGTAAATGAAGTTTTTCTTAACGTTACAACTTTTTAGATTTAATAGATCAATAGTATTTCTGATTGTAGAATACGAGCTCAAACTTGCCGTTCACGCCCTTGTCGGGATTGCCCCGATAGAGAGTGACGCCGCAATTGATCGGCTTCTCCTCCTGATCGAGACGGATAAATTCTTTTGCGTCAAGACGCTCGAGATTGGCGCGCAAGGAAAGGAGCGCCAAATGATGGCTGACTACCAACACTTTCTTTTCGCTGAAATCCCGAATAAGAGTCGCGATCCAGGAACGATTGCGTTCGCGTACATCCGGCACGCTTTCGCCGTTCGTATAGCGGTAATAATACTGTCCTTCTTTTTCATAGAGCAGTTTTTGTTCCGGATGTAAGACATAAAATATCCTCCAGTCGTTGTACAGTCCGGCCAACCCGTGATCTTGCTCGCGAAGACGCTCGTCTTCAATGACTCTCACGCCTTCTAAATCTCTCCAGCCTCTCGTAAGGTGACGAAGAGTTTCTTTCGTCCTTAAATAGGGAGAGACGAAGATAATGTCAGGCTTCTCTGATTTTTTCGAGAGAGCGAGGCCGGTGCGATAGGCCTGTTTTCCTTCCGCATCGGCGAGCTTCGTCTGTGCATCTCCGTCTTTGAGGCAGAATTTTTCAAAGACAGCGTTCGCGAGAGTTCGCGCCTCGTCCGAGGAGCTGTTCTTTTCGTAAGCGGAGACAAAGCTCTTATAAAGTTCGCTCGCCTCTTTGGTCTTCTTCATCGCGTTGAATTCGGAAGTGTCGTGCCGCAGAAACATAAGGTACTCCGGCCATTTCATTTTTTTGTCCATATCGTAAGGATTTTAAATTGTAAATGTAGGTTTTTCTTAAGATTACAACTTTAAAGATTTTAGTCAACAAAACAAAAAATCCCCTTTCGGGGATTTTTTGTTTTGGGAATTTATTTAAGACTACCAAGCAAAGTGTGCGAACGCCTTGTTTGCTTCGGCCATCTTGTGTGTATCGTCTTTCTTCTTGATGGCGGAGCCTTCGTTCTTTGAAGCAAGGATGAGTTCGTCAGCAAGCTTTAAATGTATCGGTTGGCCTTTCTTTGCACGAGCGGCATCGCGAATCCAACGCATAGCGAGCGCGAGGCGGCGCTCGGCGCGTACTTCGCGCGGCACCTGGTAGTTCGCTCCTCCGATACGCTTTGAGCGCACTTCAGTGAGCGGGCCTGCATTCTTCATGGCAAGGTCAAAAATTTCCAGCGGGTTTGGATTACCGGTCTTTTCCTTGATGACTTCAAAAGCCATATACATAGCCTTGCGAGCGGTCTCCTTCTTGCCGGACCACATCATATAGTTAATAAACTTCTCCAACTTTGGAGAGTTGTAGATGAAGTCTGGGCCGACGATATTTCTGTTTTTTACTTTGCGTCTCATTTTTTTATTTAAAAATTAAAATTATTCTGAATTATTTCTTTCCGTCTTTCTTTGGCTTCTTGTTTCCGTACAGTGAGCGACCTTGGCGGCGCTTTTCTACGCCTTGGGTGTCCAGCACGCCGCGGACGATGTGATAACGGACTCCGATGAGGTCTTTCACGCGTCCACCGCGGAGCATGACGACGGAGTGTTCCTGTAAGTTATGCCCTTCTCCCGGGATGTATGCGGTAACTTCCATGCCATTGGTCAAGCGTACGCGAGCAATTTTGCGAAGCGCGGAGTTCGGCTTCTTCGGCGTGGTAGTGGTAACTTTCGTGCATACGCCGCGCTTGAATGGTGCTGGATAGAATACAGGGCGGTTCTTTAATACGTTGAATCCGCGAGCCAAAGCGACCGCCTTGGACTTCCTGCGGGTAATGCTTCTTTTCTTCTTTATAAGCTGATTTATGGTTGGCATGTATGTAATATAAAAGAGTCCGAAGACCCTTTTATCAATCTACTATAAGTGCTAAAAAAAAGCAACAGGCAGCCCCTTCCCTCTTTTATTGGATGTTGAAGACCCTATTCAAGACGCCGTGCATGATCTTGAAGTAGTTCGAAGTGTGCACGAGCGAGTATGAACCGTCGTCGTTCTTCCTTTCGATCTTCACATAGTACATACCATTCGGTACGAGCATGTAGTAGCGTCCCATCTGGTCGGTGACCTTGTGCGCGATCTCCACATTTGTCTCCGAAGAGAAAACACGGACGAAAGCGAACGAAAGTGCGGAGCCGTCGGCTTCGAGCACGCGGCCTTTTGCTTTGAGTTTAAAGCTGGTCCTGCGGAGGATGAACATGCCGACATAGAAGCTGAAGATGACCATGTTGTATTTCTCCGGCGAGATGATGAGCGCGGCTGCAGCGACAGCGAAGCCGAAGTTAAAGAGCCAGTTCGAAATACGAGCAAGCCACAATTCGCGCTTGGAATAGAAACGGAAGAGCTGCTTCTTATTTTTGGCGAATTCATTCCAGTCGAAGTTCACTGGATCCATCGGGATGTTCTTCACGATGACTTCGCCTGGTCCGATATTCATATAGTCTCCGAAATAGAGGTCTTGGTAGAACTCGTCGCGGAAATGGCTGGAAAGAGCATCTGACGGGAAAAGATAGTTCGTCTTTTTCGGAATCACTTTATATACGCCGGGCTCTACCAGGAAGCCATACCGGCCGTCGATGTCGGTGATGCTCGAAGCGATCTCCGTGCCTTCCAGATTCCGGAGGGATACATACACAGGGTCGAGTGGCTGCTTGGTAATAGCATCGTATACGGTACCCCACGGCTTCACTCGCTTCTTGATACCGAGCGCGGTAAGAAGTAAAGACCATAAACGGAACGGAATGAGTATCATCTCAGGCAGTGCGAGTGGGTTCAAGAAGAGCGCAGTTGCGAGGGCGAGGATACCACCTATTACCGCTGATGCAGTGGCGGCAATGCGCAGACCTAAGGCCACTTCTTCGCGTATTTCCGGAAGAAAAAGCTCGATAGGCGGAGGTGGACGTTTGGAAATAAGACAGGCAAAAGAATTTTGATCTTTTACGCACGGATCCACTTTACAAGATGGGTTAGTAGGATTTTCGGTACAAAAGTCGGGATTACATTCCGGCGCTGTCGGATTGGCGGTACAGAAATCCGCCTGGCAATCACTATCATCTGGATTCGCTTCACAGAAACACTTGATGTTGTCCGGATTCGCAATACAGAAATCTTCCTGACATTCCTCCGCTTCCGGATTCACTTCACAAAAATCAGTACATTTATCATCGCTCGGATGCAGAGTGCAGAAGTCACCGGTCTCATTGTCATCATCCGGACCGGAACAGTCGGGATCTGCCTGGAAACCGGCGGGCGGGCTGAAATCCGCAAAACCATCAACATCATTGTCTTTGCCATCGGAACATTCCGTCGGCTCCGGATCATCCGGCAAGCGGCCGACCGTCACTTTCACAGTATCTTCAGAAACATGGTCATAATCATCGATAGCCGAAACTTTCAAATAGAATTCTTTCACTTCTCCCGGTAAAACGCTCTTTGTCCAATGGATCGAATACGGGAGAGTGGTGTCGAAGCCGAGCGATACATCCGTACCATCAAGTCCTTCCTTTTCGAAAAATTCTACCCGCATGATGATACCGTCTGCGTCAGTCGCAGTAGCTTTGATATCAAAATCAGCCAGCGGTAGCGGCGGCACAGTAGCGGCTTGCTCTTCGGCTGAAGCATCAGCAGAAAGGAAAATAGCGCGCAATGGATCTTTGAGCGGATAATCTATTTTGACTTTCGGGAATTGATTCAAAATCTCAATGCAATCTTCTCCCGGAAAAAGAGGCGGTAAATATCCCTCGGTCAATTTTCCTTTATCGTCACCCGTTATATTCGGACATAGGTCGTTACAGTCAATGCCGACCGTGCAGCCTCCGCCGCTCGTACCTCCGGGCCGCCAGTCAGTATTAACGCATTGTCCCGCAACTTTACCGCCAGCGGAACAGTCGAATTCCAACCAGCCATAATTTTGCGCCCAAGCATAACCATTCATGTCCCCATTGCCCGGATCGATCGTGACCCCGCCTTGCGAAGGATTAAAATTTATCCAGCCAACTACGTCTCCCCATGCGTAGCCGGAAA
>CAYGDG010000011.1:0-43855 GCA_964348725.1 uncultured Candidatus Saccharibacteria bacterium
AAATTAGGGGATCGTCTAATGGTAGGACAGGGGCCTTTGAAGCCCTTAATCTAGGTTCGAGTCCTAGTCCCCTAGCAATGGAAATTATAGAAAAGATAAAAGATGATCACAAAGTGATGCGTGCTCATATTGATAGGCTGCTGATTTTCCGGCTTTCTTTCTTTGTCCTTTTATTCATTATCATGATGGGATTGATGTGTTACGACATCTATGCGGGAATCATCGGCGCAGGACTGTCGCTTCTTGGTTTTTTCTTGGGACTCGGAGTCGGATTTGGTTCACAAAGAGTCTTCCAAATAAAATGGCATAAAAAAGAAAAAAAGGTTACTTCAAAAATAGACAAACTCGGCCTCGCTGTTCTTGTGCCGTATCTTACCTTTACGATATCACGGCATTTTATCTTTCAATATTGGTTTAAGGGGCAAGTATTGTATGCTTTCACTTTTAGTTTTGTTGCTGGCGTGATGCTCGGGCGTGTATTGGCAATGAGCAGAAGCATCAAAAAAATCCTTGTGGAAAGGGGACTCCATCAGTAACAGATTATTATGATATAATTACCGCGTGAAAGAACTTCGCGACAGATGGAATAAGCGGGTCCTCGTGATAGAGATAGACCCCGAAAAACTGAAATATCTTTGGAAGCGCTTTGAACTCGGCGCGGGGTATACGGCTACGCTCGGGCTGATCGTGATGATACTCGTCGTGTCTTTCCACACCAAAGCCAGCATTGCGAATTTTTATCCGCAAAACTGCCTCGGCGGCTGGCAGAATCCGAAATACGCGGAAGGCGAGCCGGATGTAAAAGAAATAACAAAGACGACAGATTTTTCGCCGGAAAATTCAGCCATGCTGGACGACACCGCGGCGCAAATATTCTGCGGAGATTTTCGCGGCGAGATACCGGAAGATGCGAATGCGCGACGCTTTACATTGCGCTTGTCATTCCTCGCTTCCGAACAAGCTCTCGTATCCATACCTATCGCCGAGCCGGTATCCGAAGAGACACAAGATGCAATAACAGGAGAACAGGCACCCGCTGATGCAATTGAAGAAAAGCTGGAAGAAATTATGGACGCGGTGCCAGAAGCGAGCGCTATTTCCGAAGAAATAAAACAGGAAATACTACAGGAAGTACGAGAAGAGCCAAAAGAATCTGCCCCGGAACCAGAACCGGTAAAAGAAGAAACGCCGCCGGAGCCGGCACCTGCGGTAGAAACACCGCCTGCTGAAAATATCATTTCAATATTCTTGAAGAAATTTTTACCTGTAGCTTTTGCGCAGGAAGAGACCACCCCGCCGCAAGCGGCACCCCTCCTCATAGAGGAGGGGAAGGATTCAAGCCCCCGCCTTGATGAGGAGGGGGTTGGGGGTGGTGATGCAGAAATCATAGAAATCAGAAATGAAAAACTAGAGACAAATCCGGCTCCAGTAAACATTGAGAGCGATTTCTTAGAAGTATCATACACATTGGACGGCGAAGTGTGGAATGTTCTCGGCAAAATAAATCGCCAAAACATGGCAAATCCATATTTTGAAATTCCTTTTGAACAAATGAATTGGGAAAATATCCGCAAGGTGCAAGTAGCCGTATCCGCCGTACCCACGTTTGACAAGCCGCCGATATTTTATCTGGATGCCATGTGGATAGAGACGGAATATGAGGAGATGTCAGATGTAGAACTGCTGGATAAAAAAATCCCCGAAGAACAACCAGTATTACCCCTTTCCGTAAAGCTCGGAGCAAATCCAGATAAGAGCCTCCATGCCGAATTATATATGGATACGACGAGTTTTGTGCGTCTTACGGAAAAAATAAATAAAAAAAGCCATTACTATATATTTAGTGTTCTTGACCGTAATGCAAACGGCTCATATTGTGCAAAATTTACCGGCAGAATATGGATCACGGGTGAGCCGCCGTTTACATACGGCACCTGCTTTGGCAATGATACGGGGGAATTTGAAATTATAGAAACGACTGAGGACATTTTTTGGAATTATACGGATTTTGATTCTGCTCCCGACAAGGTGCTTTCACGCACAGTGTTTACCATACCAGCAAACCTTCCTCCGGCAGTACTTGCGGAATAATTTTGTGATATAATCTATATATGCCAGAAGCAATCAACCGATTGCGGAATAAATTAAAAACATATCGTATGCTCGGTATTCTCGCCGCGATTATTTTTGCGTTCTTTCTCGGTAGGTTTGTGTTTGCATTTACTACTCCAAACCCCGGACATCCGCTAGACAAAGTCGGAGGTACATCAGATGGATCCACCACTACTGTAGCAGGATCGGTACTATTTATAGAAAGCACTGGTGGATTTTTGGCAGAAAATAATGCGCGTTTTTTTTGGGATAACTCTATTTTCGGTCTGGGTATAGCAAAAAATAATCCTGCGGCGGGAGTAGATTCTGCATTTGCCGTAAACACTGACACGCAATACAATGTCGGCGGTGTTTTTTTTGCGACAGAATCAGCGAGTAATGTACTTGTAGGAAGCAGCGCGGGATCATCTATCGCTGCCGGTAATCGGAACGTAGTAATAGGAGCAAGCTCAGGCGTTTCACTCACCGACGGCGGTTCAAATGTCATTATAGGCAGAAATTCCGGCGGATCTGTAACAACAGGAAGTTACAATGTATTTCTTGGTGATAGTGCAGGAGGTGCGGCGACGAGTACGACAGAATCCATCGCTCTTGGTGCAGGCGCATCTGCTTCCAGTAATCAATTTGTAGTAGGTAGTTCCAGCAGGGAAATCACTGCGACATACATCGGTAACGGTGTTACTGATGCTTCTCCCTCGGCGACTATCATAAATGCTACCGGAGGCAGCGGTACGGATATCACTGGAGCAAATATCACTCTCGCTGGTGGTATCGGTACGGGTACTGCATACGGAGGAGATATTATTTTCCAAACTGCATATCGCGGTGGAGTCAGCAATACGACACCTAACCCGCTTGAGACTATTATGACAGTAGACTCTAATGCTCGCAGTGTTGTTTTTGGAGTTACTGGTACAAAAACCGGAATAATCCAATTTGGCGGCATCACTTCTGGTTTGGTTACAATGGCTGCAGCGAGCGCCGCAGGAACTTGGAACTTTATATTACCAACGAGCGACGGAAGCGCAAATCAATTCTTGCAGACTGACGGCGCTGGTACTGCTACGACTTGGGCTACGGCATATTATCCGGGTGGCACAGATGTAGCTTTTGCGGACGGAGGTACAGGGCTTTCAGCCGCCTCTGATGATACGATTTTAAATTCAAACGGTTCAGCCTGGTCGGCCGTAGCCGTATCAGACTGCACGGATACCGGTGGTAATCATTTGAACTACACCGCGGCAAGCAATACTTTCTCCTGTGGTACAAGCACGCCGGGTACAGCCGGAGACATGGTGCTCGCTTCTGTACAGACCGTGACGGGAGCCAAGACTTTCGGCACTATTGGTGGAGCAGTGGGCAAGCTCATCTTAGCAGGTTCCACTTCCGGTTCAAGTATATTAAATGCTGCAGCCGTCGCAGGCTCTACTACTTTAACTCTGCAAGGAACAACAGGCACAATTTATAGCAGTGGAGGTACGGATGTTACCGTCGCTGATGGAGGAACTGGTGCTTCGACACTCACAGGACTCCTGCAAGGTAATGGTACTTCAGCATTTACGGCGATCACTGATTCTTCTACTGTTGGGCAAGTTCTAAGGGTTACTGGATCATCTACCTATGCTTGGGGAGCTGTGAATTTAGCGGATACTGATGCAATTACAGGCAACCTACCGGTAGCAAATTTAAACTCAGGCACGAGCGCATCTTCCACTACATTCTGGCGAGGGGATGCCACGTGGGCGACCCCGGTAGATAAATTCGCCTGGGGCGGAGGCTCGTCTGCTTCGCTCACTGCGGATGCTGTATGCAACATATCTGGTTATAATGTATGCAATGCCACTATCACCGCTGCCGTCGGTGACATGATGCCGGCTGCGGTAACTATCAAAAACTTGTATGCGAAAATTTCTGGAGCAGGAGGAACATGTGTATTTAAGGTAAGGGAATCCACTACCTGCACCGCTTCTTCATTCGTAGACACTAATTTGACCTGCCAAATATCCGGGACGAGCTGTTCGGACACCTCCAATACCGACACTATTGCCGCGGGTAATTGCCTGCAGATGTATTTCGATGAAACGGTAAACGGTTGTTCAGGCACTATTTATTACGGCTTTGAAATGCAATATTGATGAAAAAATTTAAAATTATAATTTTTCTGCTCCTCCTACTCGCCTCGGCGCCCAAAGTATTTGCGGCACTGACCTGCACCATCACCGCAAGCTGTGTCGGTGCCGGAGAAGTGAAGATTATGAATGTGTCTGACACTGATAATGCACATGCGGAATTGCCAAGCCAATCAAACTACACGACTTTTATATGCTGTAGCGGTGTCGCAGGGACCGGAAATTCCTGCTCTGGAAACTATGCAGTCATCGGTACGCTCTCCACAGCGACGACGAATAGTCATTTTGAAGAAGATGGGCAGAGTAACTACACCAGCCCGACAAATGATGTCTGTATTTCAAACACCGTCGTGCCGCCGACAGTCGCTTACACAAATACTGACTGCTCCGCATATGATACGGAAGTTTTTACCATTTCTCCCGCCACGACCAATGCGCACATCGGCCCGAGTTATACCCGCCACGTATGCGCATCTATCGGTTCAGCTATTTCTTTTGATTTTGACGGAGTATCAGATGCCCTCGTCGGCTTTGGTACTCTTTCTCCGAGCGCCGCGCGATATGCCACAGGGGACACGCTCGGCTCCGGTTCAGAAACTGCCGCGCATACGATGGCGGTGACGACGAATGCGCCTTCCGGCTATGCCATCACTGTCCGCGGGGATACGCTCACGCATGTCGTATATCCTTCGGCCACAGTCACAGCTATCGGCGGCACATCGGCAGCTTCAGCTCCCGGCACTGAACAATTCGGCATGCGCATCACGGCATCCGGAGGCTCCGGTGTAGTATCCGCGCCGTACAATCACGCTTCAAATTATGCGTACGATGCCACGGCGAGTACGGTAGACGAAGTGGCAAGTGCGGCGACTGGTGACGGCGTATTGACGACATATTCCGTACGATATATCGCAAACATCTCACCGGTTACAGATGCGGGGGATTATCAGACGACGCTTACCTTCATCGGCACCGGAAATTTTTAAAAAAAGTGTAAATATATGTTGACTTTGTGTCAATGATTATGCTATAATAGATAATTATAACTAAAAAGTTGTTGATATATTGGACTCACTGATGTATCATATACTTCATAAAGCTATGCAAATAGAAAAGAAGTTTTATAAACTCATAAGCGCAACCCTGATTGCCTCTCTGGTGGTCGTGTTCTTCAACTTTCCGCTCGGTAAAGCCGATGCCGCATCTTTGACTGCAATAAAGGACACCATGAGCCGTCTGGAGATGAGCACATTATCAAACCATACTATTTCTTTCACTTTCAGCGCGGGTACGGCTGTCATCCAGGATGAAACTATTACGATAACTTTTCCGGCTGATTTCAGCCTCGTCGGCATAGATTGCGGCGATGTGGATATCACTGACGACGGCGCAGATGAAGACGTACAGGAAGTCGCGGGCAGCTGTACGCCGAGCGCTACTGAATGGGGCGCCGCTGTTTCCGGTCAAGTACTTACTTTGACCGCTCCTTCCGGTGGCGCCACATATATAAACGGCAGCTCTGTAGTCATCGTAGAAATCGGTACGAATGCCACCGCTGATGAAGCGGGTGATGAACAAATCACAAATGCCACGACGGCCGGAAGCAAGACTATTTCCATCGGCGGAAACTTCGGAGATACAGGCAGCCTGGCTGTCGGTATTGCTGATGACGACCAAGTCACTATCACCGCTACAGTAGATCCGACTTTGACTTTTGATATAGACACAGCGACGACTGACACGACGAGCGATCCGCTCTATTCAGTGGCGCTCGGAACTATAACGACAGCAAACAGCAAAGCATCCGGGACGACGGACAGTGTCAATTATATCTGGCTTGACCTCAATACAAATGCCACCGGCGGCGCTATCGTAACCGTCATGAACGCAAACGGGGCGAACGGTCTAGTGTCTACTTCCGTAGCAGCTGATGATATTGATTCCGTTACCGGAACTATTGCCAACGGCACTGAAAATTATGGCATCTGCGTCACCGCGACGAGTGCCAGCATCGGCAGCTTTACCGAAGTCGCTCCTTTTAACGACGCGGACTGCGCTGCTGACGATCAGACGCCTACCGTCGGCGGATTTGACGGCACGAGTCAGAATTTACTGAACACAGGAAGCGCTGGAATTTCCGCCGGACGCGCCCAGATCACTGTCGCCGCAGCCATCAGCGGAGTGACTGACGCACACAATGACTACACCGACACATTGACCTTCATCGCCACCGGAACATTTTAAAAGTTAATTAAAAAATGGAAATACAAAGCATGAAAAAAGCAATAAGTGGAGCATCATTCGCTATCGCCTTATTGTTTTTTTTAGTGCTCGTCATATTCCCTTCGTCAGCCAGCGCGCTTACCATCTCGCCACCACGCATAGAGCTTGAAGGCGCCCCGGGCACGTCTATCACCGGTAAAATAAAGCTTTATAATGAGCAAGCTGGAACCGAAACGTTTTATGTCTCTTTTGAAAACTTTGAAGCGAAAGGGGAGACGGGCACGCCGTCATTCACCCAGAGCACCGAAGACCTTGCAGGCTGGATAGATACCCAAAAGAGTATTTCGCTCACCGGACAAAAAGAGGAAGTCATTCCTTTCAGCATTAACATACCCCTAGATGCCGAGCCGGGCGGACATTTTTCCGCTATATTCTTCTCCACTACTCCTCCTGACAATGCACAGATTGCCGTCGGCGCCAAGATAGGCATGCTCGTGCTTCTGCGCGTATCCGGTGAAATACAAGAAGGCGGAGGCATCGTGGAATTCGCACCGAAAGACGGAAAGAAAATCTATACTTCATTGCCTGTAGAATTTTATTACCGTTTCAAGAACGACGGCAATGACCGCGCCAAGCCGGACGGCATCGTGAAGATGAAAAATATGCTCGGCATCACATCCAAGAAATTTGATGCAAACCCGACTGAAGGAAATGTCCTGCCCGCAAGCACTCGTCGCTTTGCCTTGCTCTGGGGTGATGATACGCACCTCTATCCGTACGAAGAAGGAGATAGTATCCTGACAAAATTCTGGAAAAGTGTAAAACGTGAATGGCACAATTTTGCATTTGGTAGATATAGCGCAAAGCTGGATATTATCTACGGTTCTTCCGGTATTCCAGCAGAGGCAAAGACCTCCGTCTGGGTATTCCCATGGCATCTTCTGCTCGTCATCCTCATAATACTTACCCTCATATATCTTCTCGGCAAACGCGAAATACATAAATATAACGAATGGATACTGAACAATGCCATGAAGCACATCAAAAATGCTCATCAGGCGGTCAAAAGAACTATCGGCAATCGTCCACGTATATAATTATAATAATGAAAAGACTTTTCTTTCTTCTCATCGTTGCATCATTTGTAGGAAGCTTCTCTTCTGCTCTCGCTCAATTTACAAATCCGCAGGATGACTTCGTGTCCGTCTCGGCAAATGTTTTTTCATCTTCTCCGGCCGTAAATATTGTGAGCGGTGGAGTACCTTTGCCGCCGGATTCCGGCACGGTACTGATTTTCCGTGGATATGCATATCCGGGAGCATTTCTGACGCTTACTAAAAATGGCACGCCTATGGCAGGCGCCGCCCTGGATGATGCTTCATTTGAATTAGCTTTACCACATCTGCCGATAGGTACGTATAATTTTTCTCTTGGTGCTAAAGAAATAATCAGCGGGGATTTGTCGCCCGTGCTGCTGTTTAGCAATATCATCGTAGACAGAAATTCAAATATCATCATCGCCGGAATATTTTTCCCGCCCACCCTGCATGCGGACAAATCAGAAGTACTGCAAGGGGAAAGCATTCGCTTCGTCGGCCGCACTGCGCCTGGAGCAGAAGTAAGCCTGACATTCTCGCCTTCGGACGAAGTACGAAAAACTACAGCTGATCCGCTCGGCTATTTTGCCGTAGATTACAATACGGCAAACAAAGCTAAGGGCGTCTATCAAGTACAAGCGAGAAGTTCTCTTGATCGGCTTCTCAGCTCTTTTTCTAATCCACTTAATTTTAAAATAGGTGAAAAAACAGTAAAAGCAGAAGAGGAAGAAAAACCACCGATTCAAGTAGAAGTGCCACTGTATCCGCATGTCGTGGAAGAACAGCCCTTGCCTGTATACATAGAGCGCCCGGAAGCTGATTATTCGCTGACATATTTATGGCTTCTCCTCATACCGATACTGCTCATGTTGCTGGAACGCAAACGAGAATATTCTTTTGGTGTTATCCCCGTATCGCTTGACGGCAGTGAACCGATGTTCCTGGTCATACAGACAAATCACGGCGACTGGGGCTTCCCGAAGGGTCATCGTGAACGCGGTGAGGCGGAGACTGACACCGCCCTCCGTGAATTATGGGAAGAAACGGGTATTAAGGAATGCCTCCTTGAAACAAGCGTGCATTTTACTGAAAATTACAAACTAAATGGTAAAGTACGCCACACGATCAAGATAAACAAATACTTCCTCGGCTTTATTGAAGATACAAAAGTCCGCATAGACGGCAAAGAAATACTAGATTACAAATGGGGCACATTCGGCGAAGCATTTGACCTCATCACGCATGATAATGCTAAGAAAATCCTTATACAAGTAAGAGATACGCTCAAAACTCGCAAATAAAAAAATCTGGTGTACTATAGGAGTATGGCTCGCATTTTTGCCGTTATCATCTTGCTTATTTCCGCACTCTACATGCCTTTTTGGATGACGGCGTTTTTGGCAGTAGCCGGTATGTTTTACTTCTCAGTTTTTATTGAAGCATTGATAGTCTTTGTGATATCCGACCTTGTCTTTGGCATGCGGGAAGTAAAATTTTCCGGAGCGGTATTCATCACGATCGCCATCGGAGCGGTATTGCTTGCCGGTATAGAATTTATCAAGAAAAAAATGAAATTTTATAAAGAAAGATAATTATGATCAGACACCTACTCAAAAAAAATAAACTCGGAAAAGCAAGCTCATTCGTGGAAGCAGACGAGATATTTCTGGACTCCAAAAATCTGCCCGGCTTTGACCGCCAGCAATTTGAAGGCCGCATAGAAAAACCCATCTCCAAGCGGGCAGTCATTTTTCTCGGAATTATGTTTACAATCATCATCGGCTCATTTTCTGTGCGTCTCGGCTATCTGCAGATAGAAAAGGGCGAAGCGTATTACAAAAGAAGTGAAAACAATGTACTGGAAAAAGATATTATTTTCGCGGATAGGGGAATCATATACGATAGGAACAGAGTGGAACTCGCGTGGAATAAAAAGACCGAAGGGAGCGTAGAAACTCCGGAAGGGGAACGCACATTCCCAATACGCGCTTACCGCACAGGCGGATTTTCGCATGTCCTCGGCTATGTGGCCTATCCGGCAAAAGACAAGAGCGGCAATTTCTGGCAAAGCGAATTTACCGGCAAAGACGGCTTAGAAAAAATATATGACCTCCATGTAAAAGGCGAGAACGGCCTCAAAATATTGGAAACAGACGCGCAAGGAAATCTGCATTCTGAAAATATCGTCAACGCGCCAAAGCGTGGAGCTGATCTTGTTACTACGATAGACTCGCGCATCCAAGGCGAGATGTTCAAGCTGATCCAGGACCTTTCCGAAGCGCATTCGTTCACCGGCGGCGCGGGCGTCATCATGGATGTACACAGTGGCGAGATCATCGCTTCCACCAGCTTCCCGGAATATGACAGCGAAGTGCTTTCTCTCGGCAAAGAGAGCGCAAAAATAAAACACTATCTCACTGACAAGCGCAAAGCACTGCTAGACCGCACTATGTCCGGCTTATATACTCCCGGATCCATCGTAAAACCTTTTTTCGCCCTCGGCGCTTTAAATGAAAAAATAATAGACCCGGCAAAACAGATACTTTCTACCGGCTCCATATCCATACCGAATCCGTACTCGCCGGGCGACAAGACCGTATTCAAAGACTGGAAAGCGCACGGCTGGGTGGACATGCGGCATGCCATCGCCGTATCTTCCGACGTATATTTCTATGAAATAGGCGGGGGATTTGAAGGACAAAAAGGCCTTGGTATCGCCAGATTGGAACAATATGCGAAGCTCTTCCATATCGGTGAAAAAACGGGCGTAGATCTGCCGGATGAAAAAGAGGGTGTTATCCCAAGCCCTGAATGGAAAGCAAAAGTATTTCCCGGCGACCCGTGGCGCATCGGAAACACATACCACACATCCATCGGCCAATATGGCTTCCAAGTAACACCGCTCCAGATGACGCGAGCTACTGCGGCTATTGCAAATTCGGGTACATTACCTACGCCACACTTTGTCCTCGGCGACATAGAAAAAGAGAGCCAGCAAGTAAAAATAGAACTACCGGAAGAATATTTTGTGATCGTGCGCGAAGGCATGCGTATGACCGTAACAGAAGGCACTGCCGCGGCTCTGAATATGCCGTATGTCAAAGCGGCCGCCAAGACCGGTACCGCCCAGCTCGGCGTGGCGAAAAACCGTGTGAATTCCTGGATCATCGGCTATTTTCCATATGATAATCCAAAGTATGCTTTTACCGTGATGATGGAATCCGGCCCGTCTACCGGCAGTGTGGGAGCATCATCCATCATGCGCGGGCTTTTTGAATGGATGAGTGTACACACGCCGGAATATTTTCAATAGTCAGAAAAAAATATAAAGTAATCCACAATTTGCATCCGCGGGCAGAGAGAGTATAATGAAGCAATGCGAAGAGCTAGAACTTTACTTTTATTTGGAATCTGGATAGCCATCCTGCCGCACCTGGGCTTTCCATACATATGGAAAAATATTCTGCTTGCCATATCCGGCCTCTCACTGGCGTATATCTCATATATAATTTACAAAGAAAACAAGCCACGCGAGGAAAAAAAGAGCTTTGAAAATTTTTCCGAGAACCGCTTTGATTTGAATAAAGCCGAATGAAGCACATGCTGAGCAACACATGGGCGCGCATAGGACTCGGGGTGCTACTCTCGGCAGTACTTCTTTATTTTGTATTACCGCTCGCTTTTGCAAAAGATTACGACAGCAAAAAAAATGAAATACCAGAGGCAATACCGGCAGCAGAGCAGGCTGTAAAAGAGTTGCCCGCCGTGGAACTCACCGCGGAGCAGAAAGATAAGCTTATTCCGGTAACACATAGAGATACGCCCGCACAGGTCAAAGCCGTATACATGTCGTCCTGGGTGGCGGGCACGAATTCCTTTCGTAAAAAAATAGTTGATATAATAAAGCGCACTGAGCTCAATACGGTGATAATAGATGTAAAGGATTACTCAGGCAAAATATCTTTTCCCGTAAATGATCCATACTTGCAAGAGATCGGCTCATCTGAAAACCGCGTGCGCGATATCCGCGCATTCATAGCCGAGCTCCACGCTGAAAATATTTATGTTATCGCGCGTATCGCCGTATTTCAAGATCCATACCTTGCAAAAAAGTGGCGGGATCAGGCAGTCATGAAATCCGACAAAGTTTCTCTCTGGGAAGACAACAAGTGCAAACGCGAAATAGCCCGCGGCAAAGAAAGCCAGTGCACCTATTGGCTGGATACCGGTTCACAAAAAGTCTGGGAATACGCCGTAGCTATCGGTAAAGAAGCATATGCCGTCGGTTTTGATGAGCTCAATTACGATTACATTCGCTTCCCGGCAGACGGAAATATGAAAGACATTTATTTCCCGATTTCCGGCGGCGTGAACAAGCCGCAAGTGCTGGAAAATTTCTTCTCATATCTATATAAGAGTTTTGCAGGAGAAGATGGCACACATTCTCCGCGCCCAAAGCTTTCGGGTGATATATTCGGCATGACTATGACTAATACCGATGACCTGAATATCGGCCAAGTATTAGAAAGAGCCGCGCCGTATTTTGATTATCTTGGACCGATGGTGTATCCGTCCCACTTTCCAAACGGCTGGAATAATTTTAGCAATCCGGCGACAAAGCCGTATGAAGTCATAAAGGTATCTATGAGCAAGGGTGCGGAACGCCTCAAAGCGATAGGCCAGGATCCGAAAAAACTGCGCCCATGGCTCCAGGATTTTAATCTCGGTGCCACATATACTCCGGAAATGGTACGCGCTCAGATACAGGGAACATATGACGCGGGACTAGACTCATGGATGCTCTGGGATCCGGGAAATACGTACACAGAAGCGGCACTTTTGAAGGAATAAGAATTTTGATATAATTAATCTATATGGATTTTAGATATAAGAATAGGCTGATTCTCGTCCTCGCTATAGTGGCATTTTTTTCTTTAGGCATATATTTTGGTTACAATCAGCGCCCTGCGATAGAGCGCATCATAGGGCTCTCTAGTAAAGAATCTCCCGTAGAAATACAAACAGACTTTGCACCATTTTGGGAAGTATGGAAAATGATAGATGAAAAATATCCGGATGCAAGCAAGGTAGAAGCGCAGGCGCGCGTGTATGGCGCTATTTCCGGCCTCGTAAGCTCCCTGGATGACCCATACAGCACATTTTTTAATCCGGAAGAAACAAAGCTCTTTGAAGAAGACATCGCCGGTAATTTTTCCGGCGTCGGCATGGAAGTGGGCATCAAAGACAAAGTGCTCACCGTCATCGCACCGCTGAAGGGCACTCCGGCTGAGCGCGCAGGCCTGAAGCCGGGCGACAAGATATTGAAAATAGACAGCACCGTCACTTCAGACCTTTCCATAGAAAAAGCAATCAAAATGATACGCGGTGAAGCGGGTACTACCGTGGCGCTCACCGTATTCCGCGATGGTGATAAAGAGCCGCGCGAAATAAAAGTAGTGCGCGAAAACATCCAAGCACCGACGCTTGATACTGAGCTTCGCGAAGACGGCATTTTTGTAATCAGTCTGTACAGCTTTTCAGCAAATTCTCCTCAATTATTCCAGCATGCTATGAAAGAATTTGCCGAATCAAAAAGCGACAAGATGCTCCTGGACCTCCGCGGCAATCCGGGCGGCTACTTGGACGCGTCCATAGACATGGCATCCTGGTACTTGCCATCGGGTAAGACCGTTGTCATAGAAGATTATGGCGGAGAGCAAGCGCAGAAAATCTACCGGAGTCACGGCTATGATATTTTTAATGATAATCTTAAATTTGTTATTCTCATAGATGAAGGATCCGCATCTGCCTCCGAAATTCTCGCCGGAGCGATGCAGGATTATGGAAAAGCAAAACTCGTCGGCACAAAGAGCTATGGCAAAGGCTCAGTGCAAGAAGTGATAGATGTGACTACTGATACCGTCTTCAAAATCACCGTCGCAAACTGGCTGACACCAAAAGGAAACACCATTTCTAAGACTGGTCTTACGCCTGATGTACTCGTGGAATATACCAAGAAAGATATAGATGCCAAGCGTGATCCACAAATGGACAAAGCCGTGGAATTACTCAAAAATTGGACACCGGTAGATAAATCTACAGCTTTGTAGTAGAATAAAAACATGAAAGTAATATTCCTAAAAGATGTCCCGCGTGTCGGTAAAAAGGATGATGTAAAAGATATGAATGACGGCTATGCCGTGAATTTCCTCTTTCCTCAGCGCTTAGCCGAGCCCGCCACTCCGAAAGCCGTCGCCGCGTTGGAGCTAAAGAAAAAAGAAATACAGATAGAAAGGGAAGTGCAGGACGACCTGCTCACCAAGAACTTAGAGAATATAAAAGGCAAAGTAGTCACCCTCTCCGGTAAAGCCAACGAACTCGGCCACCTTTTTTCTGCTATTCATAAAAAAGAAATAATAGAAGCGCTCCATACCCAGCACCGCGCGGAAATTTCTGAAGAATTTATAATCCTAGAAAAACCAATAAAAGAAACAGGGGAATTTGAAATCCCTGTCGCTATCAAAGGCAAAAAGTCTTCGTTTAAAGTTATCGTCAGTAAAGAATAGTTAGTTAGGGCTTTAGACCCTAACTACTTGCTTTTTAAGTTAGGATATGATATAATACATATTGTAAATTTGCCCTTTGAAATAAAGGTTTTTAGTTGAAATTGCTGGTTGCTCCGAGCGGCTTTATGGCTTTTGGGAGCAACTAACAATTTTACTAACATTTAAACCTCACTATTATGGAACTCAGACAACAAGTCACATTATCACAAAATGCAATCCTTAAAATTCTTCTTGATCACGTAAAACGCGCCGGGTTACGAATCTCGGAAACAAGTGCTCAAGTTCAAAGGGACGGTTCTTTTTTTGCTCTTACAATGACAGAAGATGAAATTTACTTTGCTGATACAAAAGCACTACTCGAAAAACCACTTCAATCTTTAGAATTGAAAAGTGCTGGATTAAAAAAGAAACTCATCGACAGGAAGAGCGAAGACGCCATAATCGCTAGCCTATTGGAAAAACCTTTCCCAGGCAGAGTAGATTTGATGGGAGAATTTCGTAAAAGAGAAAATTACCTTGAGCGGAGTTTGTATAGTAATGAATACAACAAAAGAAACAAACTCAAAAAAGAAGAGGAAGCAATTCTTATCAAAGCTTTAGGTGATTTAGGTATCAACATAAAGCCGCGAGAAAAAGAAGCCTTTAAAGATTAAAAGAGGTGTTTCTGAAACAAAAATCCCGACCAAATGGCCGGGATTTTTTTTATGCGTGAGAGGGAAGTTAGAGGACTACATTTACCACTTTCTTGACTGCAGTCTTGCCGTTGAAAGAAGTCTTGCGCTTGGTGCCGAATTTTACCGTGCCTGGCTTGAGAGCGAAGAGCGTGTGATCTTTACCCATGCCGACATTTGTGCCGGGGAGGATGGCAGTGCCGCGCTGGCGGATGATGATAGAACCTGGCTGAGCCTTCTGGCCGTCAGCAAGCTTCGTACCGAGGTACTTTGGGTTTGAGTCTCTTAAGTTTTTGGCTGTTCCGCCGGCTTTTCGATGTGCCATATTGCTTTTATATTATTTAATGGTAAAATTGACTTATTACTGATGTACGCACAGTATAAACAATCCTATGGAAAAAATCAAGTCTTTTATTGAAAGCAGCAGGGGAAAGGATATTTTGACTGTTGTAATCGTGATTTTCGTGGGGGCCAGCTCATTTAGCCTCGGCCGGCTGTCCAAAAGCCAGAGCATGGCAGGCATTAAAATACAGCTTCCGGACGGTTCCGAGCAGATAGTAGCATCTGCTGTACTGGCTGAGACGGGCGGAGCTGCCGTCCCGAAAGCCTACGCCGCACCAGAGAAAGCGACGAGTGCGAAAGGAAATTATTTTGCTTCAAGCAGGGGACAAAAATATTATTCTATCGGATGCTCAGCAGGAAAAACAATAAAAGTAGAAAATCGGGTATACTTTGCCACTTCCGAAGCGGCCGAAAAAGCCGGATATGAAAAATCGGCATCATGTAAATAATATGAGACATATCATCAAGACAACCGCATATCTGATAACTGGCGCAATACTTTTCATCGGCGGGGGAATTTTCTTTCACCAATTTTATGCAGAGAAAGATACCGCGCCGGAAGTCATGCGAGTGATAGGCGATAGCCAAGAACTGATACAGGAAGAGACGGAGCTCCTCGCGCCACCACCACTCCGCTTTTTGGATACGCTAGAGCGGGGATTTGATCGCCCGTTTTCGGGTGATTACGGCCTGCTTGATTTCAAAGGCATTATAGAAGAGACGAATAAAGCGCGCCTCGTGAATGGACTCACCGCATTGACCGAAAGCTCCGCACTGAATCGCTCTGCAGAAAAAAAAGTGGATGATATTTTTGCCAAGCAATATTTTGAACACGAATCTCCCGACGGCAAAACTGTTTCTGATTTGTCTAAAGCAAGCGGCTATGACTTCATCCTCATAGGCGAAAATCTCGCCATGGGCGATTTCAGGAACAATACGGACCTCCTAGAAGCCTGGATGGCGAGTACTGGCCATCGGGCGAATATTTTGAAAGATAGGTATTCAAACATCGGCGTGTCGGTAAAAATCGGCAATTATCGGGGCCGCCAGGTATGGGTAGCCGTACAGCACTTTGGCTTATCAAGCGAAGTATGCCCGGAGACCAATCAGGCCCTTAAAAGGGAAATTACAGCCGAGAAGAAGCGCCTACAGGCCCTGGCAGGCAATTTAGAGACGCAAGAAGAGGCAAATGCCTATAATGCATCCGTAGCCACGCTGAAAGAAAAGATCTCCGCATACAACAGAGGAGTCCAGCAATTCAACGCCTGCATAAAGAATTTCAAGCCAGAGCAGAACAGCACAGAGCACTCATTCTAAGCCTGATTTTTAAGCTATTTTATAGAGGGGATTAAAGGGCTTAATATTATAATAGCGTCGCACAATATATGTTTGGTAATGATATATAATATAAAACCCTTAAGAGACTACTTGAAAGTAACTATAGGAGCTGCGAGCTGCCAATCATTTGCTTGGCCGTCGTGCATCTGTTCGATATTATGAGTGAATGCTTTCCAAAAGAATTGGACATGGGAATTATCCTTTACTTCGAGAAATATATAGACCAGGAGGATAACTCCTATGATGCCGACTATATTTATAAAACCGCCTTGTCCCCTCTTTATATTCATATTTATACCATATATGATATGGCGAGATTTGTCAATTCTGGGTACTAAGGAAGCACGGGCGCCGAAGTCTGCATATCCGTAGGCTGTCCGTCACGTATTTGCCTCATATTTCGAGTAAAGGATTGCCAGAAGAACTGGATATGCTCTTCTTCAGCGAGATTAGAAATAGGTTCTGCTATATATCTGTGCCAAAGCCCTTTAATGCCACCTCCGACATAGCTGAAGTTATCTTTTCCAGTCGGACTTTCGGCAACGCCGCGCACACTAATACCGAAGTAGCTAAGCACGAGCAGAATTATAATGCCCCAGAGTACGGCACCCAAGATGCTCATTCCGCCATCTTCACCGTCCTTTTTATTTTTTTCTTTAGAATACATTTTGAAACATCGTCACGAACCAATTGATGATGCCGCTTATCGTAATATTAAAATAATTGAGCAGGAAGATCACGACGACGATAAAGATAATAAGTTGCAGAAAACCACCTTGCTTATTTTTGTGATTGTTTATCATAGCCGTATTTTAACACTATTGCTTATATGGAGGCAAGTAGAACATCGGGTCAAGATACGCATTGGTCGCAGCCACCGGCATAGTGTATGATTTGCCCCCGCACGCCGCGGATGGACGAGACTGTACCTTTACGGCCTGGCCGGCATATACCGTGACATGCAGGTGCGGCCCCGTACTGTGGCCAGTATTGCCTGAATAGCCTACGACTTCGCCCCTTGAAACTTTTTGTCCAGGAGTAGATTTAATAAGCGACAAATGTCCAAAAGCGCTGGCCAAGCCATTGTTATATCTGATAAAAACAAATTTACCAAAAGAGGCTCCTGGACATGTGATATCAGTATCACCGGTAGCTTCCACCACGCCATCAGCCATTGATTTCACGGGCGTGCCTACAGCCGCACGAAAGTCCACACCGCTATGCGTACCGGAAGCATAGAGGCGCCCGGAAGAAGAAGTCTTGCCAAACATCTGGGTCACGAATATCTTATCGAGCGGCCAGGACAACGTGCCTTTGCCCGGCAATTTCGAAGGGTCAAGAACGAATTTGAGCTGTTCTTCATATGCTCGTAATTCTTTCTCGAAAGCTTCTTTCTTCGCCAAGCGATCTTTTAAAAGTTTCTGGTACGCAGATTCGCTGTTCTTGGTCTGTGAAAGCAATTTATTTTTTTGGGAAGTATTCTGATCTACGATCTTTTTTTGATCCGCCAGTTCAGATTTATATAACGCCAATTCATTGCGTGCCTCGGTCGTCTGCTTTCTGCTGTCTTCGAGAACTATTTTGACTTGCTTTACTTCAGTTATTTTTTCACGAATACGGTCACGTACTAAAATCATCGTATCAATATCAAGCCATACATCAGCCAATCGGTTCTGCGAAAGGATCTTTTCCGGTATTGAATCAAGTTCTAGTTCATTTGTACGTTTAATATCAAGCTTCAAAGCATTAACGCTCGTATTGATTATTTCTTCTTTATCACCGATCTCAAAGCCGAGCTCCTGAATCTTCAAATTCGTCTTTTCTATTTTATTTTCAGTCACCGAAATATCCGCCGAGAGCTTCTTGCGTGTCAGATCGAGTTGTTTTATATCGCGCGCTAAAGAACTCTTCTGAGTACCGAGAGCATTCAGTTCATCTTGATACTTGGCTATTTCCACTTCCAGCTTATCTATATCCACATTCTTCTGCCCAATTTTTGATTCTAATTCCTGTACAGTTTGAGCAAAAACAAAAAGTGCAGGCAGAAGAAACCCTAGAAAAATAAAACTAAATAGCTTTTTGTAGTCTGGAAATCGTTTCATCTTTTCCTAAAATAGAAGCGATGGTAAAAGGATCAGGGGATTTTTCAAGGCCCGAAAGAGCATAGCGCATCGGGTGCAACACTTCCCCCCTTTTTTCGGCCTTGTCCGCATACACCATGACTTCCCTCTTTATATCTTCAGTATTCCAGTCGACAATTTCTTTCAAAATTTCAGAAATATTTTTTAAGTGTTCAGCCGTTTTTTCTGATGCGCAGCCTTTATAATTCAATTTTTCCGTATCTACATCCGGTGCAGCAAAGAAGAAGTCCAATTCACCGCTTTCTGCCATGGCTTTTGCATCGCTCCATTTGGATATGCGCTCAGAAATGATAGGCACTAATTTTCTGTACTTCTCTCCTATTTCTTTTGTTATATTTTCTTCTATGACTGAAAGCTGAAGAAGTTTGATATGCTCTTTATTCATCCAATCCAATTTTTCCAGATTCATCTGAGCGCCTGATTTCTGGACACGCTCGATCTCGAATGCTTGTACCAATTCCTCTATAGTAAAAATTTCTTTATCAGTGCCAGGATTCCAGCCAAGAAGAGCAAGGAAATTCACGAAAGCTTCCGGCAAGTATCCTTCCGCTTTATATTCAAGAAGATCTTTGGCACCGTCTCTTTTTGAAAGCTTTTTCTTTCCGTCCGGCGCCAAAATAGGCGGCAAAGTAGCATACAGGGGCGGCTTCAATCCCAGCGCGTCGTAAACTGAAAGAAATTTTGGCGTGGAGGAAATAAATTCTTCGCCTCGCATCACATGTGTGACTCCCATCTCAATGTCATCTACAATATGAGCAAAATTATAGGTAGGATATCCGTCGCTCTTTATTAAAATAAAATCATCAAGAGCTTCCGCTCCGGCACTCAGTTCGCCTCTTACGAGATCTTGCCAGGCATAACTCTTTATTTCCGGAGTCTTGAAACGCAAAGTTGTCTTGCCGTCCCATGTTTGAAAATTTTCAGGGCGATGTTCGCGATACAAAAAAGGCTTTTTATTAGCTTCAGCTTGCTGCCGAAAAACTTCAACTTCTTCAGAAGTATACGGATCAGGATACGCATATCCTTTTTCAATAAGTTTCTCTGCGTATTTTTTATATAGATCGAGCCTCTCTGATTGCAAAAAAGGGCCTGCGTCCCAATCAAGACCGAGCCAAGTCAAAGATTCTTTGATGTGCTCGATAGATCCCGGCACTTCCCTTTCTTTATCTGTGTCTTCGATGCGAAGAATAAAGGATCCTCCATTTTTTCGGGCCCAAAGCCATGCATAGAGTGCCGTACGCACGCCCCCCACATGCATAAAACCCGTCGGCGACGGGGCGAATCTGGTGATGACTTTTCCTTCTGCCATCTATACATAGTAACATTATTTTAGAATAAAAAAAATCCCTTCAGTCAGAAGAGATTTCAATAAAACATTATTATTTTTTAGGCTACTTTACTTGCAGTAAGTGCATGCGAAGGCGTGTCTAAAACTTTTTCTTCCGCTTTTTTTGTAACCTTGATTGAAGCAATGCGAACCGGTGTAAATTCGATATAGCTCTGATATGTATCACTCATACGAATCGGGGTGTGCAACCTGATCTTGATGATGTTGAGCTCATAGGGCTGCTGGCGATAATTATCACCGCAATATGCGCCCGTAATCTTACTGCAGGCTTTCCAGCCTTTTTGGCCTTTTTGGCCTTTTTTGTCATATCCGATTTCTAAAGTTTTGATCTTTTTCCCTGGAATTTGGGTAGATTTGTAAAAAAAATCAATGAGAAAAATTTCAAGAACATCTCCGATGTTCAGGTGAAGGGCTTCGATGTTTTTTGAGTTCATTTTTTCTGTGCCCGGATGGGACTTTTCTAAGGGTTTATGTAAAGAACAATATTTGGATTATAGCATATTATTATAAATATGCAAGTTTATCCCTCGTGTTCCAAAGCCATACCGACGAGTTCTTCGGCGATAACGGTTGCCGCTCCGGGCTTATGAAAAGCTTTGGCGGCCCGAGACATGCGGTCATAAGCCGCCTTATCGGAGACAATGCGCTCGATCTCTGAATATAAGATATTTGCCGTCATATTCATTTCTTCAATGACACTGGCTGCCCCCGAACGCGCATAGCTGAAAGCATTTTTCTTAGAGTGATCAGCATTCGAATTAGTGAAAGGCACCAGAATGGAAGGTACGCCCCACGCAGCGATCTCAAAAATCGTCGAACCGGCACGCGAGACGATAATCGTCGCCGCTCCGGCCGCCATCTTCATCTGTAAAGGATTTAAAAAAGCGAACGGCAAGTATCGGCTCTTATATTCGGAATCAGCGAGCACGACATCCGCGCGTCCGGATACCGCTTTGAAATTTCGTACGCCTGCCTGATGGATGATCTGGAATTTTTGAATAAGACGGGGCAAAGCATCGAGCACGGTATTGTTTATAAGCTCCGCGCCCTGCGAGCCGCCGAGGATGAGCAGCACCGGCAGATCTGACTCGAATTTGAAATACCCGAGCGCAGCTTGCTTCTCACTCGCATGCTCTATTTCGGTGCGAATGGGCTGCCCCGTCCAAGCTACTTTTTTCTCCGGGAAAAATTGAGCCGCATCGGGAAATGACACGGCGATGCGTTTTGCAAAACGCCCGGCCCATTTATTCACCCGTCCCGGTGCTGAGTCCGATTCATGGATAATGACCGGTATGCGCAAAACACGCGCGGCAAAAAGTGCCGGGAAAGACGCATACCCTCCTTTGCCGAAAATCACATCCGGGTAGATAGAGAATATCTTCCAGACCGCGCCAAGAACTCCGAAAAAAGTCTTGAAAAGGTCAAAAAAATTCTTGAGTGAAAAATATGTGCGCATCTTGCCCGCGTTCACTGATTCGAAGGTGAGTCCGTTTTCAAAAAGTGCTTCTTTGTCATACGGGCTGTCCGAAACATAGTAAAGCTCCACGCCGAGTATTTTTTCACGGTCGATTATTTCATTGGTCTTTTGGGCTACGGCGATGATGGGATAAAAATGTCCGCCGGTGCCTCCTCCTGTAAAAACTATTTTCATAAATTTAAATCAAGCACTTTGCTTTTGGAATTTGGAAATATTCAGCACAATGCCGACGGCGATCAAGTCTATCGCGAGCGACGTGCCTCCATGGCTCATGAAGACGAGCGGCACTCCCGTCAGCGGGAACACTCCCGTGATGCTGGCGATGTTCATAAATGATTGCGCCGTGATAAGTATAACAATTCCGGAGACCAAAAGTCTACCGAATTGATCAGGACTATTATTCGCTATGCGCAGCCCCCGCATGGCAAATAAAGCATAGAGCAATATCGTCGTCACCGCGCCTACAAAGCCCAATTCTTCGCCCAGAACGGCAAAGATAGAGTCACCCTGCGGCTCAGGCAGATAGCTGAATTTCTGGATGCTCTGGCCGAATCCGCGTCCGAATATGCCGCCCGAGCCGATGGCGATGAGCGATTGTTGCAGCTGATAAGAGGCTCCCTGTGGATCATGCGAAGGGTCAATGAATGTCTTCACGCGCTCCTGCAAATACGGAGTAAAGGCAACGAGAGAGCCAAGCAGTATCATCGCGCCAAGCCCGATACCGATGATGTATTTCATCGGGACACCAGAAATAAAAAGCATCGAGATGCCCGTCACCGCTATCAAGATGAAGCTCTTTGTGTCCGGCTGCTTGAAAAGAATAAGAGCGATGATACCTAGCATCACGGCAAGCGGCAAGATACCAAATTTGAAATCCTGCACCCGATTTTTCGCCCAAGAAAGCCACGCCGCAAAATATATCACAAAGCCGAATTTCAAAAGTTCCGCCGGCTGAAATGAGAGCGGTCCGAGTTCTATCCAACGCCGAGCACCGCCGTGGGAAAATCCGATATGAGGGATAAATACCGCGGCTGTGAGCAGTACCGCGCCAAGAAAAATATAAAAGGCGTACTTGCGCCAAAATTTATAATTTATTTTCAGCGCCGCGTACATCCCGAGCAAGCCGCAACCGAGACCGAGCACCAGCTGGCTGATGAGCACCGCGTAAAAAGTCTTTTCATTCTTGGCGAGTATGCCGAGCGATGCGGATACAAACATCGCGATGCCGCCTCCGATGAGAATAAGCACCGTGGTAAGAAAAAATTTATCAATAGTAACTTTAGTTTTGGTCATTTAACGACTGATAACAAAAAGAATAATGCCAACGATAGAAAAAACAAGAGAAAGGATCCAAAAACGCATCGTCACTTTATAACTCGGCCAACCGATTGCTTCAAAATGATGATGGATAGGCGTGAGCCGGAAAATTTTCCTGCCGAAAAGTTTTTTGGAAGTGATCTGCAGGATTACGGAAAGCGAAGTGATTACGAGCGGCAAAGCCACTACCGGTAAAATGAGCACCGAATCCGTCAGAAAAGCCAAAGTGGCGAGCGTGATCGTGAGGCCCATCATCCCCGTCTCCCCCATATAAAAACGTGCTGGCGGAATATTGAACCACAAGAATGCCAAGATCGCTCCAGTGATCGTCGCTGAAAATGCCGCCAGGTCTATCTGCCCATTGGTAAATGCGATAGCAGAATATGCGGCAAAAATAGAAGCCAGAATGCCACCAGAAAGACCATCAATGCCGTCTATCACGCCGCCGGAAAAAGTGGCCAACGCCACGATGATGAAAAATGGAATGATGAGAATGCCCACGAATATTTCCCCGCCAAAAGGAATATGGATGCCGGTCATTCCCAATTTATAAAAGAACCACATACCCACGCCGAGCGACAAAAGGGCGATAAGCAGCGCTTTCCACTTGCGCCACGAGCCATCATCACGAGCGACCTTACCATTACTGTATATCTGTAATAGGTCATCCCAAAGCCCGAGCAATGAGCCGAGGAGTAAAGTAAAAAATGGAATGAGCGTCTGGTTACGGGAAAGGAAATTCATTTTTTCCGTATACGGCGAAGGGAAAATAAGAGAGACGAAATAAAAAGCGGCCGTCGCCAGAGCGACCGACACCCAGATAATAATGCCTCCTACCCGCGGCGTAGAGAGTTCTTCTTTTTCATTATGAATGCGCTGGAAATCTGTCGCGGTCACTTCCCCATTGCGAGTATACCGCTTCCACATCTTGTATTTATAAAAAAAATGTGTTGCCAAAGGCGTAATCGCAAGTCCCAGAAAGAAAGCCAGAGCCGTCGGGAAAAAGATTTTGACCAAGTTTATCAGCATATATCCTGCTATTATAGCGCATTTGCGATTTTTATCATATCCGCAAAGCGTCCTTCGAAAGTCGAACCGAGAATAGTGACGGCATAGATGTGTTCATCCCTGTCACGGAAGATGATAGTCAGGTTTCCGCCGGCAAAATCGGTATAGCCAGTTTTCGAGTATAAGAGCGGGGGCAATACACCTAGCCCAGTATTTGTATTTTTAAAAGTGTGCTTAAAACCAGATTCAGAAATAAGAGCAAGTTCCGGTGAAGTAGTGACTGAAGCAATATCCGGATACGCTTTGAGCATATACATCGCCATTAAGTTCGCATCGAGCGCAGAAGCATACGCAGTGGGTAATGTAGTGTCCAGGCCGGTAGAATTCTTAAATGAAGCATCCTTCATCCCTATCTTCAGAGCTTTTATCTCCATCTTTTCTAAAATATTCGATGTGTTTTCTGCTAAAGCGTATGCGCCATCGTTCGCGGAGACGATGAGCGTAAGCCGCGCCAAATCTTCCGCTTTCCATTTTTCATTCGCAAATAATCCGAAATCTCCATCTTGCGCTATTGCTTCCGGTGTCAGGCTGATAATTTTTCCCTGCAATGCGGGCAAGACCACGGCCACAGTCATGCTTTTTACCAGCGATGCGAGCGGTAAAGCTTCATCCGAATTCTTACCGTAAATTTCTATGCCTGTATCAACTTCATACACGGACACAGCTTTCGCGATGACCGTCACACTCGCCAGAGAATTCCGCAGCGCAGTAATGCGATTTTCCTCCGCCTGTATTTTTTTATTCGCTTTGTCTTCCGAAACTATAAATAAAATCGCCATCGTAGCGAGAATGGCGAATACGAAGAACAATAAATTTTTATTGATTTTCTCCATCTTCCGTCTTCTGTATTTCTTCCTGTGTTTCCGTCGCTTCCGCCACCGCATTTTCGATGCCGGCATGCACATCCGCATAGTCAGGCAATTCTTCCGGGCTGGTCACGCCCATAAATGAGAGCAGTTCAAAAGTAGGCTTGTAGATATTCCGGCGGCTATCTTGCGGATCAGGAGCACGCTCCACGAGGCCGCGAATAGCGAGCGCCCGCAGGATAAAGCTCGAATTCACTCCGCGGATATAGTCGATGTCCGCGCGGGAGGCTCCGCCTTTATAAAGCACGATGGACAAAGTCTCGAGCGAGGCCTTGGATAATTCTTTATTCAATTCCTCTTTTTGCATCTTCTCAAAAAGCTCGGAAAGTTCCGGTGCTGTGCCGAGTTGTAATTCATCCTCATTTTCAGAAAGCACGATTCCCCTACCGGCAAGATTATTTTTAAGCTTGTCTATCGCTTCATTCATCTCCGCCATATTCGCGGCCAAAATCTCCCCCAATTTTTTGCGGGATACAGGCTCGCCTTTCCAGAAAAGTATTGCTTCAATTTTTTGTTCAAGTTCCATATTATTCGCTCTGCACGGTGATTATCTGCTGCTTTTCTATTAGAATATCCTCAAAATTATTCTCCTGGGCCACGGCAAGCACGCCCTGCCGCACCAGTTCCAGCATAGCAAGAAATCCCACGATTACAAATACCCTTTCTTCTTTCGTCTTCGCGCCTCCCGCAAAGTCCCGGAAGCTTATCTTCATCGCATCCTGTATCCTGTCCGTCAGCTTGCCTATCATTTCCTCAATGCTCATCACTTTCTTCACTTCCACTTGCGGCAAGAAAGTTTTCTTCGGCATCCGGCCAAGTGCTTCGCGGGCAAATTCCATCATCTGCCTTGGCGCAATACGGTCATCCGGCAGGAATATCACGGCTTCATTTTTCCGTTCCAGTGGAGAAAAAATAATGTGCTTGCCGAAATTATTTTTGATATGACCGGCGAGGCGTGTATATAATTCATATTGCTGCAAGCGGTCTTCCAAGCTCTTGATGTCTGTCTTTTCCTCTTCCGTCAACGCGAGTCCCGGCAGAAGAGATTTTGATTTGATGAGGATCAGTGTCGCCGCTACCACGACGAAGCTCGAAATCTCGCCCGGATTCCTTTCCGCCAAACTGTTCACATATTGAATATAGTCCTCCGTCACCGAAGCCAGCGATAAATCATTGATAAAGAGCTTCCGTTCTTCAATTAAGGACAACAAAAGCCCAAACGGGCCTTCAAATCCAGCAGTTTTTACCTTATATGCATTTTCCAGAATTTCATTTTCCACCTATATATACTAGCATTTTAAAGGGTTTTCCAAGACTTGACTTTCTGACATAATGGGTGTATAATAAAAGTAAGTATATAGTCCTTTGAAATATTGGTTTTTGGCGAGTAAAGATTGGTTTTCTCTGATTTTCAAATTTTGGAAGTTTGAGAAAACTAAATTTTTATTAACCTAAATCTACTCAAAATGAGAAAACTTTCGAAGCACGAAAAAACACTTCTACTTGCTATTTTCATTGGCATACTAGGAGTAATCAATGTTCATTATTTTCACATAGATATAATAAACATGTTCAATAAATAAAAATTTTGAGATTAAACCTTGTTTAAAAATCCCTTTTGGAAACTGGAGGGATTTTTTTATTCCATATAATTCCGTAACCACTTTTCTATTTTTACACTATCACGGGTAAGCCAGCGGATATTTGAATCGATATATTCCAAAGTCTGGAGAATAGTTCTGTCTGCGGCCGGAGCTTTGTGGGTACGGAAGAATTTTTTGATATCGTTGTAGGCAGGTCGGGTCGTGTTGCGATTAAGTACAGAAATAAGACGAGAAAGCAGGTGGTTGCCGTCGCCATACGCCTCCCCTATTTTACCCCAATTCTTTTTCAAGAAATTCCAGCCGAGCGCGCGTCCGTGAGGGTTTACCAACACGCTCGCAAAAGCACCGTTCCTGTCTTGCATGCGCACTTCGTCCGTCATGATGAATTCCAATGTTTTCTGGAGCAATTTTTTATCACGAGTGGCACCTAAAGCGCCAAGCAGGCGATTTTTTTCTTCATGCATATGTTCAGCCCGGTACATGGCAAGAATTTCTTTATATTCTTTTTCTCCCCCTTCGCGCACGATAGTACCATACACCGCGCCGCGCAAATCCGGATGTATTGATTTCTTCTTTCTGCCAGCAAAGATCTTTTTTGCCTGTGCTATTACTTCCGTATTTCCGAAAGATGAACTGGCAGCCAGAGCAAGCGGGCGCAAGAGCGAGGCATTATGCGATTCATCTTTCTTTTCTGTCCAACCGACATATTGTGTGATGCCGGAAAGAATTTCCCGCGCATATGCCTTGAAAGGTTCCGCGCTCTTCGTGCCCGCGAGCAGATTTGCGATATGGCGCAATCCTGAAATAATCTCTATCCAGACTATGTATTCTTTCTCACCTTTATAAAGGAGGCATGTCTCCAGAGCTTGCGTCGTCGGCATTATACCCGCTTCAGACAAGGCGAACAGATCACGAATGATTCCAAGCCTGTCCACCGATGATAGCTTGTTCTGCCCTATTGGAATACTTAATGCTTCCAAAAATTTTGCATCATAGTTTGTCCTATACAGACCGCTCTCATTCGCATTCATCTTGAACCAGCCGTCCGGCTTTGGAACGATCGCTTTTTTAGAAATCATGAGCGGTATATTTTGGGCGCCTTTTGGTGAGACAAAAGAAAGCGGTATCGGCCAGAGTGTATTATCTTTTGATTTTAATTTACTACCTTCACTCGAAAAATAGCGTTCTTGTTTTATTACCAACTTGGAGGTCTTGCCTCCAAGTGAAACAGAAATGACCGGATAGCCGCTTTTGCCAGTCCACACCGCCATCATTTTTTTCACCGGTTTTTTAGAAACTTTTTCAAAAGCTTCCCAGAGGTGTATCGTCGAAGCATTCTTGTAGCTGTGCTTAAGAAGATAATGTCGCAGACCGTCACGGAAATCTTTCTCTCCGATATAGTCGGCCAGCATGCGGATGACCGTCGCACCCTTGCTATAGGAAACGGCGTCAAAGATCTCGCCGATCTGGTTCGGATCATGCACATCCACTTCTATCGGATGCGTATTCGCCAAAGCGTCAAGCTTCAACGCTGTCGCCAGATCATCTGTCGCAAATTGCTCCCAGATATGCCACTTTGGAAAAATCTTATCTATCGCAATATAAGGTACATAAGAAGCAAAGCCTTCGTTGAGCCACAGATGCGTCCACCATTCCATCGTCACCAGATTGCCGAACCATTGATGCGCCAGTTCGTGCGCGATGACGACAGCTACGAGCTCTTTAGCTGCCGTGGAAGTGTGTTCTTCATCCACCAGAAGGCCGATCTCGCGGAATGTAATCGCGCCCCAATTTTCCATCGCCAGCGAAGAGAAATCCGGAATAGCTATCATATCCAAAGTGTTTAAAGGGTATGGAATATTAAAATATTTTTCATAAAATTCCAAGCAGCGCACCGTCACATCCAAAGAAAAAGCCGCCTGATGCTTCTTGCCCGGCACAGTCATCACGCGCACCAAGACGCCCGACTTTGTTTTTTTCTGTATCCATTCAAAATCACCCACGATAAATGCGAGAAGATAGGTGCTCATCTTTGGCGTCGGCGCGAAAGACACGATCTTGTATCCCGCCTCGTGTTCTTTCACCGTCTCCGGTAAAGTATTTGATATCGCTGTTTTGTCAGATGGCACGACCAGGTGCACTTTGAACACCGCCTTATGCGTCGGCTCATCAAAGCATGGAATACATCTGCGCGCATCAGTAGCTTCGAATTGCGTCGTCGCCATAAAGCGCTCTTTGCCGTCCACCACGTACTTGCTCTTGTAAAATCCGCGCATATTGTCCGCCAAGATGCCGAGGAAATCGAGGTGAAGTTTTACTTTGCCTTTCGGAATTTTTTTTACAAAAGTAAAAGTAGCGGTCTCGGCTTTCGTATCGTAAGAAATTTTTCGCGCTTCTATTTTTTCTTTGCCAAGCAGAATACTCGCGTAAGTGATGTCCAGATCCTTAGAGTGCAGGGTAATTTCACTTGCGGCCTTGTCGATTTTAATATCAATAATTTCAGTACCGCTAAAAACATGCGCTTCAAGGTCGGGCTTGAGCGTGATCTCGTAATGTAGCGGGCGGATATGCGGATGCAGGCGGACAGATTTATTTTTCATCGTTTTCACTAGAGAGCCTTTCATCTATTCTCTCCATATCTCTCGGGAACATAGATGCTTCGCGTACGTTTTTAAGCCCTAAGATCTGCATCGTGATGCGCTCAGCGCCAAAAGCAAATCCTCCTTCCGGCGGAACGCCATACTTGAACGCTTCCAAGAACATTTTGATCTTATTCGGATCCATCTCCCATAATTTTACGTGCTCCATCAATTGATCGTACTTATTGATCCTGCGTCCGCCAGAGAGCCATTCGAGGCCACGACAGAGCAGGTCCATGCCTTCGTTCACCTGCGGATCCTGAGGGTTCGGATAGACATAAAAAGGCTTCTTCCGTGTCGGGTAACCGTACACGAAGACAAAATCAGATCCTGTTTCTTTTTTTACAATTTCACAAAGTTCCCTTTCATCCTGGGAATTCAGGTCTTTTTCGCCTCTGACATCACGCCCGAAATGTTCGAATATTTTTTGCTGTGCTTCTTTCAAGGAAAAAGTCGGTGTTTTTTCTATCATCACGGGAAGCTCCGCCTTGAGGAGCTCCAAGTGTTCAGAATTTTTTTCTTTTACTTTTTCTAAGATAAATCTCACCGTGCCTTCAGCCATATCCCGGACTTCTTCCCAGCTGTCTATGAACCCCATCTCCGCGTCCAGAGACACGACTTCAGTCAGGTGCCTTGTCGTCGCGCTCGGCTCAGCGCGGAAGATCTTATTCACGGAAAAAACTCTTTCAAAAGCAGTCATGACGATCTGCTTATAAAGCTGCGGAGATTGCGAGAGGTACGCTTTTTTATCAAAATAGTCTATCTGAAAAACTTCGCTTCCGCCTTCAGCCACCGCCGGAGTGATGCATGGTGCTTGGAATTCAAAAAATTTATTCTGCTTCATGAATTCTCTGAAAGAGTCTATGATAGTTTCCTGGACCTTGAAGACAGCCTGAATTTTTGGATGGCGCAAAACAAGCGCGCGATTATCTAGCTCAGTTACCAGTTCTAGATTATATCCATCAAGCGACATATCGAAAGGCAATGGTTCAGCCTGCGCCAGAACTTCAATATTCAAGACTTCCAGCTCTATATCCCCATTCAGTACACCTGCTTTGATGTTCCGTTCCGGACGCTTATTTACTTTGCCGGTCACTTTCAATACCCACTCCGGTCGTATTTCTTTGGCAATATCGATGCCGGCGCTTCCCGGCAATACCACACACTGTACTTTGCCCGTCATGTCGCGCATGTCAAAAAATACCATCTTGCCCTGGTCGCGGCGCACATCCACCCAGCCGGCAATGACGGCTTCGGTGCCCGCTTTTTCGCTTAAATCTTTTATATAAATTCTGTCTTGCATAAAAATGAGTATAGCAGAAATGGGACAATAAAAAAAGAGGAATGCCATTGGCGCTTCCTCTTTTATATTTACTAATGCAATGTGTTTTCAACCGAATGGTTATTTAATCCGTGTCCTTCTGATTCGTCATATACGACCGGCTGAAGCGATGTGCATTCGTACACGTTCTTGATCACTTTTCCGACCATAGCCGCAAGCGGTAGCACTTCAAAGACAGGGTATTTTCCTAGATTTTCGGGAACCGATATAGAATCGGTGACCACAATCTTCTTGAAACCGGCGGCGGCGAGCTTTGCCAGATCATCCATAGTCCTAGCTTCCAGATGCGTGACCATGGCATACACATCGGTCGCGCCTCTCTCAATGAGAGCTTTCTGTGCTTGAATAAGCGTACCTCCGGTGGCGGTAATATCGTCGATGATGATGCACGGACGTCCGGAAACTTCTCCGATGACGCTCTTTACCACTACATTTTTGGAATCCACACGGACTTTATTCACTACAGCATACGAAAGACCAAGATTCTCCGCATAATCAGCGACTTTCTTTCCTGATCCGCTGTCCGGAGCCACGAGTACGGGTTCCGCATTATCTTTGTAATTTTTGCGGATAATCTGATTTTCGCGGAGATAATTGGTAAACAATCCGAGCGGGATGATATTCTCCACCACGATGCCTTTGAAGAATCCTTCAATCGCTTCAAGGTGCAGGTCGAGCGCGATGATGCCGTCGAATTTGAGACTAATTAAATCAGCGATGAGCCGGGCTGAAATAGGGCGCCGCTTGTGACGGTTCTTCTTATTCGTCTCTCTGCGGTCCTGGCGAGCATACGGATAAATTCGGAGCACAGCATAGATCTTTTCCGCGCCAGCGCGCTTTATCGCATCAGCCAGAAGTAGCAGCTCCATCACGCCGTCGTTGATTTTTGTCGGAATGAAAGTCTGAATGACATACACTTCCGCACCACGGACTGATTGTTTGATTTCCACCCCGATCTCTCCGTTTGGAAAGGTCTCGATATGGCGATCAATTGATTCAATGTGCGAAGTCCTCGCGATTTCTTCGGCAAATGATTCGCTGCCGCGTCCGCCGATCACGGCGAAAGGCCTGGGATTCTGATAGTCTTTTTGCATATCTATTTAGGTTTTAAATGTTTGTTCAAATATTACATAAAAAATATATAATAGTCAAATAAAAAAGCTGCTTCATGTGAAGCAGCTTTTTTAAATAAATTACTATTGCATAGTTTTAATAAATTCAGGCAAGAATGTGACAAAGTGCCTTGCCCCTTTCTCTACGGCCTTGAGCACATCCTTATGTTCGGATTTTTCTCCAGACATATTCGCGACACAAGAAATAACACCAATCCTGATATTTCGTGTCTTCTGCTTATTCTCAAATGTATACCGCTTCATGTGATTCAAAACGATGACATCAGGCACAGTAGACATACCAACGAGATCCACTCCGCAAGCGCGCAGGAATTTTACTTCGGCTTTCGTCTCATAACTCGGACCACTCACTGCCGCATAGGTTCCGAGACGCACATTGAGACCCATACCATCGAAGACTTGCATTATCTTATTACGCATATCTTCATTATAGGCTTCACTCATGTCGGGGAATCTAGTACCTAAAGTCGAATTGTTCGGACCAACAAGAGGATTCGGCATTAGGAAGCCGACATGGCTTTCGATTACCATCAAATCCCCAGGCTTTACCCTGTCGTTCAGGCCACCGGATGCATTAGTAAAAAGAAAATTTGATACGCCTAGAAATGCCATCAGTCTTGATGCAAGAACTGATTTCTCAATGTCGGCGGTCTCATAATAATGCGATCTGCCTTCAAAAAGAGCAATTTCTTTATTTTTGATCGTAGTGAGAATCAGGCGTCCAGCATGACCTTCTACACCCGAAGTCGGAAATCCTTTAATATTTGCATAAGGGATGATCTTTGCATCAGGCAGCTGTTCCACCCATGCTCCTCCAAAACCTGATCCAAGTACTACGCACAGATCAGGCGGTTTCGGGCACAAAGTGGAAAGAGAATTCAAGGTTGTCATCATCTCAGATGATAGTTCTGTGGCCGTAGCCGTAGCTGTTTGTTTGCTTTTCATATTTAATTTAATTTTATCAAAGTTTACTCCAATATTACATAAAATTGGATATTTTGTCAAACAAAAAAACGGATCTTTGCGATCCGCTTTTTTTCACTTATTTTTTAGTTTTTCTTAGGCCGCATCCACGAGTACTGTGAATCCTCCGTATGCCATGCGCTTCATATCAAAAGGCATCGGCATATCCTTGTATTTCGGGTCGTTCATAGTAGGGTCTTTCATCACTTTTGCATTCACACTGTCACGATGCGCGCGGGATTTATAGGTGATGTATGAAAAGAATGCCAGCTCTCCTTTTTTTAATTTCAGGAGCTTCGGAAAAGGCAGCATCACGCCTGTTGGATACATATCATCCGCCACGCATTCCTTGTAATCAATCGCGCCGTATTTCTTCCATATTTTCCCCCCGGCCGCGGCCATCTTCTTATACGCCGCCAAATTCTTCTCGGGCACTACGAGCACAAACCCATCCACATAATTTGCTTTTGTTTTTGACATATATTTATTTTAGCATTTTATTAAATTTAGTAAAATAAAAACGGAAAGATTAATCTTTCCGTTTTTTAATTAATAGACTACTTGATAATAGTCCCTAACTGAATGCAATCCTCGGCGCCATGCACAGATTTGTCTCTTCGGGCAGTGACAATAATATCTGAAAGTGACCGATTGACATACTGCACAGTAACTCTCATGAACCAGTCGGTAGAAGTCTGACATTCTGAACCTGCTTTTCCTTCATACCATGAAAACTCCTGCGGCTGATTAGTGACTTCTTGCTGTAATATCCAATTTGCATTGGAAGCACTCGCGCGGATCAGCACATCATCAAAATCCGGATCATCGGAAAAAATAGTCCCTTTCATTCCGCTTGATATGGATTCTTTCAATACATACCTTTGCTGGCTTACTTTTTCCAGCACGGTTTCCTTACTTACTGCATGCTTACCTACAAGAAAAGTCTCCGGTATGTACTGCCTGGCCAGATCGAGCGAACTCTTTTTGATGAAAGTCCGCAAAATAGCCTCAAGCTGTTCATCTTTCCCGTCATTTCTCAAGAGAGCCAGAACGCCTTTGGCACCTAAGAAAGGCTTTGGAGGAATAATGAATTGAACATCACCTGCTTTGTAAGATGAGATAATTGTCTCATACAAATGGCTGCGCTTGAATAAAAAAGGCAGATCGAGGAAGAGTCCTTTTTTCAGATCCTTTTCTTGGATGTCCATTTCTGAGATTACATCGCATCGTATTCCCTGCCTGGCAAACTCCTGACTGGCAATTTCAAATTCAGGAATGTAGAACCGTTCTTGGTCCGCGTAAAATAACTTTATCTCCGCGTGACCCAAGCGCCTGACTTCTGCAGCCACTTTGTGTACGGCTCCCGGCAATGAGAGAGATCCAGGATACAATGCCTGCCTGAATCTCATACCAAGAGTGGAATACCCCAAGCCATGCTTGTTGTGTCCGTCGATTTCGGCAATTTTAAAGTTGCCTTGTTCGTCTACCATGAGATCGACTTTCAAAAGCTTTGGAACATCCTTGATATTCATGCCTTGGAGTTCCTGATAAACTTTTAATACACCTGTAGAAAATACACGACGGAAAGCCGTCCATGCTCCTCCATAATTCAAATCTGAATCATACGCAATCACTGCGATATGAGACAAACCCAAGAGACAATCAGAAAGGGCGTAGCCCAATCTTGCAAGTTCTTCTTCCTGAACTTTGCTGATCTTGTACACGCTGGGAGAAAGCAAGAAACTGTGAGAGTTCCTTCTTGATCCTTCCCAGATGCGCGATTCATTAATTACTTCTTCGAGTAATTTTTTCATTTTTCCTCCTTTTTTATTAAGTTTACAAATAACAAAATTAAACCGGCCCCAATTAGGGCCGGTGGAGGTGTTTCTAATTTCTGAATTAAAAGCGCTTCCAATGACCCCAATTTCCATAATTGAAGTAATGCCAATAAAAGCCATTAAATTTTTTGATATTTTTATTCATATTTTTTTAATATTTCTTCCAATTCCCTAATGTCGCTTATTGTGTGAGAAGGTTCTTCTATCCTATGTGATGGTATTTCATTCTGGAATTTCCCCTGCTTGATCCAGACAGTAATATAATTCAATTTATTGCCGATACTGATTTCACCTTTGATTCTGTCTCCCACCACCACTACTTTTTTGCCATCTCCGACCATCGCACTAAAGATTTCTGGCGTTTTTTTTCCTGTAAAGACCGTTTCTCTGAAAAAATCTTTAATTCCTAGACTCTCCAATACTTCCTTCCTGCCACGCTCCTCTTTTGAAACGAGGAAAAGTTCATGCAGACTTGCTAAGCACTTTAGTATTTCAAAAGCTCCGGGATACAGTTTTCCCATTTCCGGATCGAATATTGTTCTGTTGTAATCAAATATTATCTTCATAAAAATAAAAACTGGCCGGAAAGGCCAGTTTTCTTGTTGAAATTATAGATATAATCTATGCAACAAAAATAGCTGGCCTCGCAGCAGCGAACCAGTGAAAGTAATAATTCTTTGTTGCTATCCTAGACATATATGTATCATACACGTATAGCAGAATTTTGGCAATACTGTTATCCACAGTCACTTCTAAAGTTTCACCCCCACCCTCTCCCTCACCTCATCCATCTTCGCTGAAGCGATAGTTTTAGCTTTCTCGCCGCCTTTTTTGAGGATAGCGAGGGCAGCGGGGATGTCTTTTTCAAATTCTTTGCGGCGTTCGCGGAGTGGGGCGATGAATTTTTCCAAGTCTTCCACAAGGAGCTCTTTCAGTTCTTTATACTTCCCTGCTTTGCTTTCATAAATCGGCAAAAGCTCGCTCGCCGGGCGGAGGAGGTTGTGGATGGCGTACACATTTTTCGGAATACCTTCGGATGAATCTGTCACGATACCCATGACTATTTTTTTTATTTCTTCATATTCGGCAAAAAGCGGAATGGTGTTCTTATGGCTCTTGCTCATCTTGCGTCCGTCCGTACCGGGCACGACGGCGACGTCTTTCAGTATTTTATGCTCGGGTAATTTAAAAGTATCACCATATACATTATTAAATTTTTGTGCGGTGTCGCGGGCTATTTCCACATGTTGCTTCTGATCTTGGCCGACAGGCACGATGTGCGGACTATAGAGCAAGATATCCGCGGCCATGAGCATTGGATAATTAAATGTGCCCACATCTATTTCTTTATTTTTTGCTTCGGCATCTTTGAAGGCATGCGCGCGCATGAGGTATGGCATAGTGGTGATGGTATCAAAAATCCAGCAGAGTTCGGTATGCTCGGAAACATCCGACTGTTTGAACAAAGTCACTTTTTTCGGGTCAAGCCCAATGGCCAAAAAATCAAGCAATACGCCGATGATATTCTCACGCATTTCTTTTGCATTTCTTAAAGAATGCAAAGCATGGTAATCAACTATCATTACATAGCTTTCGTATTCATCCTGCAAATCCACGAATTGCTTCATCGCGCCGAAATAATTGCCGATATGCGGCTTGCCGGACGGCTGAATGCCTGATAATAGTACCTTTTTTACCATAGGGCTATATTATATCATTATCCGGCTGAAGGAAATAGCTTTCCCCATTTTACCAACACTTTTATTATATGTAATAAGAAGACAAGCTTCCCTCGCCTATGCTAGAATACGCCTAGCCAGAGGTAATCAGAGTATACAAATATGATAAAAACCCGTAAAAACGACATACGCATTCCACCACAGAGCCTGGACTCTGAAAAAGCGGTATTGGGTTCTATCATGCTCCGAAAAGACGCGCTCCATGAAGTGGAAGACGCGCTCCGTCCTGAATCTTTCTACGCTGAAAAACACAAACTGATCTTCCAGGCCATGCTGGACCTCTTCAAGATGAACGAGCCGATAGACATACTGTCGCTCTCCACGAAATTAGAAGAAAAGAAAGTGCTGGAAAATATCGGCGGCCGACAGTACTTGGCAGAATTATTAAACGTCGTTCCTTCTTCTACTAATGTCCGTCACTATGCGGACATTGTCCAAAAAAAATACGTCCTGCGCTCGCTCATAGAAGCCGCGGACTATGTGTCCGAGCTCGCCTTTGAAGAAGGTGAAGATCACATGGATGATATTCTTGATATGGCCGAGAAAAAAATCTTTTCCGTCGTCTCTTCGCCGAAGAATCAAAAATTCGTCTCTTTGAAAGATGAACTGCCTGAAGCATACGAGCGCTTGGAAAGACTGCATGCGAACAAGGGCGAACTGCGCGGACTTGCGACTGGCTTCCGCGACTTGGACAAAATGCTTTCCGGCTTCCAGAAATCCGACCTCATCATCCTCGCGGCTCGCCCGTCCATGGGTAAGACGACGCTCGCACTCGACATCGCCCGCATGTCTGCCATCAAGCACGGAAAATCCGTGGGTATATTCTCTTTGGAAATGTCTTCTCAGCAATTAGTAGACCGCATGCTTTCCGCCGAATCCCGCGTGAATGCCTGGAACTTACGCACTGGTAATCTTTCCGCTGATCGCGAATTTTCCCAGCTCCGTGATTCCCTGGACAAGCTCTCCAAAGCGCAGATATATATAGACGACCAGCCGGGAAATTCCATCGTACGCATGAAAGCCGTCTCCCGCCGTCTGAAAGCGGAAAAAGGGCTGGACCTCATCGTGGTGGACTACCTCCAGCTTATGACTACTTCAAAAAATTATGATTCCATGGTGAATCAAGTGACTGAAATATCCCGCTCACTGAAATCTTTAGCGAAAGAATTAGACGTGCCGGTGCTCGCCCTTTCCCAGCTCTCCCGTGCCGTGGAAGCCCGCGGAGGCAAGCCTCGCCTTTCTGACTTGCGCGATTCGGGTTCCATCGAACAGGACGCCGACGTGGTGATGTTCATCCACCGTGAAGACAAAGGTAAGGATGAGAGCGAGCGCACAAATATCGCTGAAATTCTGATTGAAAAGCACAGAAACGGTCCGACTGGAAAAGTGGATCTATACTTTGACGAAAAGACTACGAACTTCCAGACTTTGGAAAAGAGCTCCCTTTCCGAATTTTCGCCGCATCAAATAGGCGGAGGTTTGGATGAATTTTAATTATGGACGCATCGGAGAAACTCGCAGAAATATTTAAAGAATTTCCCGGCATCGGCGAACGCCAAGCGCGCCGCTTCGTGTATTTCCTGATGTCGAGAAACCCCGCCTACACGGATAATCTCTCCTCACTCATTATTGAACTTAAAAAAGGCACGGCACAATGCGCCGAATGTTTTCGTTTCTTTACTCGCCGCGGTAATGAAACCGTCTGCGATATTTGTGCTGATCTACAGACCGACAGTACCACGCTCATGATAGTCGAAAAAGATTCCGATCTAGAGAGCGTGAAAAAAAGCCGCACGTATAACGGAAAATATTTCGTGCTCGGCGGCCTTGTACCCATCGTTGAAAAAAGTACGCCTGCCCGCATCCGCTTGGCTGAACTGACGGCAAAAATAAAGCGCGATGCCAAGAAAGGCCTCAAAGAAATTATCCTCGCCTTTTCCCTCTCCCCGCAAGGCGACCACACAGATTATTATATCAAGTCAGAGCTTGCTCCCATCGCCGAACCGCTTAGCATCCGCATCTCTTCCCTCGGCCGCGGTCTTTCCACCGGCACCGAACTCGAATATTCGGATAACGATACACTCAAGAATGCATTAAAAAATAGGCAATAAATGCTAAAAACTATCTCAAACTTTTTTCGCGAAAAAGATATTTCTTCCGGTACTCGGGTCTTGGCTGCTGCCACGGCCACACGTTGGATCGGCTGGGGTTTTGCGGAATCACTTATTCCGATTTTTATATTTTCTTTCGCCGGAAGCTATGCCGCAGCCGGGCTGATACGCTCATCATATGAACTGGCTCTCATTATCGCTCTTCCCATCATCGGCCTTTTGGCGGACCGTATCCGAGCGACGACCCTCATTCTGATCGGGCTTTCATTATATGTCATTGTCGGCACAGGATACCTGCTCGCGGGACTGACCGGTCTTGCCATATTTATCGTCATAGCCCGATTCTTCAACGGCATCGGCTACGGATTGGACGCAGTCGGTCGCGAGACATATTTCCGACGCCATAATTCTTCCGGCAAACTTGCCACAGTTTTCGGCTACTTCGACAGCGTCGCGAATTTTTGGTGGATAGTCGCGGCAGTAGCCGGAATCTTTTTAGTAAAATATATTGCCATACACTGGCTACTCTTTCTCATCGTGCCGACCGTACTTGTCGCTTTTTATATCGTCTGGCGCGGAGCGCGGCCAAAAGATGTCGCGCCCGTCGTCGGTCATAGCGAAAAAGTAGATCTCCGCCTTCTGCTCAAAGAATTCAGTACCTGGAATTGGCAGCTCAAGATGCTGCTCGGTTTTAACTTTTTCCTGGCTTTCACCAGCTCTATCGTTGCTTTCTTCCTGCCCATTGAAATGTACATGGAAGGTTCAGGATATACACCTATAATTCTGCTCGGGGTTATCATGACCATACCCGTCCTCTTCGGCCTCTATCTGGGTAAAATTTTTGACAAGCGCGGACCGCGGATATTTGTGTACGGTCTCTTATTGTACGGCATTCTTTTATTCGCTCTTGGCCTTACCCACGTATATCTATGGCAGATGGTTATCGCATTCCTTATGGGCATCATCCAAGAATCCATCTCTACCGGCAAAGAAGAACTGACAACTTTTTACTCGAATCCGGAACATTTCGGTCGCGTAAGCGGCTTCATGCGCAGCATCGCAAACGTCGGCGCGATGGCTGGTCCCCTAGCCGCCGGCATATTGATAGATATCTCCGGAACGAGAGCCGTATATTTTACTCTTGCAGTACTTGTCGGAATCATTGCACTGACTTTCGCGACAAAAATAGTCCTGCTTCGGATGACTAAGGAGAAGGCCAGCTAAACTATCTTCTTACTTGTTATGAGTTTGGAGCGGTTAGTCAGCTCCACATCACGCAAGATAGAAATAGCTTGTTGATACATCTTTTTACCGGCGCTTGAACCGGTGCATTCTTCAATAACATAAGTGAAATATCCCCTATCGAATGATTCCTGCGCAGTAGTCAGTACGCAATCATTGCTGTCAAATCCGATAAGATGAACTTCTTGTATTTTATACTTCTTGAAATGCTTCTCTATGTCTATGTTCCCTTTGAACACTGACTTTGTCTTTTTCTTTACCTGTATCGTATTTTTTCCTTTCAACAACTCCCTCATCCAAGGCACGGATTTTTCATACGGAAAAGTCCAGCCTGTCTGCTTATCCCATATGGAACCTTTCGGCGCGAAGAAAGTCGCCTCTACATACAAATCATATTTTTGATTTTCAAAAAGTATTTCAATATTTTTCCGCAAAGATTTTATATCCCACTTTTTTATGAATCCCTGCTGAATATCTACGACAATGAGCGCTTTTTTTCTTTTTGAGTTCGGGATGATCATTGTATTATTTTATCGCAAAGTCAGAAAAACTCCTATGCCGATAAGTAGGAATAAGATAATTTTTCGGATGGAAATCTTTTCCTTGCTGCCAATATGCAGCTTGTCCCCTTTTGAAGCTACGAAGTGAACAAAAAGAGAGTGGAAAGAACCCACTGCTTTAGTGATAGTTACCGGCAGCATGGATAGTGCCAATGTTCCGAATACTCCGGCAACCCATGTGGCAATATTTTGTATAAAAATAGGAGAATACTTCTTTTGGAATGGTTTTCTTAAAAATTCCATCACTTCCGCTCGTGCAGAGCGAATAAAAAACAAAGATACCAGATAAAAAGGAGCCGACAGAGCAAAACTGTAGAAATAAAAACTTTTCCAATCTATCTGCCCTAATCCGTATTTTTCCAATACGGATTGCATGGCCAGAATAACCACCACTGGCAACATATACATCATCGCCTTTTTTGCCTTGAAAGCTGAGCCTTTAAAAGAAGTTGCTATGGAGCATAAGACAATGATACCGAAGCCTACATATTGTAGCGTGGTGAGCCTTTCATTTATTACGAAATACGCGAATATCGGCACAAGTATCTTGCCGAAGCTGAAAAATGAAGTCACTACCGAAGTCTCCGCGTATCGGAGCGCTTTGTAATACGGAAACTGGTAGAAAAAATCTATGGCGGCAATCGCCAGCATTAACAGCAACTGCACTCCTGTAATCAGCGCGGGATCAAAAATAAAAAACATTAGAGGAATAGCCGGTAGCAATATAAGGCCGTTTATGATGACGATGGACCATATGGAAGAAAAAGTCTTGCGCGTCAGCTCACCGTCAAAAACATTCGCCACGCTTATCGTAGCATTCGAAAGCAAAACTAGAACTGCGCCGAATAAGTAATTCATTTAATCTGCAGCTATTAAGAAAACTTAGAGTGAAACTTTATATATAAAACAAAAAATTTTCATAGCCAGATTATATCATAATAAAAATCCGCCATCAGCGGATTTTTTTATTTATATAGAAGTTATTTTGACCTGAAAGAATGGCTGGCGGTGGCCGTTTCTGCGGAGGTAGCGGCTCTTCTGCTTGTATTTCATCACGAGTACTTTGCGAGCGCGGCCTATTTTTACGATGTCAGCAGTCACTTTCGCGCCGGAAATAAACGGTGCACCGATAGTGGCATCCGTACCGTCGGAAGTAAGAAGAACTTCATCAAAGACGACCTTGTCGCCTTGTTTGAACTCCACCCCGCCAGAGGAACGGGCAGGCTTTATTTTCTCTATGGTTACAAAGCCCCCTTTGGAGACCTTATACTGCTTTCCGCCTGTTTTTATAACTGCAAAATCCATACGAGCTATATTATAGGATAATTGTTAAAAAAGCAAGCATTTGGTACAATATCTCTACTTATGCAAACAAAATCAATAGAAAGGTATTTCTTCTTCGGCCTCTTGTTTCTGGCCCTGCTTTTTGCCGTCATGATATTCCGCCCGTTCCTCGGCGTCATCGCTATCGGCGCGTCCCTGGCTGTAGCCTTGTACCCTGTGTACAAATGGCTGGCTAAAAAAATGCCCGGCACGCTGGCCGCTGTGCTGGTAGTCATCATGCTCATCATCGGCATCGGCGGGCCGCTGTTTGGTATGGGCGCCATCGTGGTACAGCAATCTCAGGACATGTATACGAGCGTGACCGAAGGCGGCAATGCCGGCACATTCATGTATACCCTCGGTGATTATGTGAACAAATACTTACCGGAAGGATTTATGTTTGATGTGGACAAGCAAGTGACTCAGCTCATCGCTTTTATTTCCCAAAATATCGGCGGAAGTATCGCGCAGATATTTTCCACCACGCTCTCCACGGTATTTTCCGTGCTCCTCGCTCTCCTCACCGTATTTTATTTCCTGAAAGACGGCGCCCGCTGGAAGCGCGCAGTCGTGATCCTCTCCCCGCTTTCTGATAAAGACGATGAGAAAATTTTAGACCGCCTCGGTAATGCCGTGAATGCCGTCATCAAAGGATATCTGCTCATCGCCGTGGCGCAAGGCATACTCATGGGCATCGGGCTCGCCATCTTCGGCGTGCCGAACCCGGCGCTGTGGGGAGTAGTGGCGGGCGTGGCATCACTGGTGCCGATGATAGGCACCGCGCTCGTCGCCATACCGGCCATCCTGTTTCTTTTCATCACCGGGGACACCGGCTCGGCTATCGGGCTCGCCATCTGGGCTACGGCACTCGTGGGCACCGTGGATAATTTTCTCTCGCCTATGCTCATCGGATCTAAAACACACATCCCGCCGCTTCTCGTGCTCTTTTCCGTACTCGGCGGCATCGCACTCATGGGCCCTATCGGCATCCTCGTCGGACCGCTTTCCCTTTCACTTCTCCGCGCGCTTATTTCTCTCTACCAGAGCGAATTCAAGCATGAACGCATTCCCCTGTCTGAACAGACCCTCTAAAAAATAAGCTCATGGCACTCAGAATTTACAATACGCTTTCCCGCGAGAAAGAAGATTTCATTCCGATAGACAAAAATGAAGTCCGCCTCTACACCTGCGGACCGACTGTATACAACTATCCCCACATCGGAAATTACCGCGCATATATTTTTGCCGACACAGTGAAGCGTGTCCTTTTATACGAAGGATTTAATGTGCATCACATCATGAACATCACTGACATAGACGACAAAACCATCCGCGACTCACAACAGCAAGGAAAATCCCTGAAAGAATTTACTGAGTTCTACACCGAGGAATTTTACAAAGATGTTACATCTCTGAACATCCTGCCGCCGACAAAATTTACCAAAGCCACGGATTACATATCAACCATGGTGGATATCATACAAACGCTTCTTGAAAAAGGCATCGCGTACAAAAGCGCAGACGGCAGTATTTATTACGATATAAAAAAATTCCCTGGCTATGGCAAGCTCTCGCACATCACGCTGGACGAGCTCAAAGAAAATGCGTCAGGGCGCGTAAAGACGGATGAATACGACAAAGAAAATGCACAGGATTTCGCTCTCTGGAAAGCATGGGATGAAAAAGACGGCGATGTATTTTGGGACACCGCCCTCGGCAAAGGACGCCCCGGCTGGCACATAGAATGCTCGGCTATGAGCATGGAGAATCTGGGCGAGCAGTTAGACATCCACACCGGCGGCGTGGATAATATGTTTCCTCATCACGAAAATGAAATAGCCCAGTCTGAAGGCGCCACTGGCAAGCAATTCGTAAAGTACTGGATGCACAATGAATGGGTGCTGGTAGACGGCAAAAAAATGGCAAAATCCGCCGGAAATTTTTATTTATTAAAAGACATTACTGACCGCGGCATCAGCCCACTCGCCTACCGTTTCTGGCTCCTCATGGCTAAATATAATACGAGGATAAACTTCGTCTGGGAAGCCCTGGAAGGCGCTGAGACTGCTCTCAAAAGGCTCTACAGACTCTTTATGGAGCTTGGAGAAGCATCTGGAGAAATACATGCCGAATATCAGCAGAAGTTCAAAGAATTCATACAAGATGACCTAGACACCCCGCGCGCCCTCACCCTCTTGTGGGATGTATTGAAAGACGAAGTACTTTCCCCTGCCGAAAAAAAAGCCACCCTGCTTGATTTTGACCGCGTGCTCGGCCTCGGCTTCAGCAATCTCAAAGAAGAAATAATTCCAGAAGAAATAATAGCTCTGGTAAAAGAAAGAGAAGCCGCTCGCATCGCAAAAAATTTCGCAAAATCAGACGCCCTGCGCGCAAAAATAAATGCGCTCGGGTATGAAGTAAAGGATTTACCCGCCGTGGAGGGTGCTGGAAGTGAGCAGAAGATTTCTAAAATTTAAATTTAGGCAGCCGCATCCAGCTCCACAAAAAATGTAGCGCCGAGGCCTGGGCCTGGGGATTCTACCCACAGGAAAACGGTGTCAGGTACCTTTTTTACACTGCAACTCCTGGAATTTTTGCTTAATCTTATGGCACCTAACTATCTATTTAAAGTACTTTTCATATTCAGACTGAATAACCGTCATGTC
>CAYGDG010000012.1:0-34310 GCA_964348725.1 uncultured Candidatus Saccharibacteria bacterium
GCGGTGAATACGTTCTCAAGTCTTGTACTCACCGCCCGTCAAGTCAAGGGAGCCGGGAGTACCCGAAGTATCCGCATAAGCGGGTCCTAAGGTAAGCTCGGTGACAGGGACTAAGTCGTAACAAGGCACGGGTAGCGGAAGCTGCTCGTGGAATAATTCAATTTGAAACTACGTTTTTCTCCTCTCGATTTATCGAAGAAAGAAAAACTTATTGAGTCGGTATTGTACGCCTCAATTGAGCGTGCAATGGATAATGATGCCACATCCTAAAAAGCATCTGACAACAAGGGAAAGACCCGAGTTAATAGAACGGAACAAAACAAAGCACAGCAACTAAAAGAAAAAACACCTCACCCGGGGTGTTTTTTCTTTTAGTTGATTTATTTATACAAATATGCTATAATATGGCAAAACTAAAACAGAAAAATTATGAAGAAAAAAATGTTCTTTGTCCTCGCCTTGAGCTTGCTCGGCGCCACAGTTTTTGCCGGAGACGGTGAAAAAGCAAAAGTAAAAAGAAAGAAACAAGCTGCTGAACAGACGTTGACTGATACGCAGTCTGCTATTGCAGAACGTTTACGGAAAGCTATTCCGTTACCGCTTACGGAATTGGAGAAAGTACAAAAGTATGTGGATGCGCATCCGGATGCGGATTTTTATAAACTCGCCGAGCTGTACAACACCACTGAGTCGGGAAGTGCGGCGGAAGATTTTATTGCCCTTAAGCTGGAGAAAAAAGCAGACACTGATATTGAATTGAAAAAAGTTCTGCTTGGAATGTTTTCTCCGGAATACGCCAAGCGCAAGGCACAAAACCGCCTCGGTATCGCGTTCAATTACGAACGGTAAAAGCATCAACAAAATGAAACAGCAGAGTCGTTCGCGATTCTGCTGTTTTTTTTATTTATTCTTTATCTTTGGGGTGCATAATTAAAGAACCTCACCCCTGGCCCCTCTCCTTATTAAGGAGAGGGGGAAGAATACAAATTCGCGATGACAATTTTCTACAACAAATCAAAAAATTTAACTAAAAGAATTTTACTTCGGCGGGCGCAAACTCCACAGGAAGAAATACTGTGGGGAAAATTAAGAAATAATCAGCTCGGTCACAAATTCAAAAGGCAGTATTCTGTAGGCCCGTACGTATTGGATTTTTACTGCCCGATACAAAAGCTGGCTATAGAGCTGGACGGTTCACAGCATCTTGAGAATAAAGAATACGATGCCGAGCGCACCGAATATTTATCTGTCTTCAACATCAAAGTAGTTAGATTTTGGAACAATGAAATAAACACAAACCTAGAAGGCGTACTATTAAAAATCCAGACGGAATTGCAGAAACCCTCTCCTTAATAAGGAGAGGGTAGGGTGAGGTTCTGTGGGCCCGGGCTAAGTCTTTTCCCCTTGACTTTTAACTTGAAAAGTGCTATACTTTATGTAAGTCGATTTCCTTGTAAAATATTGGTTTTAGAGAGTTTGACGCGTTGCCACAACGACTGAAATTCGGTCTATGTGGCAACGCATTAAACTAACAATTAAAATCAACCAAATGAAAAAATTCACTGTTCTCTTAGCTCTAATATTTATGAGCGCTCTGATTTCTAATGCTCAGAATTTACAAAATCAAAAAACTTCCCAACCCAATAAACCTTATTCTAAAGGGAAATCATCTTTCAAAGATAATTATAAAGTATTTATCAATGTAAACTCGAATATGAGTAGATCAAAAGTATTTGTTGATGGAAAAGAAATGCCGCTTTTGGGGGATAATTTAAACCAAAAAAGCATTTTAATTCCTGCTTATACAAAAGCTTACCACTTCATGGTAAAGCAAGGAAATGACAGCATTGTTAAGTATTTAATTATCAACAGAGACAGTGTTCAAATTAATATGGTTCATTAGTTTTTACATCATTAATCAAGCGTCATTTATAGAGATATAAGTGACGCTTTTTTTTGTTTCTAAAGGTAATTTTTCGTGCTATAATAAATTCCATACCCACCCCTACGAACAAACCGAGGGGAATTTACGGCGTTCGGGTATGCCCCTCTCCTTAATAAGGAGAGGGCAGGGTGAGGTTCTGCGCATTTAAATTTATGAAAAAACACAGCGAAGAAAAAATAATAGTCAAAGGAGCGCGGACGCATAATCTGAAGAATATTTCCGTCGAGATGCCGAGGAATAAGATGATCGTCATCACTGGCATGTCCGGCTCCGGCAAATCTTCGCTCGCCTTCGATACCATATTCGCCGAAGGGCAGCGCAGATATGTGGAATCCCTTTCTTCATACGCCCGCCAGTTCCTGAAGCAGATGGCGAAGCCCGATGTGGATGAGATCGAAGGGCTTTCGCCCGCCATTTCCATAGATCAGAAATCCCGTTCGAACAATCCGCGTTCCACCGTGGCCACCATCACTGAAGTGTACGATTATCTGAGAGTTTTATTTTCCAGAATAGGCAAGCCGCATTGCCTCGTATGCGGGCGCGAGATCAAGAAGCTTTCCAATGAAGAAATAATCAATTTCGTCAAAGAAAAAATCCACAAGCTCGGCAACCCGAAGAAAAAAGTGATGGGCGTCGAATTCGACGACACCCCCATCCAGATATTCGCGCCGATGGTGCGAGGCAGGAAAGGAGAATACTATCAATTGCTGTATGATTTACTCGGTAAGGGCTATCAGAAAGTCCGTATCGACGGCGCGATGAAAAATCTGCGCGAGCGTATCGATCTGTCCAAGACAAAAAAACATGACATTGAAGTTTTAATAGACGAATTTTCCGCCCACGAATTTACTGGCAAGGATATCAAAGATGCGGATCTCCGCCTCTCCGAATCCGTCGAGCGCGCGCTTCTTGAATCTGATGGCCTCGTAAAAATAATCATTAATAAAGAGGAGACGATACTCTCCGCAAAATTCGCCTGCCCGGTTGACGGCTTTTCATTTCCTGAAGTCGAGCCCAGATTGTTTTCCTGGAACAGCCCGTACGGTGCGTGCGAGACGTGCCACGGCCTCGGCACGCAGCATATGTTCGGCGATGACCCGTGCGAGACCTGCAAGGGAATGCGCCTTCGCCCCGAAGCATTGAATGTTTTTATCTACGCCGAGCCCGTCGGTTCAGCCAAGGCGAGGAAATTGAATATTATCGACACCATTGCCTTGTCCGCCGAAGATGCCTTCGAATTTTTCGGCGCGCTCAAGCTTTCCAAGCAAGAAGAAGAAATTTCCGGCGTATTGATGAAGGAAATCTTTTCACGCATCGAATTTTTGCTCGATGTCGGCCTTGAATATATATCCCTTGACCGCCGCGCAAATACTCTTTCCGGAGGAGAAGCGCAAAGAATCCGTCTTGCTTCCCAACTCGGTTCGCGCCTCGTCGGTACTTTATATGTACTCGATGAGCCGACGATCGGTCTGCATCAGCGGGACAATGAGCGCCTCATCAAGACACTTGAGAATTTACGCAACCTTGGCAATACCATCATCGTCGTCGAACACGATGAAGATACTATTTTTGCTTCGGATTATCTTATCGACATCGGGCCAAAAGCTGGTGTGCACGGCGGCAATGTCGTCGTCGCGGATGATTTGCAAAAATTGCTTTCCGCGAAGACCAATCCTTCCAAATCCCGTACGCTTGCATACTTGCGCGGCGAGGCAAATATCGAAGTACCGGAAAAGCGCCGCAGCAATGACAAAGGCACGCTCAAAATTACCGGCGGCAAAGTTTTCAACATCAAGAATCTCAATGCCGAAGTGCCGCTTGGCAAGCTCACCGCTATCACTGGTGTGTCTGGTTCAGGTAAATCATCTTTTATGTACGAGATCCTGCACAAGAATTTACAGGCAAGATTCGAAAGAAAATATAGAAGTGGACAGACATTTAACTGCGCGTCTTTTACCGGCAGCGAATACCTCGCCCGCGCCGTGCTCATAGACCAGAGCGCCATCGGCCGCACACCGCGCTCGAACTTGGCGACCTATACCGGCGCATTCACTTTCATCCGCGATCTTTTTGCCGAGACCGAAGAATCCCGCTTCCGCGGCTGGAAAGCCAACCGCTTTTCTTTCAATGTCTCTTCCAAGGCCGGCGGCGGTAGATGTGAAGCCTGCGAAGGAAACGGTGAGATCGCCGTGGAAATGCATTTCTTACCCACCGTATATGTCACCTGTGATGTCTGCGGCGGCAAGCGCTTTGACAAGGAAACTTTGAAAGTGAAATACAAAGGCAAGAATATTTATGAAATATTGAAAATGACTGTGGAAGAAGCTTATACTTTTTACGAAGATATTCCGGCTATTTTCGACCGTGTCCGCACGCTGATGGATGTCGGCCTCGGCTATGTCGAGCTTGGACAAAGTGCTACCACGCTCTCCGGCGGGGAAGCACAGCGCGTGAAGATCTCAAGCGAGTTGTATCGCCCATATCTCGAAAAAACTATCTATCTTCTGGATGAGCCTACTGTCGGGCTTCATTATGACGATGTCGCAAACCTCATCAATGTTTTGAATCGCTTGGTAGAAAAGGGAAATACCGTCGTAGTCATCGAGCACAATATGGATCTCATTAAATCTGCCGACTACATCCTCGACTTCGGCCCCGAAGGCGGGTCAAACGGCGGCTTCCTCGTCGCCAAAGGCACGCCGGAAGAAGTGGCGAATAATGCGAAATCGTTTACGGGAAAATATTTAAAGAAAGTTTTAAAGAGAGGGAAATAAAAAAAGAACCGACATTGTGCCGATTCTTTTTCGTGGAATAATTTTTTATTCCGTGATATTTTTGAAGATAAATTTTTCCTCCTTCGTAGCAGGACGGGTATCGTAAAGCATACCCTTACCGATGAATTCCCCGAATTTATCGGCTTCACCATCACCATTTGTATCTATGATTGATGATACATTGCCGTTATTTGTGATAGATACAGATCCGTCTGTATCCTTACAAATTTCGTAAGAATTTTTTTTAGTACATTTTTCCTTGCCATAATGACTAAATTTATTAGCTAAGCTAAAAATTAAAGCGATAATTGCTAGAGTTGCAAAAATTCTTCTTGCGGGTGTTAGTTTCATGTTTTGTTTTTTTCAAGGTTTAAATAATTGTTTTAGTTCTGAAATTATGATAGCATATAGTTTATGCAAAGTCAACAGATTAAAAAATACAAAATGCCTGACAAGCCGGGCGTGTATTTCTTTTTAGAGAAAGGGAAAATACTGTATATTGGCAAAGCCACTTCGCTTCGTTCTCGCGTGCGGAGCTATTTCGGTAAGGAACTCATCCATACCCGCGGACCGCTCATTTTGGATATGACGGTGAAAGCGAGCACGCTGAAATGGGTTGAGACGGATTCCGTACTGGAAGCGCTTATTTTGGAAGCGAACCTCATCAAGAAGCACCAGCCGTATTACAATACGAAAGAAAAGGATGATAAGAGTTTTAATTATGTCTGTATCACTAAAGAGGAATTACCCAAAGTAATAATCGTACGTGGAAAGGATTTAAAATCTACGCCATGGCGCAGATTAAAATGCTACGGACCTTTTCCGCACGGGCCGCAATTAAGGGAAGCGCTGAAAATTATCCGCCGGATATTTCCTTTTCTTGATGACAAGAGTAAGAACAATTACGAGTTTTATAGGCAGTTGGGTTTGACCCCCTCCTTGATTAAGGAGGGGGTGGGGGGTGGTAATTATCAGAATAACATCCGCAACATAAAACTTTTCTTTGAGGGCAAGAAAAAGAAAATCCTGAAGAATTTGGAAAAAGAAATGAAAGTATATGCCAAGGCGCATGAATTTGAAAAGGCGAATGAAGTAAAGCGCCAGCTCTTCGCCCTCCAGCATATCAATGACATCGCTTTGATAAAGAATACAGAACCTCACCCCGACCCTCTCCTTATAAAGGAGAGGGGGAACTTCCGCATTGAAGCGTACGATATAGCCCACATGTCCGGCAAGAATATGACGGGCGTGATGGTGGTGGTGGAAGATGGTGAAGTGAATAAAAATGAATATCGCAAGTTTAAGATCCGTAATTTTGATACTGCGAATGACACCGGCGCATTGCTGGAAGTATTGGAGCGGCGTTTTAATCATCCGGAGTGGGCGTATCCGAAGCTCATCGTGATAGACGGCGGCAAGGCACAGCTCAATGCGTTGAAAAAATTTCAGGAGAAAGCGGGCTTACATATTCCGGCAGTATCAGTAGTGAAAGATGAACGACATAAACCGAAAGCAATTATGGGAAATGAGAATATAATCAAGCAATATGAACGCGCGATAATATTGGCAAATAGCGAAGCGCACAGGTTTGCTATCTCGTACCATAGGAAATTGCGCGGAAAAATTATATAATTTGGGAATGATACGAGTGGGCATATTAAGAGGCGGCAATGATTATGAAAATTCGCTTTCGCGCGGCGGTATTTTAATCTCGCACATTTTAGAAAACCTCTCACACAAATACAAGCCATTGGATATTTTAGTGGACAAGGATGGCGCATGGCATGCGGCCGGGCGTCCCGTATTACCTGCGGATTTGATGCATAAAGTAGATGTCGTCTGGAATATGGCGGACCCGGCTTTTTCGCCTGTATTAAAAAGCCTCTCCGTGCCGCATGTCGCTGGCAATATTTTTCCCGAAGGGGAAGGCAGGCGCGCGATGCTGGCGGAATATGTAAAAGGAAGCATGATAAAACTACCACGGCATGTGCTCATTCCCGCATATCTCCCTGAGCTGGACGGCCCGGAAGACCGCTATGCCATGAAGAAAGCCATGGCAGTATTTGAAAAATTCGGCGGGCCGTGGACAGTGAAAGCGTTTTCCGGATCCGGCACAGGCATCCGCGTGGCGCGCACATTCCCGGAACTTTTCGCGGCTATCGGCGAGCTCTTGCCGAGCGAGCAGAGTATTATTGTGGAAGAACTTATTTCCGGCACGGAAGCGACAGTGCATGCGCTCTCCGGTTTTCGCGGGCAGGATTCATATGTCTTTCCGCCCGGCGCATTTTCCGCCGGAGAAAAACAGCAGCTCATGGATGCCGCTCTGTCCGCGCATCGCCGCCTCGGCTTTCCTCACTATTTGAAATTGGATATGACGATTCATCCTAAATTCGGCGTGCATATCACGAATGCCGAATGCGTCCCAGATCTTTCGCCTGACTCGCATTTTTCAAATGCATGCAGGGAAGTGGGCGCGCAGGCGCACCATGTGGCGGATCATATAATAAATCTTGCTTTAGAAGGAAAATAAATATAGAATCATTTTCGTACGTATCTCACAAGGGCCCATAGTAAAATGGTATTACGCGTCCATGGCATGGACGAGGCCGGGGTCCGATTCCCCGTGGGTCCACAAAAATAAGAAGCGAAGCGACTATATTTTTGTAGCCCTCGCGAGGATCTTCGAGATGTCGCAGCTTGCTGCGACGCCACAAAATGTTATACTTTCAGCAAGTAAATTGCTTGTATCTGTAGCGGGTCATCGCACTCACATAGGCACATATGTTGGAGTTTAGCCATGACCCGCTTCACATGCAAGCAATTTTTTTATTTCTATTTTTTAATTTGAAAAATTCACAAAAGTTTTTTCTTCATTCATAAATAAAAAAATTATTTCTAAAAAGTTATCCACAGTTTTGATGAAAAAGTATTGTGTTATGTTTTGTTATGCGAGATAATTATAGTAGTACTTCGCAATAATTATTTTTCAAAAGTTTCCGCAGAATTTTTTCCGGAAATTTTTGCGGTCGTATTATTGCGGACTAATTAAAAATAATTTAAATAATATTATGGCAGCAAAAAAGAAGGCAAAGAAAGTAGCAGCTAAGAAGCCAGCTAAAAAGGCAGCTTCTAAGAAGAAGAGAGCGTAGTCTCCCACTTTAGAAAAACTTCCGGCGAAAGTCGGAAGTTTTTCTATTGTGTGCTATAATAGACCACTATGGGATTTTTAAATAATATATTCGGGGACGCAAGCGTGAAATTTGTCACGGATGCTCATAAAATAGTGGCCAAAATCAATGCTTTGGAGACCGAGATATCTGCCTTGACTGACGCTGATTTTCCAAAGAAAACACAGGAATTTAAGGATCGCCTTAAGAAGGGCGAAACGCTGGATGCTATTTTGCCGGAGGCATTTGCACTGGTTCGCGAAGCTCAACGCAGGACTCTGGGCCTGAGGCTGTATGATGTGCAGATGATCGGAGGCATCGCACTCCATAGCGGAAATATTGCGGAAATGAAAACGGGAGAAGGTAAGACCAATGTCGCGACGTTGCCCGTGTATCTCAACGCGCTTACAGGACTCGGCGTGCACCTCGTCACGGTAAACGATTATCTCGCTCGCCGTGATGCTGTGCTCATGGGGCAAGTATATAATTTTCTCGGTCTCTCTATCGGTATTATCAATTCGCAGAATGTATCGTATGTGTATGACCCTGCGCATAAAGAAGAAGACACAGAGCGTGACACAGTCGGTGAATTTCGTATCATATATGATTTTTTAAAACCATGTGCTCGTAAAGATGCGTACGCTGCGGATATTACGTACGGCACGAATCATGAATACGGTTTTGATTATTTACGTGACAACTTGGCTGGTTCAGCCGCGGGCCTCGTACAGCGCGGGCATTTTTTCGCAATCGTGGACGAAGTGGACTCCATATTGATAGACGAAGCGCGCACGCCGCTCATCATCTCTTCCGAGTCCCAGGATTCGCAGGATTTTTACGTGCAGTTCGCGGAGATCGCGCGTAAATTAAAACGCGACGAAGATTATAAAGTGGATGAAAAGCTCCGCGCTATTACTTTGACAGACGACGGCATCACTAAAGCGGAAAATTTACTCGGCATTTCTAATATCTATACTGAAAAAGGAATTAAATACGTGCATCATTTGGAGACTGCCGTAAAAGCTCAGGCAATTTATGAGCGCGACAAGGATTATGTCGTCAAAGAAGGCGAAGTCATCATCGTGGATCCATTTACCGGACGCCTTCAGCCGGGGCGCCGTTGGAGCGAAGGCATCCATCAGGCGATAGAAGCAAAAGAAGGCGTGAAGATAGAAAAAGAGACGCGTTCATCCGGATCTATTACATTTCAAAATTATTTCCGTTTTTATAAAAAGCTCTCCGGCATGACAGGAACGGCGCAGACTTCGGCTGAAGAATTTTTAAAAGTGTACGGCTTGGATGTGATCGTGGTGCCGACGCATCGCCCCGTCATCCGCATTGACCAGGGCGACCTCATTTTTCAGACGGAAAAAGGAAAATTCCAAGCTATCGCCAGAAAAGTGAAAGAGCTGAATACGAAAGGTCAGCCGGTGCTCATCGGTACTATCTCTATAGAAAAAAATGAACTGCTTTCTGTGTATTTAAAACAAGAAGGCGTGCCGCATACCATATTGAACGCAAAGAATCACGAAAAAGAAGGCGAGATCATCGCGCAGGCCGGCAAGAAAGGCGCCGTCACCATAGCTACAAACATGGCGGGCCGCGGCATAGACATCAAGCTCGGCGGCAATCCGGCGACGAAAGAAGCGTATGAAGAAGTAAAATCCCTCGGCGGACTTTTCGTCATGGGCACCGAGCGTCATGAAGCGCGCAGGATAGACAATCAGCTCCGCGGACGTTCCGGCCGCCAGGGCGATCCGGGTGAAACGCAATTCTTTGTGTCATTGGAAGATGACCTGATGCGCGTGTTCGGATCTGAAAGAATGAAAGGCATGATGGGCCGCTTCGGCATTCCCGAAGACCATCCGATAAAAAACGGACTTATTTCCCGCACTCTTGAAAGCGCCCAGGCAAAGATAGAAGGATTCCATTTTGATTCCCGTAAGCATACGCTGGAGTACGACGATGTCATGAACCATCAGCGCAATACCGTGTACGGCCGTCGCCAGAAGATGATGCAGGCGGACAAGACTGAAGTGGAAGATTTGCTCGCGAAAATCGTCGCTGACCGTGAAGGCGCGGACAAGATAATCGCCGAAAAGCGTGCGAAAGTCGGCGAGGAAAATTTTATAGAGACTGTACGCCGCATCGCTTTATACACGAATGATGCGCTGTGGATGGAGCATTTGGAAGCCATGGATTATTTGCGCTCCTCGGTAAACCTGCGCGCATACGGCCAGCGGGAACCGATCGTAGAATACAAAAAAGAAGGACTGAAAATGTTCAAAGAAATGGAATTTAATTTTGAAGAGCAGGTGTATAATCTCGTCAGCACGATCAATACCGATGCCGTATCCGTATCTTCTACCGCATCTGCCGAGCCGTCCATTACCGTAACTCACTCCGAGCCTTCCGAATTTGCTGACACGAAAAAGGAAGTCGGCCGAAATGATTTATGTCCCTGCAATTCCGGAAAAAAATTTAAAAAATGTCACGGGGCTTAAGAAAATGGATAATTTACAAAAATTACTTTCTTTCATAAAACTGACTCAAGATTTTCGGAACATTGAAAGGCAAGTAATTTTCAAAAAGACAAATCAAAGAGAAAATGATATTGAGCATAGCTACCAACTGGCAATGGCGGCTTGGTATTTGGCTGATTCGCGTAAATTGGATTTAAATATTAATCTACTTTTAAAGTATGCGCTAGTGCATGATTTGGTTGAAATATATGCGGGTGATACGCCAATGCATTCTAAAGACGAAGTGTATGTCCAAAGTAAAGAGCAGAGAGAAAAACTTGCCCGTGAAAAACTAAAGAGTGAAATAGTTGAATTTTACGAAGTACATGCTTTAATAGAAGCATATGAGGAGAAGAAAGATAAAGAAAGTAAATTTATATATGCTTTAGACAAGCTTTTACCCCCATTGAATATATATCTGGAAGGCGGACATTCTTGGAAGGTTAATAATATTTCTTTAGACATGATAATTAAAAGTAAATCTGATAAAATTGCTCTTTCTCCGGATGTAAAGGTTTATTTTGATGAACTGGTTGAAATTTTAGAAAAAAATAAGGATAATCTTTTTACTGCTTAATATGCAAAAAATCATCAAAAATCTGAAGATTAAGCGGCGGCTGATAACTCAGCTGGCAGCGATGCATTTTTATGGAAATCCGTCAGCTACTATGCGCGTGGTGGGAGTGACCGGTACGAACGGCAAGACCACAACGACTACATTGCTCTATAAGATAGCCACAGCCCTCGGCTATAAATGCGGGTTGATTGGTACAGTGGAAAATATGATTGCCGGCGAGAGATACCCATCCACGCATACCACTCCCGGTCCGGTGGCCCTGCATCGTCTACTCGCCGAGATGAAAGAAAAGGGATGCGAATATGTATTTATGGAAGTGTCCTCGCATGCGGCGGACCAGAAGCGCATCGCGGGCATCCGCTTTGTGGGCGGCGTATTTACGAACCTCACGCATGACCACTTGGATTATCACAAGAGCTTTGAAAATTATTTTTACGCTAAAAGAAAATTCTTTGAATACTTGCCGACAGGTTCGTTCGCGCTTTCAAATGCTGATGATGAGCACGGGCGAGCAATAATCCAGGGCATCAAAGCGCGTGAATTTTTTTACGGATTTTCACATAGCCAAAGTATGGATAAGATGGAGAATGAGGATTTCCATGGCGAGATACAAAAAATGGATTTTGCAGGTATAGATATGGATATACATGGCACAAAAATTCATACGAAATTACTCGGCCAGTTCAATGCGTATAATATCCTGTCCGTATGGGGCGCATGCAAGCTACTTGATTTTGACATGCCGAAAGTAAATAAAATATTAGAAACCATAGAGCCGCCGCGCGGGCGTTTCGATCACTTTATGAGTGAGCGCGGCGTGCTAGGTATCGTGGACTATGCACACACCCCCGATGCGATGGAAAAAGTATTGCTGACGATACGCGGCATCAAGCCGCTGGAAGGCAGATTGATAACAGTGGCGGGCTGCGGTGGAGACAGAGATCCATTAAAGCGCCGTGCTATGGGAAAAATCGCCGCGGTAAATTCAGACATCGCCATATTCACCGCGGACAATCCGCGCAGTGAAGACCCTGAAAAAATCATCGCCGAGATGAAGACCGATTTGGGAATGACGGATGCGAAAAAAGTACAAAGTATCACAAACCGCCGCGAGGCGATACGTGAAGCGGCGAAACTCGCGCAGCCGGGGGATATCATCGCTGTGCTCGGCAAAGGGCACGAGGATTACCAAGAAATCCGCGGGGTGAAGCACCATTTCAATGATATGGAAGAATTAAAAAAGGCGCTCAAGTAGCATCTTTACGTGTATTCGCTTGTGTGCTAGCATTTACTTGAACCATTCCCTAAAAAGTTATTATATGAAAAAAAGCAAAATTTGCCCAAATACTCCAGCGGCAAGAATTTTTGATGTTTTTGCTTCAATTTTTCTTATCGCTGTGCTGTCCCCATTATGGATAATAATTTCCATTATTATTGCTTCATCTGGCGGCTGGCCTATTATCTTTTGCCAAAAAAGAGTTGGTTTCAAGGGAAAGGAATTTATAATGTATAAATTCCGCACCTTACGAACCTCTCAATGGTGTAAAGATCGGACCTTTGTTTCTAAAAAGGACGATTATCGTGTATTTCCTTTTGGAAAAATCCTTCGCTCTACAGGGTTGGACGAATTACCCCAGATCCTGAATGTCATAAAAGGAGAAATGAAGTTTGTCGGGCCACGTCCTTTTCCGCCTATGCATACCGATATACCGGATTTCACTAAAAGGTATGACATAATACCCGGAATTACGGGGTTAACCCAGATTATCCATACAGACAGAAAAGGTGATAAAAGAGTGTATCATTTGGACCTTCTCTATATGAGAAAGATGTCATTAGGTCTGGATTTAAAGATCCTCCTTCTTACTCTTATTGGAATTTTCAGGGCAAAAAGAATTTAAAAAGCCACCAGGGAACTGGCGGCTTTTTACTTAGAGTTTTTCTCCAGTGCCTTCGGCACTGACTTTGAAAGTCCAAGCAATGAACCGGAAGAAATAAGAGCAAGCACATCGCCTTTTTTTACTATCTTTTTGAGAAGCGCCAGCGCTTCTTTTTCTGTTGTGGCATAGTGCTTACCGGTATTCGGTATGGCGGCAAATATTTCTTTGCCGGAGAGCTGGTCATGCGTGGTGGCGCCGTGGCCGGGCGGGGGGAGGAGAATGACTTCAGCAACATCTGCAAAAATATCTTTGTACCATTTCAAAGCCCCGCGGTTTCGCCAAGAAAAAGTGTGTGGTTCAAATACGGCGACGATGCGCTTTTTCGGGAAGTGCAATTTCAGTGCGTCAAAGATGACTTTTGCTTTCTGGTATGACGAGCCGAAGCCCTCGTATACGGGCACGGCTGATTTTTCTGTCAGCAATTCTATTCTGCGTTTGATGCCGGAAAAGATTGCCACTGCTTTGGCGAATTGTAGGGGAGTGATGAGATTTTGCTCCAGCAGAAGCGCGCCCACGCCGATAATATTTTCAATGTTGTGATTGCCGAGGAGTTTTGTTTTTATGCGGACGACTTTTTTCTTACCGTTCATAAGGTCAAAAGAAGTTTGCACGCCGTATTGTATATTTTGTGCGTACCAATTCGCCCCGCCACGGCGGGCAGGCTTTTTGTCAGCAAAAGCATAACTTACTGTACGACCTTTTGCGTGCTCAGCAACCTTGCCTGTATTCTTCGCATTCTTCGCGTACACCAGCAGTCCGCTTTTCGGAATTTTCATCGCCAGCTTGCGGTAAGGGGCGACATATGATGCCTCAGTAGGAAATACATTCAAGTGATCGTGCTCGGCAGAGATGAGGAGGACGGAAGCAGGGGAGAAGTGTAAAAATTTTGAGCGGTCATCCCAATTCGCCGAAGGGTATTCGTCGCCTTCCAATACGAATTCATTGCCCTTGCCGAGATGTGAGCTTTTCCCCGTGCCCGAAGGAATCGCGCCGATGAAATATGACGGGTCTTTTTTTGCCTGCATCAAGCACCAGGAAATCAGCGCTGTAGCGGTGCTCTTGCCGTAGCTGCCCGCCACGATAATATTATTTTTACTTTCGGAAAGCATCGCCAAAACTTCAGGCAAGGATTTCACCGGCACACCCGAAGCGAAAGCGGCTTTCACTTCCGCATTTTCATTCGGCACGAGCTTTGCGTGCCGGCCTATCACAATCAAATCCGCATCCTTTGGAATATTAACTGCCTTGTGCCCGACAGAAAAAGCTATCTTATTTTTCTTTAAATATCCGGCTATAGGGTCATACACGCCGGCATCCGAGCCGGTGATTTTCCATCCAGCTTCTTTCAAAAGCACCGCCGCGGCAGACATCCCCGCGCCACATATGCCGATAAAGTGAGCTGTTTGTTTCTTTGCCATTGGGTTATTTTAGCATATTACATTTAGCATATTATGATTGACTTTTTTATTTTTATATGAAATAATATAAACGGATATCAAAACCTTTAATAACATAAAATATGTATATCATAGTCGAACAAGCAATCAATGCTGAATATCTCACCATCAGGTTTATGGGATGGGAAAAGAATGACCCACGCCATATTACTGGTTTTGTAGAGTTTTTTGAGAAAAAAATCAAGCCGTGTCTTCTTCAAATAAAAGACATCAAGGAGGCATCAATATCCAAAGGAGATGTGGGTAGCTTTGTAGGAGTACAAATTCTTCTCACATCAAGTGACTGTACTGATACTGTAATTTCACAGCTGAAAACTAAGTTGGCTGAAATTATTTTATTTGATTCGGTTTCCTATAAACCCTTACCCTTGATTGATTATCTCTAAAACAATTCGAAGATTTAACAAAAAAAACCACTTGAACAAAGTGGTTTTTTATTTCCTCACCAAATTCATACTGTAATTCTGATGCAGGAGGACATCGCGGATAGCGAGGAGGGCGTCGCCGAAGAGGGTTTTTTCGTACGAGGCGAGGAGGGTTTTGGCGGCGTGGGGATTTTGCAGGGCTAGGTCCAGCGGGTACAGGTCAATATGATCCGCGAAGCCGCCGGTGGTGAGCGCTCCGGCTGGGGCGTTTTTGATATTGTATTTTTTAAGGAATGAGAATTTGGCGAATTTTTCACGGTACAGCGGCAGATATTCCACTTGGGCGAATGAGCCGAAGCACAGGAAGCGATTCAGAAAGGCGAAGATGAAGAAGCCGACGATGAGCCCGGGGCAGAGCCGCTCCTTCAATTCTGCGGCGAGAATTTCCGGAGTCAATTCTATTTTTCTGCTGGCGCTTTGGAGGTAGCCGTCCTTCAAATAAAAATTTTCCATTTCGGAATATTTGCCTTTTTGTACTGGAGCGTAAAAGAAAACCATTTCTTTAAAATGCTTGATGGTGAGCGCCCGCTCTTTTTCGGAAAAGAATATTTTATATACGGGATGCTCGGGATTTTGGAGCGCAAGGAGGAGGTAATTGGAGGCGACTTCGTTGAAGTCTAGGAATATGGGACGGCCGCCCAAAAAGTTGCCTTCAACTTTTTGGGCGGCCGTCAGCGCCCAGCCGGTATAGGATGCGCCCAGCTTTGCTTTTGGCAGGAGTTTTTTGATATCAGCCGGCAGATTTTCTATCGTTTCCAACATCTTAGTCGGAATGACATTTCGGTATGCGAGTTCGTCTTGCATCGCTGAAGGCATGAGGTTTATGTCCCCATCCTTCCGACAAAGTCGTCCCGGGCGTGTTTTGTTTGAGAAAGGCACGCCGGAGAACATGGCGACAGGGTAGATATCAGTCGGCTTTAATCCCAGCGCTCCCAACCAGCTGATAAAGAAGTACCTCGGCTTTCCGGCAGGGGCGATATGCGGGGTGGTCTGAAGCACCCGGCGTTTTGCTAGGTTTTTGACGATAGGGACGATTTCTTTAGGAGAATAACCCAAGCGGAGGAGTTCGGCGGACAGGGCTTGCTTCAATATTGTCTCCATCGGCATATCCGGGCGGTATTTCCAGAGGCTGGCGGAATATTCCAGCAAAGTCTTGTCCCAATTGGCAGCAATTGCCGCCGCTAGGTGCTTCTTGCCCTCCTTTTTCAGGGCGGACACGACTTCGCGGACCTCTTTTTGCCTCTTTTGCATACCACTCATCATACTCCGCTTGGAACACTTTATCCACTTTGACCGAATTATACCCATTTTAAGCCTTATCTGTCAATGGATAGGGGAGAAGATACCCTTATTTACCAAGCTATTTTAGATTTGACATATGCTGAAATCATTGCCTAACTATTGACTTTTAAATCCGGATATGCTAAGATATACACATGTCCTTAGTTTAGGCTGTAAAGCTTATTACATAAGGACTTTTTCAGTCATAGCTCACAAGGCTACTGGTTCTGGGGAGCAAACACCCCTTGAATATGCAAAATAAAAAATTGATACGGTTCGTGGAATCCTTTATCCTCCTGCCGATAGTCAGCCTCTCGATGCCTTTCGGAAATGTTCCGAAACCAGTTGAAGCCCCTATCGAGCCGGCCACCCAGATCGTATCATCCCAAAAATCAAATATAGAAGCCGATGGTATCTTAGCCTTTAACCAGGTTATGGACCAAAAGGCTCAAGACCAAAAGGCGAAGGCGGAAGCCATAGATGCTTATTTCCGGGCGCGCAATATGCCGCTTGAGGGATACGGCGAAAAGTTCGTCCTTGAAGCTGAAAAGAACGATCTGGACTGGCGCTTGCTTGCGGCTATCTCGGTCATCGAGACTACGGGAGGAAAGTTTTCCTGCCAGGGAGCGTACAAGCGCACCGGTAACATCGAGTACACCTACAATCCTTTCGGCTGGGGTTCTTGTAAGATTCCTTTTGAAAGTATTGATAAAGCCATTGAAACTGTGGGTCATAACCTCGGCGGAAACAATCCGAATACTGACCATCATTATGCCGGCAAAGAAACTAAAGCTATTCTCCAGACTTACAACCCGCCATCTATCGTGCCTGATTATGCTCAGAAGGTGATGAAAGTCATGAATGGAATCGGTGAAAATCCTACGTATGTAGCGAAGATATAAAAAGCACTCCGACCGGGGTGCTTTTTATTTGCATAGGAATTTAAGGGGCGTATAATATGGCTATGAATAAAAATATTCCTTGGGCACTGGCGACAATACTCATTGCAGTTTTTGTCAGTTTTATCTCGTATAATTATGCTTTAAAAAAGGAACAAGTTAGAGGCTCTCAAATCACAAATAATGCAGTTGATATGGTTGATGAAGAATCAGCTACTGGTGCTTGCTCAAATCCAATGACACAAACTGAGATGACCATATGTTCTTATGAAGAATTTAAAATTGCTGACGCAGAATTAAATACGACCTATCAAAATATTTTAAAACGTTATGTTGAATATAATGAGTATAATCCTAACATTGTCATCAAGCTTAGAGAAGCACAGAAAGCATGGATAATATATCGTGATAAGCAATGTGATGCAGAGGGAGAAATCTATAATGGTGGAAGTATGCAACCTATGATAATCAATGGATGTGCCACAAGCTTAACTAATGCACAAATAGAAATACTGAATACCATAGATCCTTCCTATGATTAAGCACAAAAAATCCCGCCAGAGGCGGGATTTTTTGTGCTTTGTTGTTTGAGTGATTACTCAAGATGCATCAAAGTCATCTTGTGATCCTTTGGCTCAAAAAGCGTGATCTGGAAATTATAGGTCTTTCCGAGCTCCAGCTTTTCGCGGAGCTTTGCTTCAGTGCCGAAGGTGGAGTTGTGCACCAGACCGGCGACTCCTTCCTTGATGGACACGAGCGCGCCGTGCTTGTTGTACTTGATGACGACGCCTTTGATGATGTCGCCTTTTTTCAATTTGCCTTCAAATTCCGTCCACGGATTCTCTTTCAAAGCTTTAATGGAAAGGGAAATCTTACCGTCCTTGATTTCAATGACTTTCGCCTTTACCTTGTCGCCCACTTTGAACATCGTGCGAGGGTCTTCCACGAGTCCCCAGTCAAGCTCGGAGATGTGCACCAGGCCTTCCAGTCCGTCTTCCAATTTCAGGAATACGCCGAAGTCCACGAGTCCCGCTATAGTGCAATCCAATTCATCGCCTATCTGGTATTTAGAAAGTATTTCTTTCTTCTCTTCAGGATTGTTGTCTTTCTCGGAAAAGATAAGCTTGCCTTCCTTTGGCAAAGTAGAAATTATCATGACGGAAATTTTCTGTCCGACGAGCTTCTTCAATTCTTTCAAGATCTTGTCCTTATCAGAGTCTTCTACGCGAGGGTAGTGCTCGGCCTTGAGCTGGGAAGCAGGGAGGAAGCCCTGGATGCCTTGCCATTCCAAGATAAGTCCGCCCTTGTTTGCGTCTTTGATTTCCAAATCAAGCGCAGTCTTTGCCTTGATAGCCTTTTCAGCTTCGCTCCATGCCAGAGCCTGCTTCGCTTCCTTCAGGGAGAGCTCCACATAGCCGTCTTCATTTTCAGCCTCTACGACTTTCGCCTTGATGGTGTCGCCGAGGGCGATCTTCTTGATGATGTCTTTCGCATTGATGAATTCGCGGCCGTAAATGATACCTGTACCGTATGGGGAAAGGTCTACATATACAGAGGACTTCTGAATGAGAATGACCGGTCCTTCTACGAGCGCGTCCAGTTCCGGCTTTGTGCCGCTTCTGTCCACGACTGACTTTAAGACTAAATTTTCTTCTTTTACTAATTCGTCTGTGTGCATAATTATTTTCCAAGCGTCCAAATAAAAAATCCGCTGAACGAGCATATAGCTACGGCGGATTTATGGCTTAGGCGTCTCTGGCCCAATACCGGCGCCGGAGGTGTTAACCTAAAATCCCGTAATAATATAAATATTCGCTTGTACATTGATACTAATACAGAAAGAGGGGAAATGCAAGCAGAATTTCCCCTTGAGGGGTGGCTCGGTAATCCGAGACGGGGTGGAAGAACCTCACCCCTGACCCCTCTCCTTATTAAGGAGAGGGGAATGTGGTTCTTGACGCACAGAGAGAGAGCGTATTATTAGTGCATTATGAAATTTGAACAAAAACCACAATTAAGCCCTGATTCTACCGGAAGCAGAGGAATAGAACATAAAAAAACTAATAAAGAAATGTTGACAGAGATAAGGAAAGAATATCCTAAGTTTAAAGATTTTTGGGATAAAGTGCTGGAGCAAACGAGAGAAGGTAAAAATTCCGTTTATCTTGCGGAGAATCCAAGCCCTCTTCACGTGGTTCGTCTTTTCGCTTCACAATTAACAAGTATAAAACACCTGACTGGTGTATATGTTAGTGAACTAGAAGAAAATGAAAAAGCAGAAATGCCAGTCAAGACCTATCAAGATTGCATGAGTATTCTTCAGAAAGCTATGGGAGAAGCGAGTGATATTTATTACGGCGAAAATGAAATTTTAGACAAAGAGGGAAGATTAATAAGCCAGTTTAATAAACAGTAATTTAAAAATCCAAAGGGTAACTCTTGGATTCCAACAGGTATTGCCTGTTCAAAAGGTGGTGGGGTGTATTTTGATTTGCGTCCCGCATTTGCTATAATTCCTTCACATGATTATCACATATTTCGGCAAGCAATTCTTCAAGATCCAGCAGGGGGAAATGGTCCTCGCTTTCAATCCTGTTTCCAAGAGCTCAAAAAGCGGCGTCTCGGCCAAATTCGGCGCGGATATCGCGCTGGTCACCACGAACCATCCGGACTACAACGGCGCGGATCAGCTCACGCACGGCGAGCGGGTGCCTTTTGCTATTACCGGTCCAGGGGACTACGAAGTAAAAGAAATCTTCGTCAAAGGTGAATTGTCCGATGCCGAGCTCGGCGAGAAAAAATATATCAACACTATATATTCACTCGCAGTAGATAATATCAACATCGCATTCCTTGGCGCGCTTTCCAATGGGGACATTTCCAAAGAGGCGAGGGAGGCCATCACCGAGCCGGATATATTATTCGTGCCTGTCGGCGGCGCTGGCGTGCTGGATCCCAAAGCGGCGGCAAAGCTCGCTTCATCGCTTGAGCCGAAGCTCGTTATCCCGATGGATTACGATGCCGCATCTTTAAAATTATTCCTGAAAGAAATGGGCGAGGAGGATGCGAAAGCTGAAGATAAATTGACCCTAAAGCGCAAGGACCTGGAAGGTAAGGAGGGTGAAGTGGCAGTATTAAAAGCAGTATAAAATTTTTATGATAAAACACGCACGAAAAATCGTACACAAATTGCGCCAGCATCCGGAACAAGACCGAAAGCATATCGTGCATATCATCACATTTATCGGCGCAGTCATCGTGATATTGCTCTGGACTTTTTCTCTCGGCAAGTCATTTGGCGCGAAAGAGACGGAAGTAAAAATAAAGCAGGACCTGGAGCCATTTTCTGTATTCAAAGATAATATCGTAGACGGATACAAGAGCATTTCGGCTGATGAAGCGGATATGCAGGTAGATGTGATAGAATAAATTTTTTATGGCAAAGAAAGCTGAACCAATTGAAGAAGAAGCTCCAAAGCGGCAAGGTATCCTGCCGGTAAATATCGTCAAAGAGATGAAGGATTCGTACCTGGCATATGCCATGTCCGTCATCACTGCGCGTGCGCTTCCTGATGTACGCGATGGCTTAAAACCAGTGCATCGCCGCATTCTTTTTGCCATGCATGAGATGGGGCTCACCGCTTCCGCCCGCTTCCGTAAATCCGCTGCAGTAGTGGGAGATGTGCTGGGAAAATACCACCCTCATGGCGATACTGCCGTATATGACTCCATGGTGGGCATGGCACAGGAATTTTCATACCGCTATCCGCTCATCCTCGGCCAAGGAAACTTCGGCTCTATTGATGGAGACAATGCTGCGGCTATGCGTTATACCGAAGCAAAAATGTCCAAAATTTCCGCATCGCTCCTGCAGGATTTAGAAAAAGAAACTATTGACTACAGGCCAAACTACGACCAGACTCGGAACGAGCCTATCGTCCTGCCTTCAGCTGTGCCTGCACTTCTTTTAAATGGCACGCTCGGTATCGCCGTGGGTATGGCGACAAATATTCCTTCGCATAACCTCGCCGAAGTAGTAGACGCGACTGTGCACTTGATTGACAATGAAGAGGCGACGACGGAAGACCTCATGCAATTCATTAAAGGTCCCGATTTCCCGACCGGTGGCATTGCATATGGTTACAAAGACATGCTCCATGCATATTCTTCCGGACGCGGCGGTGTAGCGACTCGCGGCGAAGCCGAGATCACTGAGACGAAGAGCGGCATGTTCCAGATCATCATCACCTCGCTCCCATTCCGTGTGAACAAAGCGAACCTCATCATGGCTATCGCCGAACTGGTGCAGGAAAAAAAGCTAGAGGGTATCAAAGGACTTCGTGATGAATCCACCCGTGACATCCGCGTGGTGATTGATCTGAAGAGCGGTGCCCATCCGGAAAAAGTTTTAAATTATATCTACAAAAATACCCAGCTGGAGCAAAATTTCAATTTCAACATGGTGGCCCTGGTAGACGGCGTGCCGCAGACTCTTTCGCTGCAGTCCATTCTCACTGAATTCATCGGCCATCGCCGCGAAGTGGTGAAGCGTCGGAGCCAGTACGACCTCCGCCGTGCTGAAGAGCGCGAGCATATTTTACTGGGCCTCAAGAAAGCGCTTGATTTCATAGACAAAGTCATCAAGACCATCCGCGCTTCCAAAGACGGCGCGGCCGCAAAACTCGCCCTCATGAAAGAATTTAAGTTTTCTGACCTTCAGGCGCAGGCTATTTTGGACATGAAGCTCCAAAAGCTCGCCGGGCTTGAGCGCAAGCTGATAGAAGAAGAGCTCGCCGAGAAGCAAGCATTTATTAAAATGATAAAGGATCTTTTGGCCAGCCCAAAGAAAATGCTCAAAGTCGTATCCGACGAGCTCAAAGAAATAAAAGATAAATATGCCGACGAGCGCCGTACAAAAATAATCAAAGGCGGCATCAAAGAAATTTCTGATGAAGATTTAATTCCAGAAAAAGAGACCGTGCTCGTGTACACCCAAGGCGGCTATGTGAAGCGCACCGACCCGTCTGAATATCGCGCGCAGAAGCGCGGCGGCGTGGGCGTGGTGGACTTGGAAACAAAAGAAGAAGACTTCGTCACCATGCTCGTCTCCGGCAATACGCATAGCGACCTGCTTTTCTTCACGAACCTCGGCAAAGCGTATCAGATAAAGATGTATGATATTCCCGAAGGCCGTCGCGCCACCAAAGGCAAATCAATTATGAATTTCCTGTCGCTTTCCGGCGAGGAAAAAGTCACTTCTATTTTACCTCTACCGAAAGCAATGAAAAATTCTACGATATCATTAATGTTGGTTACAAAAAATGGCACTGCCAAAAAAATGTCCGGCGAATCCTTCAAGGACGTCCGTCGCTCCGGCATCATCGCTATCCGCCTGGATAAAGGCGACCAGCTTGCATCCGCGCTCCTTTTAGAAAAAGGCGACGAGATAATGCTCGCCACTTCCGAAGGACAATCAATTAGATTCAAAGAAGCTGATATCCGCGAGATGGGCCGCACTGCAGGAGGCGTGCGCGGCATGAAGCTCGGAAAAGGAGACGAAATCATCGGCGTGGATGTCGTGAAAAAAGAAAATAAAGACGGCTCGCTCCTCGTCATGAGCGCAAATGGCCTTGGCAAGAAAACGCCGCTTAAAGAATACAAAGTGCAAGGCAGGGGAGGATCCGGCATCAAGACCGCAAAAATTACCGCAAAGACCGGCAAGCTCATAGTCGCCAAAGTCCTCACCGGCGCCGAAGAAGAACTCATCGCTATGTCCAAAAAAGGCCAGGTCATCCGCACTGCGCTCAAAGACATTTCCAGCCTCGGCCGCCAGACCCAGGGCGTTACCATCATGCGCCTCCGCCCCGGAGACTCCATCGCCTCGCTCACTTGCGCGTAGTTTGTACAAAGAAGATGTAAGCAAAACCTCATATAAAAATAACCCCGGTATTTCCGAGGTCATTCGTTGCTAACGGCTTCAAGTATCAGCTGAACTTTACGTCCCTAATCATAACAAGTCCTTTGTAAGTAATTTTGTAACGGATTTCTTCCACAGGAGTTGAATCTGAGTATCCATCTTGCACGACAAGAAATCTGTTGCATAAAATTTCCATAGTCCGATATGGCCAGGATCCCCGTGAACGATTTTCCAGCTTCGCTATTATAAAAGGGTCAACCCTGTCTTTTCTTTGCTTGTTTTTCTCTTCCAATGCTTTAAAAATTTCAGGGTAGGGAATGAATTAATTTTTCTCCTTCAAAACCAAGAGAAGGTATAGCAAGCCCTGCCATGAGGGGTGGATGCTTTTAAAGTTAGTTTTTTTCATTTGGAATACGTTTTTGTTTAATGCCATTATAACACCATTTTAGAAAAAATCTAATATATAATATGTATGTGAGGTCTTGCCTCACACAAAGGCTTTGATATAATGGTTGTATGTCTATACGCAAAGTAAATTTTGCAATGGGTGAGTTCTATCACATTTATAATCGTGGAAATAGCAAGCAGGTAATATTTCTTGATGATGAAGACAGCAATCGTTTTGTGAACTTGCTCTTTCTTGCGAATGGAGAAAACAATTTCAATTATTTCAATCTGGCGCGCGATGCCACGATATATGATTTTGAGCGCGGAAAAAATTTAGTACATATCGCCGCATATTGTTTGATGCCGAACCATTTTCATTTATTGATTACGCCGGCGGAAGAGGGAGGAGTCAGCAAATTCATGCAGAAGCTCACCACAGGATATGTGATGTATTTCAATGAGAAATATAAAAGGAGCGGCGGCTTGTTTGAAGGAAAATTTAAATCCCAGCATGCAGAAAATGATAATCATCTAAAATATCTTTTTTCTTATATACACCTGAATCCCGTAAAATTAAAAGAGCCGAAATGGAAGGAAGAAGGTCTGAAAAACAAGAAAGATTCGCTGAAGTTTTTGGGCGAATATGATTTCTCCAGTTATAAGGATTATCAAGGGGAAGAAAGGAGAAAAATTCGTATCATTAACCGGGAACCTTTCCCTGATTATTTTCCTGTACCGGAAGCATTCGCTTCTGAAATCTTAGAATGGATTACTTATGTGTGAGGCAAGACCTCACACAAGATTGTTTGCTTGGCGGTAAAAGGGTATAATTGGGGCATGTTCGCCGACCCGGTGAAAAATTTGAAGATGCTTGAATTGCGCGAAGATATGATACTCGCGGATTTGGGGGCGGGTTCGGGATTCTTTGCGATGGAGGCGGCGCGTATGCTTCCGCAGGGCAAAGTGTATGCCGTAGAAGTACAGCGCGACTTCGTGAAGAGCCTGCAGAATAAAGCAAAAGATAATCACATACAAAACCTAGAAGTATTCTGGGGCGATATTGAAAAAAAAGGCGGCACGAAATTGAAAGACGGCCTGTGCGACAGAGTGATCATTTCAAATGCGCTCTTCCAAGCCGAAAATAAGGATGATTTTTTAGCGGAAGCAAAGCGCATCACCAAGCCCGGCGGCAAGATGCTGTTCATAGATTTTCACTTGCCGAAAAAAGAAGCGCTGGCGCTCTTGCACAAGCATGGCTTTGCTTTGGAGCGTGAAGTATCGGAAGGCGAGCGGCATTATGGTATGATATTGAAGCGAGTATAAACATATGAAAGGAGGAAATTTCCAACTGATAGTCGTCATCATCTTCATCGCCGCGGCGATCTTCGGTGTCTTGGTCTTTTCCGGAACCATACCTATCGGCAAGGACAAGAACGAGACTGGCGCGCAAGGCACCGTGGTCCTCTGGGGTACGGTCAAAGGAGGCGTCATGGCTCCGCTCATGGAGGAGTTCAATCGCCTCAATCCTTCTTTTGTCGTTAATTACGTTGCCCGCAACGCGGATACGTTCGACCAGGATCTCCTTGAAGCTCTGGCTTCCGGCACAGGCCCGGATCTCTTCCTCTTGCCGCAGGATCTGGCATTTCATTACAGCAATAAAATATTCGTCGTACCGTATTCGAGCTACCCGTTAGCTGGTTTCAAGAGCAATTTTGCCGCCGCCGGCGAAGTATTTCTCGCCTCGAACGGCATCATCGCATTTCCACTCGTAGCCGATCCGCTGGTCATGTATTACAACCGCAGCATGCTGGATGCCGCCGGCATCACCAATCCGCCGCAATACTGGGATGAGTTCGTGCAGCTCATGCCGCTCCTTACCAAGAAGAACGAAGAGAACCGCATCATCAAGAGCGCAGCAGGATTGGGGCAGTTCTCAAATGTGGCCAATGCCAAAGGCATCCTTTCCGCGCTCTTCATGCAGTCGGGAGATTTCATCATTTCTGAAACAGAAGGCGAGTTCGTTTCAGTTCTCGGCAAGAACGCGGCGTCTAACACTGCCAGCAGCCTCGATTTTTATACCGGTTTTGCCGACCCTTCCAAGACGGCGTATACTTGGAACAAATCATTGCCGAATTCCACAGATGCTTTCACTGCTCAGAATGTCGCTTTCTACTTCGGCCGCTCGAGCGAGCTCTCTTCGATACTTGCCCGCAATCCGAATCTTAATTTCGGCGTGGCTTCCATCCCGCAGCTCCGAAGCACTGACTTCAAGCTCACTTCGGCCAATGTGTTCGGCATAGCCGTCTCCGCTTTTTCCAAGAACATGAACACCGCTTTCGTGGCCGCTTCCACTATGGCGACGGGGGATTTCGCAGGTAAATTCTCCGCTGCCGTGCTCCTGCCACCGGTCCGGCGTGATCTGCTTTCCGGTACGCCGTCTGACGCCTATTTCCCGATCTTCTACAGGTCCGCCCTGTTCTCTCGCGCGTGGCTGGACCCGGCACCTGCAGATACCAGCGGCATCTTCCAGAAGATGGTGGACAATGTGCTTTCCGGGAACCTCACGTCGCGCGAGGCTGTGGAAGACGCTTCGTCCAAGCTGGATCTTTTATTAGCAAGATAAAAAATAATGAAAAAATTTATCGTATACATATTCATACTTTCCATACTCATAACTCCGGTATTGGTCGGCGCGGCCGACTTGGTGCCCTGCGGCATCAAGGATCCTGAGGTCCTGAAACTGCATCCTGAGTATGCCAAGGACTGCCAGTTTGGCCATCTGCTTCTCCTCATAAATAACGTGGTTAATTTTATCCTCTTCCGTCTCGCTGTTCCTATAGCCGCGATAGCGTTCTGCTATGCCGGTCTCCAATTGCTCACCTCCGGCGGTTCTGAAGAAAAGATGAGCCAAGCCAAGAAAGTATTCGGCAATGTGGCCATCGGTCTTTTCTTCGTAGCCGGAGCATGGCTCATCGTGCATACGATATTAACACTCCTTGGCCATGACGGCTCTTGGATAGGGTTTTAAATGATGTATAATAAGCCTATGAAATTATTGAAGATAAGTATATTCGTTCCGATGATAGCCATGATGCTTGTTCTTCCTTTTGTTACCTTTGCACAGCCTCAGCAGGGTCAGGGTACTAACCCTCCGCAGCAAGGGCAAGGCACTAATCCTCCCGGCGGTAATGCGTCCAACCAGAATTCCAACCCTCCTCTCGTCACCAAGATAACAAATCCGATAAAAGTGAGCGATCTGAACGGCCTTATCAAGACTATTCTCGAAGGTGTCATCAAGATAGGTATACCGATCGTCGCTCTGGCCATCATTTACTCCGGTTTTCTCTTTGTCTCGGCCCGCGGCAACAGCGAGCAGATCCAGACGGCGAAAAGAGCATTGCTGTATTCGGTCATCGGCGCGGCGATCTTGCTCGGCTCATGGGCCATCGCGCAGCTGATCTCTGACACGGTCTTAGGATTATAATTATAATTATTTTTTTATGAACAGAAATAAAATCAAGATACTTTTCACTTTAGCCTTGTTCCTGTCATTGATCGTACTGCCCGCATTCTTCGCTTCCGCCGCAACTCCGGCCGATACGGATTTTGCTTTTCCTCCCGGATATGATGAGACGGGTCCAAGTACGGAATATACCGGGGTAGGCAGCGGGTTCGGAAATCCCGATCCCTTTCCTGGTGCTGGTTCCGGAGGTGCCACTGCCGGCTCCTTCAGCTCGACCAGCAGTTTTGCCACGTGTAAATTTGACGCTGACAGCAACGGTAGAAAAGACCTGAGCGATCTCCTCAACTACGCGACTTGTCTCATCAGCGGCTCAGTCATACCGCTCATCTTCGCCTTGGCCTTGGCGGCCTTCGTCTGGGGTGTCGTGCAATACGTCATCGGCGCGGACAATGAAGAGAAGCGGGCGCAGGGCAGGCAGTTCATGATATACGGCATTATCGCCCTTACCGTCATGGTGTCCGTCTGGGGCCTGGTATCCATCGTGGGCGGGACTTTCGAGATAAAGAACGTCATTCCGACGCTTCCTGAAAAGGCAGCCAAATAGCTTGCATACGTTTTTTGTGCTATAATACCGGCAACCTATTATTAGGTAAAATATTATTAATAGCATTATAAGGTCGCTCCGCCACAGGCGGATAAAATTAATTAAGTTTTAATAAAAAAATATGAAAAAGAAATTAGGATCGTTGGTTGGTTTGGCAGTAGGATTGTCCCCGATCATGGCATTGGCGCAGACTACCACCTATGGAAACTTGGTGACCTGCGGAACCGTCAATAACATAGGAGACGTATTGTGCCGCATCGCTACCATCTTGAATACCATCATCCCGGTCCTTATTGTCCTGGGTGTCGTGTACTTCATCTGGGGTGTCGTGCAGTATGTTATCGGTGGCGATGAAGAAGCAAAGACTGCCGGCCGCGACAAGATGATCTACGGCGTTATCGGTCTCGTAGTTATCGTCGGTCTCTGGGGCTTGGTAGCTATCGTCCGAAACACATTCGGTCTCTCGAACGCGCAGAGCATCACTCTGCCGACCGTTCCATTCCAGATCCAATAAATGAACTTTTTCGGCAACATTGCTTATGCGAGCGTGGATTCTTTTGTAGCCAATGCGAATCGGCTCATCATCAACCCGCTCATTATTCTTTTATTCGCTCTGGCCTTGGCGTATTTCCTCTGGGGCGTCTTTGAATTCATCTCCAATGCGGATAATGAAGAGAAGCGGACCGAAGGCAAGAGCCATATGATCTACGGCGTCATCGGGCTGACCGTCATGCTCGGCGTCTGGACGATACTCCAGATAGTGCTGACCACCCTCGACATCAAGGGAGTGGACCCTCAGAAGGGAACAGTTACTCTGCCGGATTACTCTCCTCCGATCCGTCAGCTCAATTCAGAATAAAATAAGCAAAGAAAAAAGGCATCCGTTGAAAAGCGGATGCCTTTTGATTTGTGCGTCGTAAATCGGTAATGCTATTCGATAGACCACCAGAAATACGCGGATTCACTTCCCTCAGGATATATCCAGTAGTCAGCTGCAGGCATTTTCAAGAAATTCTCAATAAGTGGAGAACTTACATTGAGATCTCCTTCCCCACCTGCAAGGTATGTCTGAGAGGTATCGGAAGCGAGTACATACCTCGCTCTTTTCCCGTATTCTACCCGGGTATTGCTATTTAAAGGGTCGATATATGCCTTGATGGGTTTAGCCATCGTGGTATATCCCTCGCCCGTCTTGACCGGAACACCGATCCTGACGTGAATAACAAGAATGAGCAGAAACAATACGAGTGCTGAGATGCGCAGTACTATTTGGACTTGGGGTATCGTTTTACCCGATGTCAGATTGGGAGTTTTTCTAGGTGACCCATGTGATGGTGCGCTCATTTTTTACCTCCTTTTTCGATTGCGGGCGTTCCTACCATGGAGAACTGAGTCATGTTTTCCAATCCCTTGACGGTAACATTGAAGTTTGAGTTCTCTTCAGTTGCTTTCACGTCTTCGGAAACGATCCTGACCAAATATGCCGCACGTTCTGGATCCATGCCGCGATCAATGAAGATCTGCATGGATTTGTCGTAGTACTTCATTCTGGCCACTTCATCCCTGCTCTTCATGAGCTTGGCATCCGGATTGCTGTTTACGATGAGGACAGAGACATGAGATCCGAAACTTTCTTCCAGTTTCTCTATGATGTCGCGGTACATGCCCTTTCTTTGGGTGGCACTTCCTTTCCCGAATATGGCATGACACACAGCATCCTCATTTAGCAAATGCTCCATGGTCCTTGGCGGAGTATAGTAACTAGATACTCTAGAGATGATATTCTCTTGTACCCAGCCAGCCAGATCCTTCTCGTCGATAGAATTGAACAACTTTAGATTATGAGCTGTCTCGCTGTAGAGGGGAGTGATATGCGGCTGCAGCGCTATGGCGATCTTTACCTCCAAAGTTCCTTCGTCTCCGACTTGAAAACTCAGGGGATCGCTCACGAATGCCAGGACTTTTTTCAGATCCATGAAACGGGGAACATTTCCTTCCATCTCAGGGCTCTCATTGGTCGCCACGGCATTCGTGCCGGGCATCAGCATCCTGTTCTCGCCTGTTTTTTCATTTATCACTGACTGAGCGTGATAAGGAGGCGTAAACTGATGGTACCTCTGGATCTCCTTGTTTCTTGCAACCAGGAGCAATGTGATGCATATGCTTATGAAATGCAGTATGCCCCACTCGCTGGTCTGTTTGAACAGTAGTGAGATCAAGAACAAGATCACCGTTATCGGTAAGAGTCTTGTGAAGAATACAGTGCCTAGGATATTTACCCAGACCCCCGGGGGCGTTTCCGTCGCCGGGATGATCGTTTTTGAATTTGCCATTCTTGTTATTGTTTAGATTAGTGAGTGTAAAATTTGTTTATTTGAAGGGCCATATTTGTGCGGGTAAAAGGGGAGCCGCTCAAATAAACAAATTTTACCTAATCTTATTCAAAGAACACTGTACGTGTATAGTATAGCATAAAAGCTTGAACAAGTCAAGCTTTTATGGACGGCTATTTACCTTGCTGGCAAAGGGTTATTTATGCTTCAGCGGGGCCTGGTTCTTTGGATTGTCAGTGTAGAGCTTCCTGTAAAAAATCACTCCGAGCAGGACAAGTACGATGACGTACATCCATTGGATCAAGTTGTGCGGAAGGAAACCATCGTCGCCAAAGAGTGCGTTGGCGGAAAGGCTTGAGCCCGTAGTAGCTGCGGCTCCGGCCGTCTTGGCGCCGCTGGTTTTAGATACGCTTTTCGTGGCTGCAGGCTCGGCTTCAGTAGGCTTGTTCGGCGTGGTGCTTGCCGCTGCGCCCGCAGTCGGTCCGCCCAAGATGGTGAAGATGACTCCGTTCGAGATTCCGCCGCCCGGAAGAGGATTTACGACAGTGATGAGGTAATGTCCTGAGCCGTCGATATCCGCCTTGGTCAGCGCCATAGTGAGCTGGTTGCTGTTTATAAATGTGGTAGTCCTGTCTGAGCTGTTCCAGCGCGCGACGGAATTTCTGGTGAAGTTCGAGCCGACGATGGTGATATTCATGGCACCGGAACCGGAATTTGCCTGTGAAGGGGAGATGGTATTGATTGCAGGCACCGGATTATTTTCCGCAGTTACCGTGAAGGTAACGCTATTTGAAGTGCCGCCGCCCGGAGTAGGATTGAATACAGTGATGGTACCTACGCCTGCGGATGAAACGTCATTCGGAGTGAGAGTGACGAGCAATTGGCGGCTGTTCTGATATGTCGTGGAGCGGGCGCTGCCATTGTAACGGACGGAAGAATTCGGTACGAAGTTCGTGCCGTTCACTGCGAAGGTCACGGGACTCGCGACAGCACCGGTAGAATTGAAGGAAAGGTAAGAGATGGTCGGCGAAGGATTTGTGGAAGCGGTAGTCGAAGTATTGGTATTAGTGCTCCCGTCATTGCTGGAATTATTGCCGGTGGTGCCATTAGTATTTCCATTGGTGCTGTTCGTATTAGTATTTGTAGGATTATTTTCGATACCTGCAGTGTACAGAGAATTCGTACCGAATACGCCGAACACTTCCGCGCTTGCCAATGAAGGGATGAGCATGAAGGCTGAAACGAGCATAAGTCCTTGTATTGAGTTTTTTATATTGATCTTTAACATGATTAGAGTATAGCATATCATAATATAAAAGTCAAGAGGCAAAATAAAAAGACCTTGGATTGTTCCAAGGTCTTTTTCATAAGCTTTGTTGCCTATGTTAATGGCTGACGATGATAACCTCACCACTCATTCCCCAGCTCCAGATTCCGCATCCGTAATGCCTTCCGTGACGATGTCTTCTGCCATGTAGCGGAGTTTCATCAATGTGCGGACCGGCAGAACCTGTATAGTCTCTGCCGAAGATTCCGAATACTTCTTCCGGAGCATTTTGCTGCACAGCGGGAGCTTGAATTTGCTGCCGATTGTAAGCATGTGCTGCTGAAGGAGAAGGATTGGAAATCGCAGCGGGAACAGGAGAAGGAACAGGTTCAGGTTGTTTCCTTTCTTCCGATGCCGGAGGATTACTCGTGAGTACTGGCTGGCGCTCTGCCGGATTCTGTCCATACGAAGCAGATTCGGTGTCGCATAGGTTCGCGCAGATCTTCTTGAAGAGGTCGATTTCGCAATTTTTATAAGCAAAAACTCCGAAAATTCCATGGAAAGAAGTCGTGTCCAGGTAGAACTCGAGTGAGTCTCCTTTTCTTCCGGAATTGATGAAATTTTTTACTTTCCTCTCCTTGTAAGCTGTCAGCTCGAATATCCATGCTAGATTATCCGCAGTGCAGATGATCTGATAGCCGTTTTCACGCAGACCTTTGTTTACCAGTCGGATGAGTTCCTTCTGGTATTTTTGGGACAGCGGTGAAGATCCGCGAGCGAATCTTTCAACTTCTGCGAGAGTATAGCCGTTTTCATTATACGACAGGATCGGTTGTAGACGTTGCGCAAAGCACTGAGTGCCTGCAAGCAACAGAAGGATGGTGATGATGTTTTTCATTGTAAAGAGCTATAGTTTAAGAGTGTTTAGATTTCAGTGTTTATTTGTATAAAGTATAGCACTTTTAACTATAAAAGTCAAGGATTTCAATAAAGCCTTGTAATATAATGGTGCAGTAATTCTATCATTTGTGCGAAATTATTTCAAAGTAGATGAGTAGCGTTCCCCGCGCGCTAAAGCGCCTCTGTGCGAAGCACAGAGCTTCTGCAAAAGCAGAAGTGCAGGGGAAACGCTAATACACAATGGACTCGGTTTTGCGAAGCAATTTTGCGGGAGGAGGCACGGCGGATTTAGGAATTTTGGGCGGGCAAATAGAAAAAATACTCATAAAATGATAAAATCATTATATGAAAGAAAATAACATATCAATCAATGTATTTCGCCCGATTGAAGAAGTTTTTGATTTCACTATCAATCCAGAAAATACTCCGCTTTGGATAGACAGTATTGTGAAAGAAGAAACAAACGAGTTTCCAGTAAAAGTTGGCACTGAATACAAAAATGTTAACCAAAAAGGAGAATGGACGGAATATGTTGTCTCAAAATTTGAACCAAATAAAATTTTTGAATTAAAACAAAAGGACAGCGATTATCATGTCCGTTATACTTATGAACAAATTTCTGAAAACGAAACTAAACTGACATATTTTGAATGGGTGGAAAATGGAGAGCTTGAACATCCGTTTACAAAAGAGACATTGGAAAATTTAAAGGAGGTTTTGGAGAAATAAAAAGAGCTACACTAAAAGTTTTAGTGTAGCTCGATAATCTTGTGAAGTTTTTAATTCACTACATGTGAATAATTTACTTCTAAATCCTTCAGTTTTTTCTTAATTATCTCAACCACTTCATTAAGCTCATTGTCTTCAATCTTTCCATCAGGATAACGAAAATTAACCATAAATCCAGCTTTATTGTGTCCATGAATCATGAGTTCAACCAGTGGATCATGATAATCATCTAAATGAGTCGGAGAAGCAACATACAAAACTTCATTGTTTTTGTATTCTCCTGTTTTGCCGGTTAAGATAGCAATTTTTTCAGATAGTATTTTACCGCTTGTTCCACCAATAAAGGCAAAACTGCATACTTTGCAATTTCCTTTTTCGTGACCATACTTTTTTGCAACTGCCTCCGAGACAAATTTTATTATCTGGGAAGGTGAAAGAGAATAAGTTTTCATTTCATTTGATTTTTAAGTTTGTGAATTAAATTTTTTTTCTTTTGTTCCCCACGAACCTTTCCAACAGTAGAAACTGAAATCGGGCATAAATTCTAACAGTAAGAAAAATACGCCTGTAATTCCTGTGACTATACCACTGAATTTTATTGAGGTAAGTAGAGATTCTCCATCGTGGTATTCAACGAGTGAGAAAAACAAGAACCCAATTATTAGACCTTGCAATAATCCGAGCATTTTTTGTTTTCTTCTCATTTTATTTTGGTTTTAATTGTTTAGAAATTTAGAAAGTTATCACACAAACCGATTTTTCCAGTCGTTGTGGTAACTTTCCAAAAATCCCTTAAAAATCATAGTTTTAAAAGAACTATCAATAGTCTAGCAAAATACTTGTAAAAGTCAAGTTTTTATGTTATAGTGCTTTTAAGAAATTTCTTTAGTGTGCATTGGAACGATGGTAGCGCAGGACCTGGTATTCTCACACTTTCTACTCCCGGATGTTTTAGCTGTGCTGGTCAAGCGAGCATTACTGTTACCAAATAGCAATTCCAGAGAAAAAAGAACAAATTGTCCGTTTACTTTTTTACGAACTTTTAATTTCCGGAAATAGCTTGATAATAAAGGTTAAAAAAGCAATTCGAGGTTTAGAATTTCGTTTTTACACTCCTTGTGCTGGAGGAGGGACTCGAACCCTCAAACCTTGCGGTACTAGTTCCTAAGACTAGCGCGTATACCAATTCCGCCACTCCAGCTACTCGTACAGTATACATTATTTTTCAAAAACTTGCATTTTTCTTGTAACCTAGTATAATACGAGGGTAATCAAATCTTTGTTAACATTCAAAAACTTAGTCGTATGGTACTAAAAAAACTTGTTCTCGGAATTATCGCTGTGATTTTATTTGCGGCAACAATTGTACTTGCTCTGCAAGAAAATAATTATGCAGCAATTTCACTTATATTATTTTTCCTTTGCATTCAAGCAATGCGAACAAAAAAAGTATTATCAACAGCAGACATACAAGAAATTAATTAATTTCTTGTAAATGCAAAACAAAAAGAGTTCTCTCACAAAAGGGGACTCTTTTTTATTTTCTTTTACTCAGAAGACACAAGTGCCCGGGGTGGGAGTCGAACCCACATGCCTTACGGCTGCCGATTTTAAGTCGACTGCGTATACCAATTCCGCCACCCGGGCATTATTATATTATAGAACACAGAGGCCTGGGGCGGAATTGAACCGCCGTATATTCCTTTTGCAGAGGAATGCCTTA
>CAYGDG010000013.1:0-27535 GCA_964348725.1 uncultured Candidatus Saccharibacteria bacterium
TAATAACTCCTCCACCGCTCTTTCATCTTCTAAGAAAATCGGTTTATATTCATTATAAATAGATTATTTAGTGAGAGGCATAAATTATTCGATTAAGCTACGTTTAGCTATTTTGTCTGCAATTTCACTCGGGGCAATATTTGTTTCTCTACTTTCTTTAAGAATTGAGATAATTTTATCTTCGATATTTTTACATTTTACTAGAACATTTGCTTTATTGTAACCACCAACGCTCAACTCAGCAACGACATTTATCAAACCTCCACCATTAGCAACATAATCCGGTACATAAACAATTCCTCGATTAAAAAGCGTAATACCTTCTTTGTTCGACTCAAGCTGGTTATTTGCCGCTCCGCAAATAATTTTTGTCTTAATTTTTTTTGCGATATCATCAGTAATATCTTTACCTAAAGCGCATGGTGCAAATATGTCGCATTCTGCTAAAGCAAATCCACTAGGATCTATGATTGAAGTATTTGGAAAAGATTTAAGTGCTAGGTCTATGCGATCTTTGTCTATATCAGAAACAGTAAGTATTGCTCCGTCTTCATATGCGAGTCTCGCAAGCTCCATGCCAACCTTACCAATTCCTTTAATAATAATTTTTTTTCCTTTGAGTGAAGGATCACCATAGATAAACTGTAAAGCTCCACGCATCGCATAATAGGTAGAGAGAGCAGCCCAAGGTGAAGGATCTCCAGCTTTTGCTTTTGTTCCGATGATGTTTGGTGTTATTTTTCCAAGTTTTTCTATATCTTCTTGACTCATCCCAACATCTTCTCCAGTATAAAATGTCGTAGCATATTTTGTTAATATTTTTCCGTAAGCTTCAAGATATTCCTTTGATTTAATACTATTTTTAGATGGAGCAAAAAGTACACATTTTCCTCCTCCATATTTTACTTCTGCCAAAGCGCACTTATAGGACATTGCTTTTGAAAGACGAAGTGCGTCTTCCAAAGCTTCTTCTTCTGAACCATAACAAAAATATCGAGTACCACCTACGGCAGGTCCAGGCATAGTCGAATGGATTGCTACGATGCCCATAAGCCCTGTTTCTTTATCAAAAAAAAATGAAACAAGTTCGTGATTGTCGAACTGAGGATTCTTTCTTATTGTGTCTTTTTCCATTAATTAGTATTTTGTCATAAAATTTAAAGGAAGTCGACTAGGGGGTAGAATTAATGCACTGATGGGAGTATACTAGACGGATATGATGGATAAATTAACAAATTCGAGTGGTACCGAAAATTCTATCGATCGACGGGGAAAATCGCCAGAACAACCGCACCTGTCTGAAGAAATGGCTGTATTTGCAAAAACAATGAACAGTCTTTCTCCAGAAGAACGGAGTTCGAGGTTCGCTGAGATGATAGAGAGAGTCTCCGCACTCGAGAAAACGAGTCGAACAGACGACCTCACTGGTCTACTAAACAGAGCAGGCTTTCGAGAAGAGTGGGATCGGCATGTTTCTATTCTCCGAAGAGAGAGATCGAAAGATAGGTTTATCTCGAGCGCTTTTCTTGCTATTGACCTCGATGGTTTCAAGTTGGTAAACGATTCTACTGGTCATGACGGTGGTGATACTTTTCTACGGTTGGCTGCCGAAAAGATGAAAACCGTCATCCGTAAGGAAGACGTCTTGGCTCGTATTGGAGGGGATGAGTTCGCCATACTTCTTTTCGACACCACTGCGGCTGGTGCCAAGAAGGCTGCAAAAAATATTCGTATTGCTATTGAAGAGGTAAATGGTGTTATGCGTCAAAAGCACAAACAGTATCGTGTTAATGCTTCGGCGAGTATCGGAGTCGTAACAATAAATGGCGAAGGTCATATTGGCGACGATCAGTATACAACCCTTGAACAGCATCCGACTATGGGAGAAATCAGGAACTATGCTGACTACGTTCTATACGTTGCAAAAGATCAGGGGAAGGGACGGGAATTTACTTTGAGAGAAGCGTGGGATGCAGATCCTGAACGTAAGCTAGAAGCAGCGTATCGCAATCTCTAATACCCTAAAGGAAAATAAATGAGATGAAGTAAATAGTTTATTTCCTCGCTTCCGCTAAAAAAAATAGCCCGACAAAAGTCGAGCTTATTTTTATACTAGCGGAGGCGGTGAGATTCGAACTCACGGTGCCTTGCGGCACTCCTGTTTTCAAGACAGGTGCACTAAACCACTATGCGACGCCTCCCTTATTTTTACCTTACCAAAAAGAGCATTTTTATGCTAGTCTTTGGGTATGAAATACCTCGGCATTGATTTCGGTACAAAGCGCATCGGCGCGGCCATTTCGGATGAAGGCGGCACACTGGCATTTCCGAAAGAGATAGTACCAGGCGGGGAAAGTGCCTTCGCGCGGATAGGGGAGATCATCAAAGAAGAAAAAATATCTGAAATCGTGGTAGGCGAGTCGGTAGATTTTTCCGGGCGGCTGAATATGGTGTCCGCGCGCATAGAGCTCTTTGTCGGCGATCTAAAAGAAAAGTTTGGCTTGCCGGTGCGAATGCAGAAAGAATTTTTGACCTCGGTGGAAGCGCGCAAGTCCGGCGTGGGCAAAGGCAGTCTGAGTCCGAGCCAATCGCATAGCAAACTAAAACAAATAAAATCGGGAAGGATAGATGCCTCGGCCGCCGCGCTCATTCTGCAGAGATATTTGGATAAGGTAAATTTAAAAAAATAATCTATAATAGATACATGATATCCATAGACGAATTCCAGAAGATAGAGCTGCGGGTGGGCGAGATACTCTCGGCGGAAAAGGTGCCGGAGACTGATAAATTATTGAAATTGTCGGTCAATCTGGGTGAGGAACAGCCGAGACAGATCGTGTCTGGGATTTCTTTGTACTTTCCGGAACCGGAAAAATTAGTCGGCAAGAAATGCATGTTCGTGGCGAATTTGGAACCGCGGACGATTCGCGGATTGGAAAGCCAAGGCATGATATTGGCAGTTTCTACGGAAGACGGAAAATTTTCCCTGCTTGAGCCGAATGCGGAAATTCCGGCAGGTACTAGAGCAAAATAATTTTAGATACTTGTCCCGTACTAAATTTTTGAGTAAAGTACATTACGATAAAAGATAAAAATAAGAATGAAAAAAATGAAAATTATTAATAATAGATTAAAATTTTAGTACCGGGATGGAATTTTTTCACATCACACCTTTAATACAGACGATAGGACTCATCGGTATTTTCTTATTTGTTTTTGCCGAGAGCGGACTGTTTTTCGGGTTCTTTCTGCCAGGGGATTCTTTGCTTTTTACCGCGGGATTTTTGGCGGCCGGTGGATATTTTAATATTGCATTCTTACTCACGGGTTGTTTTATCGCTGCGGTGCTGGGGGACTCGGTGGGTTACTGGTTTGGGAAGAAAGCCGGACCGAAAATTTTCACCCGTGAAAAATCTTTTTTCTTGAACAAGCACAATATAGAGAAGACAATGAAATTTTTTGAGAAGCACGGCGAGAAGACGATCACCTTGGCGCGCTTCGTGCCTATCGTGCGTACATTCGCGCCCATCATGGCGGGCGTGGGGCAGATGAACTACACGACGTTCCTGACCTGGAATCTTCTCGGCGCGATGCTGTGGGTCGGCATCATGACTCTCGGCGGATATTTTCTGGGAAATCTAGTGCCGAGCATCGACCGCTTCATCTTGCCTATCATCGTGTTTATCGTATTGGCATCGCTCGTGCCGGTCCTCCTCGGCTTCACGCGCAAAGCGGAAGAAAAATAATTTTTGATGTATAATATAAGCGATGCTGAGAAATTCATATAATAGATTTTTCCCTACGCCGCAGTTCCTTTCGCCGCCTTCATACGGCTTGGATATTTCGGACGAATCCCTCAAATACGTGGAGCTCATCGGCACCCGCCACGGCCTACAGGTAAAGCGCTACGGCGAGCGCAAGATTCCGCCCGGCATTATCGAATCCGGAAAAATAAAAGAACAGAAGAAATTGGAAGAAATCCTGGCTGACTTGCGCGAAAAGGAAGGCATCCGCTCCGTGCGCGTGTCTTTGCCGGAGGAGCAAATATATCTTTTCAAATTGCGCCTGCCGAAGGAAGGGCTGACGAGCATTGAGGACGGCATAGAACTTTCTTTGGAAGAGCATGTACCGCTTTCAGCAGAAGATACGGTGTTTGATTATGATGTCATCAGCGAAGATGCTGTTTCAGTGGAAGTGGAAGTGGCCGCCGCTCCGCGCACGATCATAGAGAGCTACCTCACCTTGTTTGAACACTCCGGCGTGATGGTGCCTTCATTTGAACTGGAAGCGCAGGCCGTGGCTCGCGTGATGGTAAAAAAGGGCGACCAGGAGACGTACATGCTCGTAGACTTCGGGGAAAAGCGCACGGGAATTTCCATCGTCTCCCGCGGCACGGTGATGTTCGCCTCCACCATAGACGCGGGCGGCGTGATGCTCACGAACATGCTGGCAAAGAACTTCAAGCTGTCATTTGAAGAAGCGGAACGGATGAAGCGTAAATACGGACTGCAGAGGAATGCAGAAAATAAAGAAATGTTTTCGGTACTGCTCAACGGCGTGTCTATATTGCGCGATGAGATATCCAAGCATTTCCTGTACTGGCACACGCACGAGGACGAGGAAGGGAAGATGCGTCCGCCGATAAAAAAGATAATCCTGTCCGGCGGTAATGCGAATTTGGCCGGGCTGACAGAATATTTTTCAGTGAGCATGAAAAACCAAGTAGAGATGGCAAATGTCTGGATCAATATTATGGACATAGAAAAACAGGTACCGGGTATAGATTTCGCGGAGTCATTATCATATGCCACGGCGCTCGGACTGGCGCTCGGAGATTTTGATTAGAGATACAGCATGATAAACCTCATACCAAAAGAAGAGAAGCAGAGAATGAGAAAGGAATTTCGCATGCGCGCCACGGTGCTTTTCATATGGACTCTCGGCATGGCCGCCTTGGCTGCCGGCATCGCGCTCTTGCCTTCGTATTTCTTGGCCTCGGTTAAAGAAAAAGCCGCATCTGCGCGGCTTGAAGCGCAATCCCGCGAAGCCGTTCCCGTGGCGGATCAGCGCACCATGGACATCATCCGTGATGTAAATGCCAAGATCGCCCTGGTGGAACGTGGAGATGAGAATGATTTTTCCGTATCGGAAAAACTGCTTACCGTCATCGTGCGCAAGATGCCGGACATCAAGATCACGCGCCTTTCATTTGAAGACGATGCGGCGGACGGCAAGGTACTGTCCGTGGAAGGCAGGGCTCCCAGCCGCGAGCGCCTCCTCCTTTTTCGCCGAGCGCTTGAAGATGATGATTCATTTAAGAAAGTGGATTTACCGATATCAAATTTTGTGCGCGGGTCGGACATACAATTTTATGTAGAGCTTACTTCGTCATAATATGAAAAAACGCCCGCTCATATTCGCCATACTGTTCTTCCTTCTCACCGGTGCCGGACTTTTTTTCCTGCTCCGTGAAATACGCGTGCAGGACGCCATGGCGGAAGAGACGCTCGCCGCCTGGCAAAAGGAAAGCGCCAAGCGCGATGACGTGCGTTCACTGGAGCGTTCAGTGAAGATGATAGAGCCGGAGATGCTCATGCTTGAATCGCATTTTGCCCGGAGCTCGGACATCGTGCCATTTCTGGATACTTTGGAAGGCCTTGCCGCTAAAGCGGGTGCCAAAGCGGAAGTAACTTCAGTGGATACTTCAAAAGAAGAGCCGACCCTGCTCGTGGGCATGAAAGCATCAGGATCATTTGACTCATTGTATAAATTTTTGACGTTGCTGGAAAATTCGCCGTATGAGCTTCGTTTTGAATCATGGAATATGGAGCGCGCCGATGCTTCCGGCAAAATGCCGACATGGGAAGCGACAATGCGCCTGGAATTGCTTTCTTTCGTCAAAGATACGGAATAAATAATACAAACATATGCACATAAATTTTCTAAAAAAATCGCTCACGCCTCACAAGACTCGGAAATCTTTCATAAAGAAAGAGATAGAAAGCAAGCCGGAATCGGTCTGGAAAGCGGCATTGTACCTCGGCGTGATTTTGGTGATCGGGGGCTTTGCTTTCGGGGGATATGTATTTACCCGTGTGAACCGCGAGTCTACGGCACTGCCGGCAGAGTCTTCCGGTGTGGAAACGGTGAAGAAAGAGAGAATAGAAGATGCATTGCTGTATTTCGCCGGCAAGGAAACTAAGTCCGCCATCATAATCACACAGCCTGCTCCCATCGTTGACCCGTCGCTGTAAAAATGATACAGTACTTTGACCCCGCCCCTGTAGTTAAATGGATATAACTGCGGACTTCTAAGCCGCTATTCCTGGTTCGATTCCAGGCGGGGGCACAAAGCGGCGAAAAAGAAGCGCCCTGCGGCGCTTCGGCCGCTTTGTGAGGCGGAGTGATGTTTTGCGAGCACGCAAAACCACGAGCCGGGGTCGAGAAAATTTTTTGCGACGGCAAAAAATTATTCGTGACCAAAGCCTCACAATAATTTTCGCGCGGTTAGCTCAGTTGGTAGAGCAATCCGTTTACACCGGAAAGGTCGCAGGTTCAAGTCCTGCACCGCGCACATTGACTTTTGTATTAAAAAATGATATAATAAACAAATGGAATTTTTTAAAAAATTAGAACCCGCATCAGCCGACTCGGCAGAAGCAATGTTCGCCCAGAAATTCAAGCAGGATGTGGAAGCCAATAAAATTGATATTTCATCTTTACATAACGATGAAGCCGTAAAAGACGCGCTCGCGCGGTTCAAGAGACATCCCAAATTCAGCAATGTATCACTTGATGGTATTGTGGCGGAACTGAAAAAGATTGGTGTTATAAAACCACTTGTCCCTGAAAAAAAAATAAAAGTAAAAAAGGAACCGGAGCATATTGGCATAAAACTTGCTGAAATCAAGCTGACGGCCGTACAGATCGACGAAAAGATGAAAGAAAATTTGTTTCGCTTAGTGAAAGAGACTGAGCAAGCGGGAGTGTTCAAAAATGACTCTGAATTTGAGGTTATTTATGCCAAAGCACTCGGTTTGGAAAAGAAAAAAACATCCGAATCAGGTGAATACTATTATGAATTTGCGCGCGCCGGCCTTATCAAAGGAGGAGAGGAGGAGACGAAGGAAGATATTCGGCTTCTGGAAGAGCGGAAGCTGGATTTTAAGAATAAGGAACCTGTAGATGCGACCGAAAAAGAAGCGTTCTTAAAAGCGAAGAAGATTGCCACCATCACCGAGCGTGCCCTTGCCTATGGCGTTTCTGAATTGGGTTGGTATGGTGAGAAAATAAGTATTGAGCCTGCTTCGGAGTTTGATGATGTGAAAAGGGGCGTGGATGAAGTTTTAGAGATACAAAAAGCTGATGAGGACAGCAGTTTTATGGCGCTCGGTATTGATGTGACATATCGCGGCCTCTACAGTGAGAACTTCAAAGAAAAGCTCTTTACTCTTCTTGAGTCCATACAAGACGGGTACAAGACAAAAGTAAAATACTTCAAAGATCATCAAGGGAAAATGATGAGGGAATTTTCAGTGCCAAAGATAATTTTATATTTTGATATTAATGACGTAAAAAAGATTGTTTATATGATAAAGAATATGGATGATCCAAAGATAAAAGAAGAATTCAGGAATAATCCAAAGAAATTCGATATCATGAATCAGATCATTCACCAGTGCGACATGTTGGCGGCTTTCGCCGAGGATGCGAAGAACGATATATTCAGGAAATACATAGAAATTAGATCTTCCATAACTGAACTTTCCTGGTCAAATCCAGAAATAGCGGAAATGCTCAGTCGTGACGGCAATGATGCAGTTTCCCAACATATAGCTAAACTGATACAAGAATTCAAAGAGCAGTAAAGATAGTATGATTATTCTATACCAAGATGCTGACATCCTCGCCGTGGACAAGCCTTCGGGTATTTCCGTGCACCCCTCGGGTAAATTAGTGGAAGAAACTGTTTCTGATTGGTTTGCCAAAGAATATCCGGAATCAAAAGATGTCGGCGAGCCGCTCCTTACAGACGGCAAAGAAATAGCAAAGCCCGGTATCGTGCACCGTTTAGATAAAGACACATCCGGCGTACTTTTGCTCGCAAAAAATCAGAAAACTTTTGAATTTTTGAAAGCACAATTTCAGAACAGGGAAGTACAGAAAACATATACGGCGCTGGTGTACGGGCATGTAAAAAATGATTCCGGCGTGATCGATGCGGAAATAGGCCGGAGCAAGAATGATCCGCGCCTGCGCACCGCCATGCGCGGTAAGCGTGGGAAATTACGTGAAGCGATTACGGAATATAAGGTGCTAGAGAGATTCACGCTTCACCCCTCCGTCCCAAGCAAAGCTCGGGACACCTCCCCTTCGCAGGGGAGGAAGGATGCAGGTGCTCCCCCTGCGAACCCTCTGGACGTAACGGTCAGGGAGATGCCGAAGGCAGAGGGGGTGAATGAAGAGAAATTCACCCTCCTAGAACTCCACCCCCGCACTGGCCGCACGCACCAGATCCGCGTGCATATGAAATTTTTAAATCACCCGATAGTCTGCGACAGCCTGTATGCCCCGAAAAATCCGTGCCCAGAAGGAATCACCCGCCTCGCCTTACATGCCTCTTCCATAGAGTTCAAGAACCTAGCAGGAAAGAGCCTACAAATAGAGTCGCCTTTGCCGGAAGAGCTCCAAAGATTGCAAAAATAAAGGCTTTGTGTTAGATTGAAAAAACTATGGCAGCAAGCAAAGTAAACAGCAAAACAAGCAATATAAAGATGAGCCCGGTAGATATTGAGGCGCGCAAAGCTCTTAATTTTTCGGCTGGTGATACGGTGCGCGTGTGGTGCAAAATTCCGGAAGAAAAAGCGGCAAAAAAGGGCGATGGAAATAAATTCCGCCTGCAGGCTTTTGAAGGACTCGTACTTGCACGCAAGCATGGCAATGAAATCGGCGGCACATTCACTGTACGCAAAGTAGCATCCGGCGTGGGCGTAGAAAGAATTTTCCCTTTGTTCTCTCCGATGGTAGACAAGATTGAAATCACCAAAAAATCCCGCGCCCGCCGATCCAAGCTGTACTATGTGCGCACCAAAGCAGTGAAGGACGTGCGCCGCAAGATGCGCTCCGTCACTCTGGATCAGAACGATGAGGCGGAAGAAGTAGTTGCTGAAGCGAAGGCTGAATAATTAAAAATTTGAAAATAATTGAAGCCCCCGCTTGGGGGTTTTAATTTTTACAAAATATGCTAGTATAAAAAACGCACCGATATGCGCAGGTGGCGAAACTGGTAGACGCACTACCTTGAGGTGGTAGCGCCCGCAAGGGCATGGAAGTTCAAATCTTCTCCTGCGCACATAAAAACACATCCATTGACAAAATGAGTGTGTTTTGTTATGATATATACAAATAAATTTCATAAACACTCTAAACCCATTTAGTACAATGACAAAGCAAGAACTTGTTGATGCGATCGCAATCAAAACAAATCAGGATCCGGTAGAAGTAATGAAAACAATTGAAGCAATGATGAAGGTTATACGGGACTCCCTAATAAGTGGAATCAATGTATACCTCCGCGGCTTTGGCAGCTTCATAATCAAGAAGCGCGCACGGAAAGTGGGCAGGAACATTACAAAGAACACATTTGTAATAATTCCTGAGCATTTTATCCCGGCTTTCAAGCCGGTGAAGCCTTTCGTCACGAAAGTGAAGAACTCCCCACATGCTTCAAAAGGAGAGCGTGTAACCATAAAGGAATACGCATAAAAAATAATATTAAGAATTAAAAACCCTGCAACCGCGGGGTTTTTTTATGCTTTATTTTATTCTTGGAAATTGCTACAATATACTGATGTCTTACGCTATTATTTCAGCCCTCGCCCTTTTGGGCTTCATCATCGCCGCATACATCCAGCATCACAAGCACATGAAGCGCACGCTCGTGTGCCCGATGCGCGCACAGTGCCATAATGTCATCCATAGTGACTATTCAAAATTCCTCAGCGTGCCGGTGGAAGTGCTCGGTATGCTGTATTATTTTTCAGTCTTTCTCATGTATCTTCTCTTTGCGGTATTTCCCGGCCTTTCAGGCGGAGAATTCGCATATGTTCTGCTCGCCGTCTCCGCAGGCGCCGTGGTCTTTTCAATCTATCTGCTTTTCGTACAGGCATTCGTGCTGAAAGAATGGTGTAGCTGGTGCATCGCTTCGGCGATTATTTCCACCGCCATATTCCTCGTATCTCTGTCGGTCTATGGCATTTTGCCGGAATTTCTGCTATAAAGAAAAATACATGGTGGCTATGGTGTAGCGGTAGCACACGAGCTTGTGGAGCTCTTAGTCTGGGTTCAACTCCCAGTAGTCACCCAAATATTGTTTTGCATTTATCCCGGCGTGCTGTATAATTATAATCAGGTTCGCGGAAGCCACAAACTTTTGCAATGAATATTCTCATAATAGAAGATGATAAAGACATTTCTGATTTCTTACTCCGCTCGCTTCAGGAGGAGGGATTTGTGGTTGATGCTTCATCGGACGGTGCGGCTGGTGCACAGAAAGCGCGCACAAATGATTACGATCTTATTATTTTAGACAACATGCTTCCGAACAAGACCGGTAGGGAAATTTGTTCTGAGCTTCGCTCGCTCGGCAAAGAGACTCGCATCTTGATGCTCTCCGTCAAAAACGAAGCGTTTACGAAAGCCGATCTTCTGGACGCCGGAGCGGATGATTATCTCACAAAGCCATTTTCTTTTACTGAATTAGTGGCGCGAGTTCGGGCCCTCTTGCGCCGGCCAAACAAGCTGGAGAGTGCCATCCTCAAAGTAGATACTATGGTCATGGACTGCGGCGGGCGCGTAGTCACCAGGGGAGATAAAGTAATACATCTGACGCCAAAAGAGTTTTGTTTTCTTGAATACTTGATGCGGAATCGGGGTCGGGTACTTTCGCGCACATCTATCCTAGAGCATGTCTGGGATATGAATGCCGATCCGTTTACCAATACGATAGAAACTCACATATTAAATCTGCGTAAAAAAATAGGGGACAAACAAGGCAAGCCCGGACTTATCCACACGGTGCCCGGCGTCGGCTACAAAATAGTGTAGGCAGGAGTATAATGTAATTGGGATCCTCCGTGGTCGAAGAGGACACCTTTTAAAAATATCACAGAGGATCCCGAATCCCGATTTTTTACAATGAACAAAATCATCAAAGAAGTTCTCGTCAACGAGTCCGTACGCAATCAGCAGGACTTGAAGGCAACCATAGCCTCATCTATGGATCCTGGTTCTCCATGGGCGATGTAAGCCTCAAGCTGGACGCCGCAAGGCGTCCAGCTCCGTTATGCTCAAGAAATTATTCTATACATTATTGCAACCTCGCTCGGAAAGTGAAGACGGCAAGCGCCGAGAATTCATACTGAACATACTTCTGGCCGGAGCGATATTCTTGTTCGCCGCAGCCAGTATCGTCAGCCTCGTCGCTTCGCTCATTCATCCGGAGTCATACGAAAAAAATTCCGTATCTCTCATCTTGATAATCCTGCTCCTGGTTTTCTTTCTCTTCTTATACTTTATTTCCCGAAAAGGATTTTTTCAAATCTCCGCATTTATATTTCTCTCCATATTTTTCTTCCTCTCAGTGTATATGGGATATAAGTGGGGTGTTGATGTGAATGCGGCGGTATTATTTTATGCGCTTACCATCGTCATGTCCGGAATCTTGATACACACTAGATTCGCATTTATCATTACAGGAATCATAGCGGCGGCGATCATCACCATTGACGAACTACAGCGCAGTGGAATTATTTCCACGGACAGATATTGGCGATCAGAACCATGGGAATTGACGGACACAGTCATGACGGTCGTCATATTTCTCATCATTGCCGGCGTATCGTGGCTGTCAAACAGAGAAATTGAAAAATCTCTGCGGCGGGCCAGAAAGAGCGAAGCTGATCTCCTGCACGAGCGCGATATACTGGAAATCACCGTGGAAGAACGGACAAAAGAACTTCGCGAGACGCAGATGGAGCAAGTGGCCCAGCTGTATCGTTTCGCCGAATTCGGCCGCTTGTCTTCCGGATTGTTCCACGACCTCATGAATCCGCTCACCGCAATATCGCTCAACATTGAAAAAGCAAAGCAAGAAGGCGTCTCCCAGGAAAGACTCAACGAATCCGCCGGATACATGGACAAAGCAGTATTGGCCGCGCGTAAAATGGAAGATTTTGTCGGTGCAGTCCGAAAGCAAATAGCAAAAGAAGAAGATTTAAAAAACTTTTCCCTAGCTGCGGAAATTTCAGAAGTGATGGATGTGCTCTCGTACAAGGCCCGTGCGGCAGACGTGGAATTGAAATTCTATCCCCGCGGAGAGTTCAGAGTCTTTGGCGATCCGGTCAAATGGAGCCAGGTGGCGCTGAATCTTATCGCGAATGGCATAGACGCATATGCGGATATTCCGAAAGGTACAAGCACCAGAGACGTGTGCGCCGAATTACGTGAAGAAGGTGGGCATATAAAAATGGAAATTACAGACCATGCCGCCGGCATCACTCCTGAAAATCTGGAAAAAATATTTCAGCCGTTCTTCACGACCAAGAGCGAAAAGCGCGGCACCGGCATAGGGCTCTCCATGGTGCAGCGCATCGTTGAAAAAGATTTCGGAGGTTCTGTATCCGTGCGCAGTACGCTCGACAAAGGCACCGTATTTATCGTACGCATACCCAAAGATAGTCCTCACAAAAACTTGATTAGAAGCTAATAGAAACACATGAATACAAGAACAAAGAACGTGGAAGATACATTCCGCGCATTGACACATGCCGCGCATAGCGGCGAGCCGCTGCCGCAAGGTAAGGAATTAGCTGCAATCCTTACGGATCTTGTGGCCGTAGAAAGCGCACCGGGAGGCCCGTATTTTTCGGAATTTTCCAGAGAAGGGAACACAAAAGGAAAAATCACTGCCGGCGCGAATCGCGCCATTGCTGAATTTTTGGCTCTATATGACATAGAGCTTCCTGCCCTTGCGCGCTATGTGTCCTCGGCGCCGCGGAAAAGTATGCCGAATCAGAAAACAAAAAAACTTTTACATACCGAAGAAGAAAAAATGATGGCGCTCATCCGCCGGGCGTGGAAGAAGCGCTGTGCCGCATTTCCGGCAGAGATAGGCAAGCGCGCAGAGCATATCATGGAGCGTACTATCACCGGCAATCCGGATATGCAGATGTCGCTCATGGCTTTATATATGCACCAGGCTTTAGGTTCTAAAAAAAATACAAGTGCAAGTGTTCTCCTTGCGGACATGGGCCTTGCAAATATATTTTTTTGGAGCGCGTTTATCGTATACGATGATTTTTGGGATGAGGACGAAGCCGCTGATCCGAAGCACTTGCCGATAGCGAATCTCTTTGCCCGACACTATACTGATTTTTTCTCACATATTCTGCCCGAGAAGACCGGCTTCCGGAAATTTTTCCACGAGCTCATGGACAAGCTGGACGCTGCTAATGCATGGGAGACGGCGCATTGCCGGATGAAAATAAAAGACGGAGTTGCTCATGTGCCGGAAAAATTACCGGAATACGGAGATTATGAAAAGAAATTTGCGCCCGCTTCCGGGCATATTTTTGGCCCACTGGCGCTTCTCGTCAAAAAAGGCTATTCGCTCCGAGGCACTGAAGCAAAAAATCTTATAGATTATTTCCGCCACTACCTCATCTCCATGCAGATAAATGACGACGCGCATGACTGGGAAGAAGACCTCCGCCGCGGGCATATCAGCACAGTGGTGGACATGCTTCTCCGCGATTACGGGAAAAAAGAAATACACATAGATCGCGACCTTTCAGCGCTCCAGCAGACATTTTGGTGGAAGACTATAAAAAAGTCCGCAGAAAAAGCGCTTGTGCATACTCAAAAATCCCGCCGTGCTCTCGGCAGGATGAAATCAATACAAAATCCCGCACCGCTCCTTCGCTATATTGAGAACTGTGAAAAGGTCGCGAATGAAGCTCTCACCGAGCAGAAAAATTCGGAAGAATTTTTACAGTCATGGAACAAGTAATACTCATTGATACGGAGGATACTGTGATAGGCGCGGAGGAAAAGCTAATGGCTCACCGGCGAGGATTATTGCACCGGGCTTTTTCAGTACTCATTTTCAATTCTAAAAAAGAGATGCTATTGCAAAAACGAGCAACAACGAAATACCATTCCGGCGGTTTATGGACAAATGCTTGCTGCGGGCATCCTCGGCCCGGCGAAGATACCATGTCCGCCGCGCACCGGCGCCTTCAAGAAGAAATGGGTTTTGAGTGCGAACTCGGATTTCTCTATAAGTTCACGTATCGCGCACAGCTCGGAGAATTTACTGAGCATGAATGCGACCATGTCTTTGTGGGGTATTTTGATGGGATACCTGAGCCTGATCCTGCCGAAGCGGAAGGGTGGACGGCTCGGCCTGTGCGGGAAATCATAGCAGATGCAGAAAGAAATCCTGAGCGGTACACATTTTGGTTTAGGCTTATTTTGGAAAACTCAGACTTTAGAAAATATTTATCTAATCTTTAGAACGCCTTGAAGAAAACGCCATACAATTCCTGTATGGAAAATAATGAATTAAAGGACTACCGATGCCAATGCGGCAAACTCTTGTGCAAAGCGGTATTAGAAGCTGTTTCCTCTGTAGAGATAAAGTGTAAGCGTTGCGGTGAAGTACGCACATTTTGCGGAGAAGTATCATCATAGTGTACTCTGTAAGAGTTGTATAAAATATGCCATAATAGGCATATGAAAAGGAGCATTCTAGAGAAAGTATTGTCAGCCCCGGCAGAGGTGCTGGAAAAGACGCTGGAAATCGGGCGCGATATTAAGCATGATATACAGAATGAGAAGCCGGTGAAAGCCGCCGCGGATTATTGGAAGACGCTCGGCCCGGGGCTTACTACCGGGGCCGCTGATGACGATCCTTCAGGCATTGCGACGTATTCACAGATGGGTGCATCGCGCGGATTCGGCATGCTTTGGCTCGCGCCATTCACTCTGCCGCTCATGGGCGCAGTGCAGGAAATGTGCGCGCGCATCGGTCTTGCCACCGGGGTGGGATTGGCCGCAAATATCAAACGCCGCTATGCAAAAAAGACTTTAGTCTTCTGCACACTGCTTCTTCTTTTTGCAAATGTATTCAATATCGGCGCCGACCTCGGCGCTATGGCCGAAGGCACGCGCCTGGTTTTTCCCGGCATGCCATTCGCGCTCCTCGTCATCGGCTTTGCGGTTCTCTCCCTGTGTCTGCAGGTATTCGTCTCATATAAAGTGTATTCAAAATATCTCAAGTACCTGACACTCGTGCTTTTCGCGTACATCGCCGCGGCACTGTCAGTGAATATGAATTGGGGCGAAGTGATTCGCAATACGGTACTGCCGTCCATCAGTTTTTCCAAAGATGAAATACTGCTTTTCTGTGCGGCGCTCGGCACGACCATATCTCCGTATCTTTTCTTTTGGCAAACTTCGCAGGAAGTGGAGGAGCAGATATTGCACGGCGCACACAGCGAAGCCGATCGCCGTGCAGCCACTACTCCGGCAGATATCCGCCGCATGCGCATAGATGTGTGGAGCGGGATGTTTATCTCAAATGTGGTCATGTTCTTCATTATTGCCGCTTGCGCCGCCACGCTGTATGCAAATGGCATCACGAATATTGAGACAGCCGCCGATGCCGCCACTGCGCTCCGGCCTTTTGCCGGTGATTTCGCGTACGCGTTGTTTGCTTTTGGCATCGTCGGCACGGGGCTTATCGCCATTCCCGTGCTCGCCGGTTCCGCATCGTATGCTATGTCTGAAGCATTCGGCTGGAAATCAGGCTTATACTATAAGCTCCGCCAGGCCACTGCCTTTTACGGTGTCATCATCTTGGCGCTCGTGCTCGGCATCGTATTAAACTTTGTCGGCCTGGATCCTATCCGCGCGCTTATTTATTCGGCAATATTAAACGGCTTGATCGCACCCGTGATTATTTTTCTTATCGTGCGGCTTTCTGCCAGCGGCGAAGTCATGGGTACTTATAAGAATTCAAATCTCTCCAATGTCTTCGGCTGGCTGGCATTTGCCATCATGACGGTGGTCGGCATCGCGGCATTGTACTTCCTCATATGGAAATAAAAAAGAATTACAATCTGAAAGAGCTTAATACCTTTGGCGTGAATGTGCACGCGAAGTTTTTTGCCGAAGTAGGAAGCGAATCGGAACTGCGTGAAGTCATCATTTCTCCGGAATTCACAGAGAACAAAAGATTTTTTCTCGGCGGCGGGAGTAATATTCTTTTCATAAAAGATTTTGACGGCATCGTGATAAAAAATAATTTCAAAGGAATTGAAATCGTGCATGAAGATGCGGAAAGCGTGACTGTCCGTGCCGGAGCGGGCGAAGTGTGGCATGATATGGTGCATTTTACCGTGGAGCGCGGACTCTGGGGCATAGAAAATCTTTCGCTCATTCCCGGCACTGTCGGCGGCGCGCCGGTGCAGAACATAGGCGCGTATGGCGCGGAGCTGAAAGATACTTTAGAAAATGTGGAAGCATATGATATAGAAACGGGCATGAAGAAAATTTTTTCGCTTCCCGAATGCAATTTCGGCTATCGTGACAGCGTCTGGAAGCATGAAGCGAAAGGAAAATATTTCATCACAGCGGTAACTCTCAAATTAAATAAACATAGCACACCAAATACGGATTACCGCGTGCTGAAAGAATATGTAGAAAAAAATAATCTTGCGATCAAGACGCCGAAAGATGTGGCCGGTGCTGTAGCCGAAATCCGCCGAAGTAAATTGCCCGATCCGAAAGTGCTCGGCAACATCGGCTCATTTTTCAAGAATGCGTATGTAAGCACCGAAAAATTTGCCGAACTTTTAGCACAGTATCCGGACATGCCGCATTTCCAAGAAAAAAAAATTAAAATACCGGCGGGCTGGCTGATTGAGAATGCCGGCTGGAAAGGTAAGCGCGTCGGCACCGTCGGCGTGCACGAAAAGCAGGCGCTCGTCCTCGTGAATTACGGCGGGGCGACGGCTGAAGAAGTATGGGCCCTTGCTGAAGGCATCATCGCTTCCGTCTTTGAAAAATTCGGCATCCAGTTGGAAACGGAAGTGAATCTTATCTCCTAAATCTGTGGACAACGGATATGCTATACTTAAACTATTACTAGGGTTACATAATTTTTACATTTTTTATGGAAGAAAATACAAACGGCAATAAAAAGAGTATGTGGGTATGGGTGCTCATCGTAGTAGTAGTGGTCGCAGGACTCGTATATATAAGCATTAATAATAGAAAAGAAAATAACGACAATACACCTATGGAACAAAATGAAATGGTAGCGAAAGCGGGGGACAGAGTATCTATGAATTACACCGGCATGCTGACGGATGGCACCGTTTTTGACAGCAATGTAGACCCGAAATTCAATCACGTCATGCCATTTGAATTCAATCTCGGCGCGGGCGAAGTCATCGCCGGCTGGGACAAGGGCATCACGGGTATGAAAGTAGGCGAGAAGAAGCGCTTGGAAATAGCTCCGGAAGACGGATACGGCGCGGGTGGCGTACCTGGAGTCATACCGGCGAATGCTACGCTTATCTTTGATGTAGAACTTATCGCTATTCAATAATTATTATGGAAATACCAAACGAATATAAAAAAAATCTATACAAAGTATCACTTGCCTTTATCATTATCCTTTGTGCTTATTTCGGTATAAAATTTCTCTCTGAATTCCGAAATTACGGCACTGCAGGCAGCATAGGAGTAAACACTATTTCCGTCACCGGCCACGGCGAAGTCTTTGCCGCGCCGGACATCGCGAGCGTATATATCAACATGGAATCCGCCAAGAATACCGAACAGCAGGCGGCGGATGAAGTGAATAAGAAAACTACAGCGGTAGTTGATTTCCTGAAATCCTCCGGTGTCGCCGAGAAGGATATCAAGACTGAGGGATATAATTCATATCCGAGATATTCCAATCCGCAAGTTTGCCCGATGTATTACCCGGCGGACGAGCGCATCATGCCTCCGTGTACACCGACAGAGTCCAAGATCACCGGCTACACTGTATCGCAGAATCTTTCCGTGAAGATACGTGCTGTGGACGATGCGTCAAAAATAATTGACGGCATACATAAAATCGGCGTTACCAGTCTTTCCGGTCCGAACCTCTCCATAGACGATGAAGACGCGCTCAAAGAAGAAGCGCGCCGCCTCGCCATACAGGAAGCGAAGATGAAGGCAAAGAAACTCTCCCGAGACCTCGGCGTGCGCCTCGGCCGCGTGGCATCCTTCAGTGAGGGCGGATACTATCCGACCATGGGTTATGCCAAGGCTGAGATGGCTATGGATATGGTATCCAATCCAGCTCCGGCTGTTATCCCCAAAGGCGAGAACATTATCACCTCTGATGTGACCATCACGTACGAGATTAGATAGTTGCTTTTTTCCTTGGAAAATAGTATATTAAAAAAGCCCTTCGCGGGGCTTTTTTATAAGGGAAACCTAATCAAGAATATACAATCATGTCCAAAATCAGCGAATACATCAAAGAAACAAGAGGAGAGCTCAAGCATGTGAACTGGCCGGGCAGAAGCCAGACCATCTTTTACACGTTGATCGTCATCGTACTTTCAGTCGTCATCGCGTATTTCCTTGGCATTTTTGATTTCCTTTTCTCCCGCGGACTGGAACAGCTCATCGCATATTAATTTGCGCATTAATTCTTAATTTTTTAATTTTCAAACTATGTCAAAACAAGAAACACAAGGAGCGCGAAATTGGTATGCCATACACACGTATGCTGGCTATGAAAATGCCGTGCTTCGCAACTTAAAACAGCGCATTGATTCCCTCGGCATGCACGACAAGATTTTCAACGTCATCGTGCCGGTGGAAAAGAGCATTAAGATCAAAGGCAACAAGCGCGTGGAAGTGGAAGAAAAAATTTATCCCGGCTACGTGCTCGTGGATATGATCGTCACTGATGATTCATGGTATGTAGTCCGCAATACGCCTCGAGTTACCGGATTCGTCGGCGCTGGCGTGAACCCTGTGCCGCTCAAGACCGAAGAAGTGGAGTATCTATTCAAGAAGATGGACGCAGGTACCGCAAAGCATAACATAGACTTGGCGATCGGCGAGACCGTACTCATCGCAGACGGCCCATTTAAGGACTTGGAAGGCAAGGTGAACACGGTGGACCAGGAGCGCGGCAAGGTAAAAGTGCTCGTGTCCATGTTCGGCCGCGAGACACCGGTGGAATTGGATTTCTTGCAAGTTAAGAAGATTTAATATAATATCAAAAAACCGACACATTTATGGCAAAAAAGATAACCAAAAAAATAAAGCTTCAGATCATGGGAGGAAAGGCCACCCCAGCGCCACCGCTCGGACCCGCCCTCGGCCAGGCCGGCATCAACATCGGTGATTTCGTCACCAAGTTCAATGCCGCCACTTCAAAGATGATGGGCGAGAAAGTGGGTGTACTCGTATTCGTATACGAGGACCGCACCTATGACTTCATCGTCAAAACCCCTCCGGCTACCGGCCTCATCCTCAAAGCCGCAGGCGTAGAAAAAGGTTCCGGCAAGCCAAATTCTTCCAAAGTAGGTAAGATCACCCGCGCGCAGGCACTGGAAATCGCACAGAAGAAAATGGGCGACCTGAATGCCAAAGACGAAGAAGGCGCCATCGCCATCATCGCCGGCTCTGCAAGATCCATGGGCATTGAAGTAAAATAATACAAACCGATGCTGACTACGAAAACAATCTCAACGTGGTCTTCATTTATAAAAGCTCTTACTTTGCTCTAGGCGGGTATTGCTTTTCTATAAAAAAGCGCCCGTCTCTGGGCGTTTTTTTATTGTGTTTCTAACCTACATATTCAAAATGAAAGTACAATCAATTAAAACCAGAATCTTTAGAGAAAACGAAGATCTTATTAAATTTATATTGAAATATCTAAAGGATATTTCAGAAAATTCTGTGCTTGTAATCACATCAAAAATCGTCGCTTTGGCTGAATGCCGGACTGTAGAGATTGATACAAAAGTCCCGATCGATGTGTTTCGAGAAAAAATTATAAGAAAGGAAAGCGATTTCATGATGCGAACCAAATATACATGGCTGACTATAAAAGATGGAATGGTTATGTCTTCTGCTGGTATAGATGAATCAAATGCCGACGGGAAAATTGTTCTTTTGCCGCGCGATAGTTTTGCTAGTGCCGCATATATCCGAAAGAGCTTAATTAAAAAATTCGGTTTGAAAAATTTAGGTGTGTTGATTACTGACAGCAGGCTCTTGCCTCTCCGAGCCGGAGTGGTAGGAGTGGCATTAGGTTATGCCGGCTTTGAGGGCGTCCGAGATTATCGAGGTAAAAAAGATATCTTTGGTCGTATACTTAAACTATCTCGTACGGATATCGCTGATTCGCTGGCTACAGCTGCAGTGCTTTGTATGGGTGAGGGGAATGAGAAAAAACCATTGGCACTTATTAGGGCTGTACCCATCACATTTACCTCAAAGGTAAATAAAAAAGATCTTTACATAGACCCAAAAGAAGATATCTACCGTCCACTTTTTGAGAGCATAGGAAGAAAAAGAAAATAGAAGATATTAAAAGACCGCCTTGTGCGGTTTTTTGTTTTGTGGTAATGTGAAGAAAAAGTTTTGTTGTCAAAATCTGGCTCAAAGCCGCAAATCTCAAGCAAAATGAAAAATTCAATCATTTCAAAGTTTTTTCCTATGTGGGAAAAATCGCAATTCGACCTGCATGAAGTTATCAGATGGAAAAAATATCTTTCTGATGGGGTTGCCACCGAAAAAATGGTGCCACAGTCTACACTTCAGCATACTCTTTCATTCTCGCTATTTTCTAATATGGCGGTAATGCTACTTTCGCCTCATGTGGAGCAATCATCAGGTAAGCCGCTTGATGAAGCGCTTCTGCAGCGGACATTCAATATTCATGATCTTGGTGAAGGATTGATTAAGCGTGACGTACTGGCTCATGAAAAGACAGCACATCATGATCTTGAAGAATATCTTGCTTTTCTTGAAAATATTTCTTCACTGCCCAGTCAGGTGCAGCAAAAAATGAAGTATGCTTTCTTGCTACAGTTTGCAATCGACAATCCCGAAGAGTTTCCAAAAGATGCGAGAGAGATGATGGATGAGATCAGAGATAAGCATTATTATGAAATGCTAACCTTCAAAGCTTTAGAGCGGTTCGAATATCTTTTCTACCCAATCTGGATGGAAAAAAATCATCCGCATTTGCTCACATGGGTTATTCGTAATCAGCTTCCTAGTTATCAGGAATTTACGAATATGTTGCCAGGTTTTCGTCAGGAAATTTTTACGCATTCAATAGAAAAATGGATGTACGAGTATCTTGATGCGCATAAAGATCTGCCGGACCAGAATGAGTTTTATAAGCTCAAGAAGATAGCCTAAGAATTTAATGACTAAGTTAAAAGCCACGCTTGCGTGGCTTTTTATTTTATGGTATGATGTATAAAATATCTAAATACCTCGTACCATGAAAAATAAAAAGCATACTCAGACATTCTTATTCACTAATCGTGAAAAAGACCTTACTCGGATAAAACGGTATTCCCGTTTTCCGGTCATGTACTACCGGACAAATCTTTCTGTCCATTGTAAGCGAGTGGCCGCCATGGTTCGCTTGCTTTCCTCTTTCGCCACCGCTCGTATAAAAAATTTCGATGCTGATCTTGCAGAAGCAATCAGTAAGTATCATGACGATTACGAGATGGTCGACTTCCTGGGTGATGTTCAGTTGAATGATAAATTACAGATGAGTAAGAAGCAGCATAAACAACTGAAGCAAAAAGAGATGAAAGCAATTGATGTCATCTCTATTCAATACCCAAAGTATGTGTATTTGGGAGATAAAAAGTACAGGTACAAAAGCTTGCTCATTAAAGCTGTCTCTAAGAATTGTCCCGAAGCGCAGTTGCACTCTTTTGCAGACAAGCTTGATGGGCTGAATGAAGGTATCCATGAAGTTCTGGCCGGCAACCTGGGTTTTCTGGAAGCTGTATTGAATTACTACGGCAAGACATTTAATGATTGCAAAAAGAATTTCCCGCTCATTGCGCCTCTTTTTTGCGAAGAATTGAAGCAAGAATTCTTTAATATGCCTGTTATTAACTCACTTCATTATTTTTCAAATGGGCATAGTAAGGCGTCACTGCATACGGAACATTCCCTCAACAGCAATACTGGTATTTCTTATTATGATGAGTGGAAGAAGCTCACACTAACCGTTTTCCCTAACGGTAAAGAATTGCTGGTAAAACAGTTAGAGTCCCATGCTCACTAAGTCAAAAAGTATCTCATAAAAGCCCCGAGAAATCTCTGGGCTTTTTTTATTTCCCATTTGCGCTATACTTGTCTTTATGAACAGACGGCCTTCATGGGATGAATATTTCCTGGAAATCATGGATACGGTGGGCAAGCGCGCCACCTGTGACCGAGGCAGAAGTGGCTGCGTCATCGTCAAAGATAGGCGCATTCTGGCTACCGGCTATGTAGGCTCTCCTGCGGGCACGAAGCATTGTGACGAAGCCGGGCACGAAATGCAGAAAGTTATCCACGGCGATGGTTCCGAAACCATGCACTGTGTTCGTACCGCGCATGCCGAGCAGAATGCCATCGTGCATGCAGCGAGGACCGGTGTCGCTCTTCTTGGTTCTACGATGTATACGAATATGGCTCCGTGCTATGCCTGTGCCAAGATGATAATCAATGCCGGTATTGAACGAGTCGTCGCAAAGAATGATTATCACGCCAGCCGCCGCGGCAAAGAAGTTTTCGAAGAAGCGGGTGTAAAACTTGATATTATAAATGCGGCAGTAACCCCGTACGCAAACCAATAAGATGAAAAAAGTCATCATCGGCTCGATGAATCCGGTAAAGATAGAAGTGGCTCGGCAAGCATTCATGCAGGTATTTCCAAATGAACAATTTGAATTCTGCGGACACAATGCGAATTCTTCCGTTTCCGATCAGCCGAAAGGAGATGAAGAGACGCTCCGCGGCGCTTTTAATCGCATAGATAACTGCAAAGTTCATGTTCCGGAAGCGGACTATTGGGTAGCACAGGAAAGCGGTGTTATCGATACGACGGAGCAGATGTTTGAGACGAGCTATATCGTGATAGCTTCGAAAGACGGAATGGTCGGCCAGGCAAAGGCGGCATCTTTTGAAATTCCAAAATCAATAGCGGAAGATATCCGTGCCGGCATGGAGCTCGGCCCTGCGGCAGACAAGCTATTTAAAGTATCGAATTCCAAGCAGCAGGGAAGCATCGTCGGTCTTCTGACGGACAATCTTATCGATCGCACGAGTACGTACTTGCAGTCGGCAATTTTTGCCCTTTTGCCGCATAAGCATAAAGAGCTCTATAAATAATTTTAACTTGATTTATTTTAATACTATATCGTGTTCTCCGCGTTTGATATCGAAGCGGTCTATTTCTTTATCCAAGTGCATGACAAGACCGTTCTTCCCAAAAAGGTCTGATAATGCGTCCGCCATCATCTTGGCTTTTTTTCTCAGGGTAGGGTGGACGAATCTTGTCGCCCGAAGTTCTGCAAGGTAAACCAGCGCAGGAAGCCCGCCGGTCAGCCTGTTTGATATTTTATAACCCATTGCTGTATAGTATTGTTTTTCTTCGTCAGAGATTTGCAGCTTATCTATTTTTTCTTTCTGCGCGCTGAGGAATTCTCTTGCCTTATTTTGCCAATCTTTCGGCAATTCGGATACATACCACTCTTCAAATCCGATTTCTTGGGTAAGCAATGGCATCCGCTGAGTTACCGCGCGATGCCTCTGTATATCGCGGAAAGAACCGAAATCAAGCAAGAATTCGAACTGGACGTTTCCGGCTTCAGCAAGATATTTTGGCAACTCGGTCTTGGGTGGCCTTTTCTCTAATATTTCTTTGGGCAGCAGTTCTGAATTTACTGAATTGCTTGTCATCTGGAATTCGGGGCAATCGGTTTTGTGGTAGTAATATTTATTTTTCATAAAAAATTCATCGTACTTTTCGGTCTCTTCGTACAATTTATGTACGAATGAATTCGGAAATGCTTTTTGTAAAGTCTTTTCTATCGCTTCGCAGGCCTCGCGCACTTCCCGGAGCGGATGGTGGCGCAAGACCATCAATTTATCCGCTGCTTGCCTGAGATTCGTGTGCCACGCCAGATTCGTAGTTGCTCCGGCTGGGAGAAATCCGCGAAGAATATCAAAAGCCCGCGCGGCGATCGCTTTGTCGTAAATTTTTTCCGACTCCCCTTCGCCTATCGGGAATTGTTCCTTGATGTGCTGTTTTGCCGGCTCCATCACTTCGGTATAAAAATTTCTCCATGCCTCTAAAATGCCCTCGCCCTCTTTTGTGCCAGCAGGATTTTTGAAAGGGAGAGTCTTGAAGTCCACATAGCGGGTAGAAGCTTCTTGTCCGGAATACAGCGGCCAATCTTGAATAGCTTTGGCCACCAGCATTGAAACTCCTTCTATGAATATGGAAGCCGTACCGCAGTCTCCGATGGATTTGTGCCCATAGCCCACATAGAAATTTTTCATGAAGTTATCGGAGCCTTTTTCCGCGAGGATTTTCAAGTGGCTTTTGAGGCCTCCCGTAGAGCGGGAATGCAGAGCCTGCAGCATTGCCGCCGCTTCCGCTCCTATGGCCGCTCCCGTATCCAATACGATTACGACTCCGCCGCCTTTTATGTCTGTTTGCTGATGATTCAGTTCCTCGAGGTTTTGCATAGTCCTATTATATCTTTTCAGGATAATTTAAAAAGCATTGACAAAAAAATAGCAAAATGCTATAGTCTATATATCAATCTCACACTTATTTAACGAGACTGACATTTGTGGAAATCAATTATGACTTTGTGTCGTGTTATTGGTTACCATAACACAAAGTAATATATGATTAGCAAACGCAGTTTTACGCGTCCTGCTTCGGCAGCACGCCCCTCTTCCCGTTTTGGCGGGAAGCCTAGTTTTACCAGAAATAAGAGCAGCTTCAATGGCCGTCCGAAATCGGGCGGCGGTAAGAAGCGTTTCGGCGGCGAGCGCATTGATTTTGCGCGCTTCATAAAGAAAGCCGTGCATGTAGAAGAAAAGCCGTATGCGGCAAAGCACACATTCGCAGACTTTCCATTCGTAGAACAATTGCATAAGAATATCGCCAAGAGGGGATATTCCGCACCTCGCCCGATCCAAGATCAGGCTATTCCTTCCGTGATGGCAGGCAAAGATGTCTTTGGCCTTGCGAATACCGGTACTGGAAAAACAGCAGCTTTCCTTTTACCGCTTATCAATCGCGTGATGCAGGACAAGACGCAGAAAGTACTCGTACTCGCGCCGACTCGCGAATTGGCAATGCAGATAGAAGAAGATTTGCGCGCGCTCGCAGCTGGCTCTGGACTGTACGGTGTATGCGTCGTGGGCGGCATGCCGATAAATAAGCAGATAAATGAAATCACTCGCGGAGTGTCATTCGTCATCGGTACGCCGGGACGCGTGAAAGATTTAATAATGCGCAAAGTCCTGAACCTCGCCCCATACAAATACGTCGTGTTGGACGAAGCGGACAGAATGCTTGATATGGGATTCCGCGATGACATGGTTTCTATTCTCGGCAAGTGCGATACGGATCGCCAGACGCTTTTCTTCTCCGCGACACTCTCACCAGACATCAGAAAGCTCACTGAGCAGTTTTTGAAAAATCCTGTTTTCATCTCTGTGATAACAGGGGAGACTTCTAAAAATATTGACCAAGATGTCGTACGCACGCGCACGACTGGTGAAAAGATAGATCGCTTACACGAAGTCTTGAAAAAAGATGGCTCTGACAAAGTGCTGATATTCCGCGAGATGAAGCACTCAGTAGACACTTTAGAAAAAGAGCTTCGCCATCTCGGTTTTAAAGTAGGAGGTATTCATGGCGACAAGAGGAGCCGTGAGCGTATCCGTATTTTGGAATCATTCAAGAAAGATCAGATCACTATTCTCATCGCCACTGACGTGGCCGCTCGCGGACTGGATATTCCAGACGTGACGCATGTCATCAACTATGACGTACCGCAGACGTATGATACCTATGTGCACCGCATCGGCCGAACCGGCCGCGCGGGCAAGAAGGGAACGGCGCTGACTTTCGTGCCGGCGTAAGAACCTCACCCTAACCCTCTCCTTATTAAGGAGAGGGGGAAACAAAAAACCCCGACGTACGTCGGGGTTTTTTGTTTCATTGATTATGCTTTGATGAGTCCGGCCTTGAGGAGGGTGGCGTATGCGCCATTCTTCTTCATCGTGCGGAGACCCTTGGTGGAAACTTCTATATTGATGGATTTGTTGAGTTCAAGTACGAACACTCTCTTTTTCTGGAGGTTTGGATACTTGCGCTTCTTTCCGGTCGGGTTGAATTTGGTGGCACGAGTCCTGTTGGAATAGCCGCCGCCGACGATAGAGCCCTTTTTAGTTATTGCGCATATTTTCGCCATAGGTTTTTTATGCTATCATTAAATCCACCAATATGCAAGCAACTGATGCCATCTTCTATATAGCTATCCTGATCATGTCCGTGGTCATCCACGAAGTCTCGCACGGCTTTGCTGCGCTCCGCTATGGTGACCGCACAGCACAAAGGATGGGTCGGCTCACGTTAAATCCACTCAAGCACCTCGATCTCTTCGGTTCCATACTCCTGCCAGCACTCCTGTACTTTACTTCCGGCTTCGTCTTCGGCTGGGCGAAGCCCGTGCCATACAATCCTGATAACTTGCGTGACAGGAAATGGGGAGAAATATTCGTAGCCGCTGCCGGCATCCTGGCAAATCTTTTCATCGCACTTTTTTTCGGCCTCATCCTGCGCTTTTCGCAAGGGTATGACCTGCTGATCGCTCTATACCCGATACTTTCCACCATCGTGGTGGTGAACTTGGCTCTGGCCATCTTTAACCTCGTGCCCATTCCACCGCTCGACGGCTCAAAGATACTTTTTAACCTTTTGCCGAATTCAATGTCTGCCATTACGGAACTTCTCCAGCGATACGCGCTGATGCTCCTCATTATTTTTGTCATTTTCTTCTCGGACGAACTCTTTCCGGTACTGGCCGCTCTGTATCAGCTCATAACTGGCCTTTCTCTTTAGGTCTATATTTAGTAAAATAAAGGAGTGAAAAAATTTCGCAGAATTTCATTTTTGCTCCTGCCTACATTGGCGTTTTTTATCGCACTCTTTGCTTTTTCTGCTCCGGCACATGCCGGTACGGGCGGAGTGACTGATGCTGATAATTTTACTGCGGAATTCCTAGATACAAACTACGGCTCGATAAATTTCAAATGTACAAATTGCGATATTGAGATTACCGATAGCGGCATTTCCGGCTACGCATGGGGAGACGTAGTTGGCTGGATAAATTTTAATCCTTCGCAA
>CAYGDG010000014.1:0-23698 GCA_964348725.1 uncultured Candidatus Saccharibacteria bacterium
TATCCACGCCGCCAGCGTTCATCCTGAGCTAGGATCAAACTCTAACTAAAAGTTAGAACGGAACAAAACAAAAAACAGCACTGTCTTTTGATAAGTAAGATATTCATTTATTGGTGATATCTCTTTGCTCCTAGCTCGTAAATTATTGTTATGAAATAAACATTGAGACTTGCTCCCAGTCCATCGAAATAATGGGCCGGGGTTCTCAAGTTATTAACTTGTCAAATATCGTTATATTCCAACACCTGTTGAAATAAAAGCGCGCTATCCAACTGAAGGAAAGGCGCAAGGTAGATACTATACTAAAGGCTAATCGAAGTCAAGCAGACTTCCCATCAGCAAAGCAATGGCCCAAAAAACCTTGTTTTAGAAGCTCTTTTATCTATTGTCACATTAAAAAAGAGGCCCATTTTCTGGGCCTCTTTTCGCGGCTTATACTTGCATCGTTTTTAATTCTGAAAACAGATAGCCTATACACAGAACATTCTCAGCTTGCTCCTTTTCGGGCGTAAGGAATACTGAATAGCCCGCAACATTGCTCTGGACATCTATGACATCATCGACATCAAAATCAGTTATGTAATGCTTGTCATCCACATGCGAGCGAGCTTTTTCTCCTAGATCCTGTCCTTTGAGAAAGTCTGGATCGGATTTTACTTTTTCAGTTATTTTGTCGCCTTCCTGCAAGACGATCGGAAGCAGTTTGTGGAATTCCGCAAACTCGCCTTTTTTGTAGTACCCGATGTTAGCCATGACCAATTTTGGAAACTCGGACTTGATGTTCAGTTCCGCTGTCGGGATCGGCGGAGTCCCGATCCGCATTTTCAGTCCATCTACTTCTTCGATGGATATTCTGTGGCCGTCCACATGATTCAGTATCATGTATGCATCGACATGGCTCGCTGATGGCCAATCTTTTTTTATTTTTGGCAGAAGCGAATCGATGGTATTGCCGACACCGATAAACAAATTATGGGCTTCGATCTTGTCTTCTTTGTCTTTGCCGCCCAGCAACACGACGAATAGTTTTAGATTTGTCATAGAGTATTTGGTTTTAAAATATTTTCCTTGTTTATACCATTAAAAACAAGGAAGCGCAAATTATAGAAAAGCACCGCGAGTTTCAGCTTGCGGTGCTTCATTTTTCGGGAACTGATATTTCCGTGTGCAAAGTGATCATCCTGCATTTTGGGCAGAATTTCGCGTGCTTCCAGAGTTTCGGGTCGTTCCAGTCCGGAGGCTTTTCCGTCCCGAATATCTTTCTGATGTTCCCGCATTCCTTGCAGGCAAAATGCCGGAGTTCCTGCCTCCGCGGTTTTGTAAAATCCATATGTGTTTTTTAGAGGGTTAAAACTTTTGTGAAGAGGTATTCTAAAGTCTTATTGTAGCATACATTACAGAGAATAAGTTTTATTCTTCATATCCATAACTACGGCAAGTATTGCTCATATTGAATTAGTGACGAATTAAGCGCCTTAATCTTACAAAACAAAATCCCCTTGCGGGGATTTTTACTTCTATTGATTCACTTCAGCAAACTTGGCGATAGTCGCCTCGTCTAATTTACCGGTGACAGTGAGGCCGTATTTGTGCTGGAAATTCATCACTGCTTCCTTGGTGAGGTTGCCATAGTAACCGGTGTCGCTGACAGCAAGAAGTCCTTTCGCTTTTAATATTTTCTGCAAAGCGCGAACGTCATCGCCCTTGGAGCCGACTTCCAGCTTGCGCTTGAATTCGGTTTTTGCGGCTTTCTCGGCGTCGGTCATCGTCTGGCCATTTTCCAACGTGACGAGCTTCGCTTCATATTCTTTTACCTTTGCCTGCATCTCGGCGATCTGCGCGTTCATCTTCACGATCTTCGCGCGGATTTCCGTCTTCTGCGCTTCCACGGAATACCCGCCGCTATTCTCCGCCGAAGCGAAAGAAAATGCACCAAACATCATCGCACACACTGCCAAACCTAAAATATATTTTTTCATATTATTTAGTATAGCAAATATTACATAGAGAGCAAAACAAAAAACACCCCGTCACCGAGATGTTTTTTGTTTACGCAGTAAACGCGATTACGCGCGAGATACTTTCGTAGCCGCTGGGCCTTTGTCAGTGTCGACTACTTCGAAAGTGAGCATATCGCCTACCTTCAATTCGTCAAACATGACTCCGACGAGTTCCTTTGAGTGAAAGAAAAGGTCCTTCGCTTCGCCTTCGCGAGCGATGAATCCGAATCCTTTGTCAGTCAAGGTCTTGATTGTTCCTGTCATCATATATTTTGATTTATTATTTGTTGCTTGAAACTTCGACGATGTTCCTGTGCCTAGATCTTCTGCACAGATATATAGTACCTTGTATAAGATTTTTTAGCAATGGAGTAGAAACTTATACATAGCAAGGACGGTCCTCGCGGAACCATGCTTGCGCTATTGTCGCCAGTAAAGCTATAATCTACAATGTATTGCATCAGTAAGAATGTAGTTTTAAATGCAATGTTTTACCGAAGTCGTTAAGGTAAATTTGTGATTAATAATTTATCCAATTAAAATGTTCAACAAGCAAGGTTTTGAAAATGGTTCCGGACTGAATCCTACTTCAAGTAATAGTAGTAAGAAACTCGAGAAAGATCTTACGATTTTGGATACAATAAAACAATATCAATCCAATATTGGATTACCAATAAAATATGGATATGATGAAGAATCAAATATTTATTGGATAAAACTTATTTCGGAGATTCCAAAAGAAAAAATGGATGATTTTAAAATTATCAGTGGTGAATTTATTGTGCTGATGAATAAATTATTTCCATTCACCAATGTTGCAATTGTAGAAAAAAATAATCCACATGATAAAATACTAGGAAAGGATTTTAAATTTATTGTTCCGGAATAAAAAAGAACAGAGATCCAGCTTCGCCTGTTTGGGTTTTTGACGGAGGCTAAGCATATCTTTCTGTTCCACAAGGACAGTCCTCGCGGAACCACTGCCTTAAATTAAAAAGCCCACGAATGGGCTTTTGTGTTTTTGGGCTAATAATTTTTCTTTATGTAGTTATATAGTAAATAGACAGTAGCTAAAGACATGAAAAGCATTGTCCAGTTAAAACTATGAGTTAACATGAAAATTATTATACTAACTACAGAAGAAGCGTAGTACCCAAGTGTTAATTTAAGGTCTGCATCCATTGTAATTTGTTTTTATGGTTAATACAAAGAACAGAGTTTCAAGTACTTAGAAGTAGCACTTATAAGTTCATTATTAACAGTATCATGTTTATTTTTATGCTGCAATAATTTACTTGATACGTGGTTCCGCAAGGACAGTCCTCACGGAACCTAGCAGAGATGATAATGGCACTTACTAGCACATCATGATTTGCATTTCTCCCAGCAATATGCAATACTAGCCCCATGCAAACGGTTGCGAACATCCTGCCTTACGCGCAAATAATACTTTCAGTGGTCCTTATACTGGCTATATTGCTCCAGCAGTCCGGAGCGAGCGTCGGCGGCGCCTTGGGAGGCGGAGATGGCGGCTCGTTCCACCGCACCCGCCGCGGATTCGAGAAATTCCTTTTTTTGCTGTCCATAGTGTGCGGAATACTTTTTGCTTTGTCTGCTTTTCTCACCATCATCATCAAGGCAAATAGCTAGCCTTTCGGCCGGTATTTTGTTTTCTTTTTACTTTTATAGTATGCAAAAATTCTACAATCGCATCCGCAATTTTAAATTGCCGAGCAAGACTGAACTGCGCTCGGCTCTTTCCGCTTTCTCTCGCCGCGAATGGACTATGTTCCTTATTCTTGCCGTGGTACTCTTCGTCTCGACTGTGGCATTGCTGCAGAATATCAATCGCTCCTTCATGGTGGGCGTACCGCGCTCCGGTGGAAAAATTTCTGAAGGCATCGTGGGTGCGCCGCGCTTCATCAACCCAGTGCTCGCTCTCTCAGATGCAGACAGGGACTTGGCCTCTCTCGTGTACTCGGGCCTCATGAGGAAAAGTCCGGAAGGCGTACTCATCCCCGACCTCGCGGAAAAATATGAAGTCTCGAAAGACGGGCTGACGCATATTTTTACTTTGAAAGATAAAATTTTCTTCCAGGACGGCGAGCCGGTCACAGCGGATGATGTCCTCTTCACCGTGAATGCCGCCAAGGATCCGGTCATCAAGAGCCCACGCAAGGGAAATTGGGACGGAGTCTCGGTGGAAAAAGTGGATGAGAAGACAGTGCAATTCATTTTAAAACAGCCGTATGCTTCGTTCCTTGAAAACGCGACGCTCGGCATACTGCCTGAACACATCTGGAGCGGCTCACCGATAGAACTGAATGATGCGAATACGAGCCCGATAGGCACTGGTCCGTATCAGGTATCGAGCGTAAGCCGCCAATCGTCCGGCATCATCGATTCATATGTTCTTTCCCCTTTCAAAAAATTCGCTCTCGGAAAACCGTTTATAAAAAATATTACTTTGCGCTTTTACCCGAACGAAGGCGCGCTCGTTTCCGCTCTGGAAAAGGGCGAGGTGGACCAAGTATCCTCCATTACTCCAGAGGATGCCGAAGCGCTGAAGGAAAAAGGCTATCGCGTGGAATCATCCGTCCTGCCGCGGGTCTTCGGCCTCTTTTTTAATCAGACCCAAGCTCAGGTCTTCACCGACAAACGACTCATCGAAGCCATTGATCAGGCTATAGATAAGGACCGTATCGTAAACGAAGTGCTTTCAGGTTATGGTGTCTCCATTGATGAACCAATACCGCCAAATATGATCGCCTACCAAAAGCTCTCACAGAATACGCAAATTTCCCGCGAGGAGAGTTTAAAAAAAGCCACAGAGACTTTGGCCAAGGCTGGCTGGACGAAAGGCGACGACGGATTTTTAGTGAAAACGACAACAGACAAGAAAAAGAAGAGCACATCGCATATCGAGTTCTCCATTTCCACCGGCAATGCGCCTGAGCTGGCTAAAGCCGCTGAGCTCATCCAGGCAGATCTCACCGCCCTCGGCATGAAAGTGGACGTAAAAACATTCGAAGTGGGTAATCTGAACCAAGCCGTTATCCGCCCCCGCAAATATGACGCACTGCTCTTCGGACAGATCATCAACCATGAGTCAGATCTCTTTGCTTTCTGGCATTCATCCCAGCGCAAAGACCCGGGACTCAACGTGGCGATGTATACGAATGCGAAAGTGGATAAGATCTTGGAAGACGCATTGATAACGCTCGACGAGAAGAGCCGCATCAAGAAATATGCCGCCTTCGAGGATGAAGTAAAAAAAGACATGCCGGCAGTCTTTATATACAGTCCGGATTTCGTATATGTCGTAGCGGATAAATTGGAAGGGCTTTCCATAGATCACATCACTTCCCCTTCCGACCGCTTTGTGAACGCATATCTGTGGTACACGGAAAAAGACAACGTGTGGAAAATATTTTCAAAAAATTAAAACAAAATTATAAACTATTATCAATTAATTTATATTATAAGGAATTATAAGCATAAGAATTACAATAAAAAATGATCAGAAAGAAAACCAGACTGTCCTTCAGCGCAGTCAGTACAGAAGACAATAAAGACAATACGCCGCATCTCGCGCCGGTGCAGCAGTCAGAAATACAGCCGCCAGCAGTAGGGCCTTCACGCGCGGCGCATCACGCGCCGAGAGGTGAACATCAGCACGGCGACAAGAAAAGAATACAAAAAGGCTCTACCTTCCAGTATTCAAAATTCGGTAAAGGCGGCGGGCGCGGCGCTCCCCGCCCGTTCGCACAACGCGGTCCACGCCCAATGGAAGGAAAAATTCCGCCTCCTGAACCGGGCGTCATCCGTATCATACCGCTCGGCGGCGTGGAAGAAATCGGTAAGAACATGACAGCCATTGAAATCGGTGATGATATCATCGTCATAGATGCCGGCATGCACTTTTCAAATGAAGAGACGCCGGGTGTGGACTATGTCATCCCGAATACGACGTATCTTGAAGAACGCAAAGATAAAATCCGCGCGCTTTTTGTAACGCACGGACACCTTGACCACATCGGCGGCGTACCGCTCGTGCTCTCGCGCATCGGCAATCCGCCGGTATATTCCAGAAATCTTTCCATTCTCCTCATGCGCAAGCGCGCCGCGGAATTCCCTCACTTACCGGCGATGAAAGAAGTCATCGTGGAACGCGACGACGTCATCCGCCTCGGCGGCATGGTCATCCGCTTCTTCGGCGTCACGCACACGATTCCTGATTCCATGGGTATCATCATAGAAACACCGCATGGCTGGATCGTAACTCCCGGCGACTACAAGCTGGACCACGTGGACGGCATCGTATCTCAGGCAGAAGAAAAAGAATATTCTATTTTTGACAAAGCGAAAGTATTGCTTCTCCTCACTGACTCCACGAACATAGAAAATGAAGGATTTTCATTACCGGAAATAAAAGTGCATCAGGGACTTGAAAATCTGATTAAAAAAGTTCCCGGACGCATGATCATCGCCGCTTTCGCCTCGCATATCACCCGCCTTGCGCATGTGGTAAAAACTGCCGAAGCACTCGGCAAAAAAGTCGCACTGGATGGTAGAAGCATGAAAACAAACATTGAAGTAGCAATAGAAGCCGGGTACTTTACACCGAAGAAAGGTACACTGATCGGCATAGAAGAAGCTGCTAATTTTCCGCCAAATAAAGTCATCGTGCTCATGACCGGCGCGCAGGGCGAAGAATTTGCGGCACTGAACCGCGCGGCAAATAAAAGCCATACGAAATTCTCTTTGCAAAAAGGCGACACGATTATTCTTTCCGCATCCATCGTGCCGGGCAACGAGCGCGCAGTAGAACGCATGAAAGACGGCCTGGCTCGTCAGGGCGTGAAGGTCATCACCTATCGTACACCGGGCGAAGACTTTGTGCATGCCACCGGCCACGGCAATAAAGAAGACGTGCGCTGGCTCCACAGAAAAACACATCCAAAATTCTTTATCCCAATACACGGCAATCATTACAGACTTCAGATGCACAGAGAACTCGCGCAAGAACTCGGCATGTCCGAATCAAATATCATCGTTCCTGACAACGGCTCTATTATTGAAATAACACCTGACGGTGAAAAGATTTCCGTACGCAAAGAAAAAGCACCAGCCGGCCTCATGATGGTGGACGGCGGACAAGTGGGCGACGCGCAGGATGTCGTCATTCGCGATCGCCAAATGCTCGCGCAGGACGGCATGTTTGTCATCATGGCAGTGCTAGACCCACAAACCGGACGCCTGAAAAAATCCCCGGACATCATCAGCCGCGGCTTCGTATACCTTAAAGAAAACCAAGAATTGCTCCGTGAAGTGCGCATCATCATCAAAAAAGCGGTGGAGGCTGGCGCAAGCATGCGACCGCTTGATTTTGACCGCATCAAAGCAGGCGTCGGAGAAACAGTATCCAAATTCCTTTTCCAAAAGACTGCGAAGCGCCCTCTCGTCATACCCGTCATCCTGAGCATATAGCATGTAAGCACATATACTTGCTATAATACTGCGATGCGAAAGAATCGCCTCATCGTCTTCCTCGCCGGATTCTTGTTCACCATGCCGGTGGCGTTGACTTCATATGTGAATTCCAGCTACTTGGAGAATTTTCTCTCGGATTATTATGTCAGCGCCGCATATATCGCCGCATCACTTCTCGTCATCTTCGCCCTCATGCGTATGCCGCGCATCATGACGTATTTCGGGAATAGACGCACGGCCATCGCGCTCTGCCTGCTCGCCTTCCTGTCGCTCATTCTGCTCGCCGAAAGTGCGAATGCGGCCATCGCTGTGTCCGCTTTTATCTTATTTTTCCTCTCCGCAAATCTTATCGTCGCCTCGCTGGATATTTTCATAGAAGATTTCTCGCGCGATGCCGCCGTCGGCAGGCTCCGCGGCATATATCTCACGATCATCAATATCGCTTGGGTCGCGGCGCAAGCCATCTCCGGCTCCATCATAGAGCAAAGTTCTTTCCGCGGCATATATCTTTTCTCAGCGATATTTATGCTTTTTGCGGCGGCCGTCTTTTTCATATTCCTGCGTGATTTCCGCGACCCGGAATACCGCACGCCGGCATTTATAAAAACATTGCGCTTCTACGCGCGCCGCCCGGACCTCATCCGCATATACCTCGCGAGTTTTATTCTCAAATTCTTTTTTGCCTGGATGATTATCTACACGCCGATATATCTGCATGAATATCTGCTTTTTTCCTGGAGCAATATCGGATTTATTTTCACCATCATGCTCACGCCATTCGTATTGCTGGATTTTCCGCTCGGAAAACTGTCAGACAAAATAGGCGAGAAAAAATTATTGCTCTTCGGCTTTGCTCTCATCGCGCTCGCCACCCTCGCCATTCCCCTCATCTCCACTGCCGTGATTTTTGTGTGGGCGGGTATCCTGTTCCTCACGCGCGTCGGCGCGGCCACGATAGAAATCATGAGTGAAAGTTATTTCTTCAAAGCCGTCAATGAAGAGCATGCGGACGCCATCAGCTTTTACCGAAACACCTCAGCACTTTCTTTCATCATCGGACCGCTCGCCGCCATCATCTGCCTCGCATTTATCCCCTCATTCCAATATCTTTTCTTCATCCTCGCCGCCATCCTGCTCGTCGGTTTCTTCCTCGTCTTACGCCTACGAGATATAAAATAAAAAAGGCCGTACCATATGGTCGTGCCTTTTAATGCATTTTTTAAGCGGTTAATTCGCCATTGCCGGGACTTCTTTTTTCTTCTCCTTTCTTTCTATTTTTCCTTTTCCGAACGCCTTATCCCATAGCTCGGCAGGAACGCTGTAATACTTTTCAATCTGGAAAAGCTGATCAATACTGAGCTTATCGGCAGGAAGACGCTTGATGATTTCTTTCCACACCGCATAATGATGGTGGTCCTCGGGCCAGGTAATTTTACTGCACGAAACGCCGAATTCAATCATGCTCTCTGCATTCAGATTTTTCCATTGGATACTTTCAGCCACAGCAGTCCACATGTCCTGACTGCGGGTAAAATTCTTGATAGCTTCCAGAGTTCTCTCCGGATTCAGTGTCTTTGTGCGGACAGCCGCTTCCGTGATTTCAGAATCAATCATGAGCGCGGAAATCTTAAGTAATTCATCTTGAGTCATTTTTTTGCCTTTTTTCCGGATAAGCTCCAGGATCTCGTGTTTTTCCATAATGTGTTTTTTGTTTGAAATGATGTAAGGTTTTATTTGTAATTTATAATAGACACTTTTTCCTATTTTGTCAATATATACGTATATAAAAAAACCCTGCGGGTGTGCAGGGTTTTTATTAAAAATCATTTAACATTAATCAATACGGGCCTTCTGCAAGTTCTTTTTCTATGTATTGGTCATAGAATTTTCGCAGTTCTGCTTCCGTCGGTTCTTCAAGTCTCCAAATAAATTTCAACTTGATTGGTGGTTTTTTCTTTTCGTTTTTACGCCTCAGGCGTTTTATGTTTGCCATGATATAAAGATTTGATTCTTTTTGAGTATAACACATGGGAAATTTAGATAAAAACCTCGCGCATTAGAACTCTATTCCGAATGATAATCCCTAAGGAGTTGACTATACTGCTCCAAAAAGAATTTAATCTCCTTTTTTGTAATATCAGGTACATGGTTCCTAATATTAAAATTAGGGTTACCGTAGCGCTTATGGACCAAGCTCGCTATGTGAGTTTTGCGTTTGTCGGCCGCTATTTCTTCGGCAGACCTTTTGCTTTTTTTCTTTTGTTTACTTTTTGTTTTCATTTTTTATTATTTAATTGTTAAAGAACCCAGTCCTTGCCGAAACACCATGTTTGACAATCTGGCTTTTGGGCGGAAAATTCTGCGCAAGAGTCAAACTACAAAACAAAAACCCCCGCGAGGGAGCTTTGCTTGTAGATGACTTTGAAAAGTTTTATCTAGTTAAGAAGCAAAAGCGCCCTCGAATGGGGATTTCTTGGACTTCTTACCTTTTGATATAAAACTTATATTCATAACTTGAATCTTCAGAATAGCAAATTCTGAAGACTTGTCAAGACTAGCGAGAACGATTCTCGCTAGTCTTGTGCCTGAAATTGCGGGATATAAAATAAAAAAATTAATTGAGGGATGCTTTGTTTTTAGTTTTTTTTATAATTTCTTCGTCTCTTAAGCGCATCTGAAGATCCACAAAATCTTTGCAGTTCTTCGGCTCATATCCTTCTTGAACTAAAAGATCCTGGAGCGCTTCGGCATTGATTTTCATGAGTTCATGGGCGTCAAATTTCTCATACACAGAAACTATCTGTCTTATTGCGTGCATGGTGACAGGTTCCCCCGTTCTCGGATCTATGATTGTTTTCTTTTCATGTGAATTTTCTTTCATAATAAAATACTAGCATTTATTTTTTCTGCTTCAAAATATGATTTTTATAGATGTGCGCCTTGTACGGCTTCAGCCTTTTTATCTCTACGTCCAATCCTTTTTCTTTCAATTCTTTTTTTAAGCCTTTGATATACGCCTTTTGGTCATAGCCGAGGGCGATGATGTCCGGCTTTTCGCGGATGATGTGAGGAATATGGTTTGCGAGGCCGCCGAGGATGGCTTTGTCTATCAGCGGGTAGTTTTTGAGAAGGGTGAGGCGCTCTTTTTCGGAGAACACAGGGCTGATTTTTTTGATTTTTTTCACATTTGTATCACGCGCCACGGAGGCGACGAGAAAAGCACCCTTTGCCAGCCGCTTGGCTTGGCGGAAGAGGTTTTCATGCCCCTTGTGCAGGCCGTCAAACGTGCCGAAAATCATAATTTTTTTGATTTTTTGCTTTCTAAAATTTTTACTTTTCACTCCGCTATTATAGCAAATTTCTAAAGCTTTATTTAGGAAAAAAATCAAAAACTATTGACGGGCAGTGATTGCCTTTTCATGATATAATTTTTATAGATATCCACAGGCAAGTCTCTCTCTGAAGAAGGTATAATGAATCTCCGAGCGAGTTTAAAAAAGGGAAAAGAGGCAAAATTTTATCAATGTATCAGCAATAAAAAGCCCAAAAATAACATGACACTAACCATCACAAAAAGAGACGGCACGAAGGCATCATTCAATGCCGATAGGATCAATAAATCTATAGAGCGCGCGTGCTATGGAATTACCGACCCCATCAGCAAAGTCATCCAGATCGCCACTGAGACGCATCTCACCCTCTACGACGGCATCACCACCGAAGAATTAGACCTCGCCACCATCAATGCGGCATTGCAAAATACGCAAAATGACCCGGAATTTGATACCATCGCCACTCGCCTGCTCCTGAAAGTCATCTATAAGAAAGTGATGGGTGATTATGATCCGGATTTGGAGACGAAGCCCGTATCTGTTGAAGAATTTTCCAAAATGCACAATACGCATTTCAAGGAATATATCCTCTCAGCTGTAGAAAAAAAATTACTTGATACGAGAATGGGCACGCTCTTTGATCTAGACGCCCTCGCAAATTCTCTCCGCCCGGATCGCGACGACCTGTACAAATATTCCGGCCTCTCCACCATGCTGAACCGCTACCTCATGAAAGATGAACAGCAGTCCCCGATAGAGACGCCGCAATATTTCTGGATGCGCGTGGCGATGGGTATGTCTTTGAATGAATCAAATCCGACAGAATGGGCGCAAAAGTTTTATGAAAAAATGTCCAAGCTGGAATATCTTTCCGCTGGTTCTTCAAACATCGGTGCCGGTACTCCAAATCCAAAACTTTCAAATTGCTTCCTGATGGAAATCCATGATGACATGGAACACATCGGTAAGACCGTCTCTGATGTTCTCCTCCTCTCTAAAGCAACCGGCGGCATCGGACTTTCTGTTACTAAATTGCGCGCCGAAGGTTCACTCTTGAAATCAAACAACACCATTTCTTCCGGACCGATTCCTTTTATGCATATCATTGACTCCGCCGTTCGCGCCGTACAGCGCGGAGGAAAAAAGAAAGGCGCACTGTGCTTCTACATGGAAAACTGGCACTTAAATTTCCCCGACTTCCTGGATTTGAAGCAAAATAATGGTGACGACTACCGCCGCGCCCGCACTGCAAACACTGCCGTGTATATTTCCGACGAATTTATGAAGCGCGTCATGGAAGGCGCTGATTGGTTTTTGTTTGACCCAAAGGAAGTGCCTGACCTCAACGAACTCTACGGCGAGGCTTTTTCCAAGCGCTATAATGAATACGTAGAACTCGCCAAAGCCGGCAAGATGAAGATGTGGACATCGCTCCCTGCCCGCCAGCAATACAAGAATATTCTCGTGTCTTTGGAAACCACTTCACACCCATGGCTTACCTGGAAAGACACGATCAATGTGCGTGCACTGAACAACAACACTGGCACGATCCACTGTTCAAACCTCTGCACCGAAGTCACGTTGCCGACCGACCGCGACAACGTCGCCGTGTGTAATTTGGTATCTATAAACATCGCTCGTCATATCGTGAATAATCAGGTAGATTGGCATCGCCTTGAAGAATCCACCAAGCTCGCCATCCGCCAGCTGGACAACCTCGTGGATATAAATGCACTCCCGATTCCTGAAGCGCGCAAGGCGGACGGAGAAAATCGCGCCGTCGGCCTCGGACTGATGGGATTTTCGGATGCCATAGAACAACTCGGCTGGTCATATGAAGACAATGACGCGTATGATTTCGCCGACAAAGTGTTTGAATTCATTTCGTACATGGCGATAGAAGAAAGCGCCACCCTCGCTGAAGAGCGCGGCTCATACACGCACTTCAAAGGCTCGGAATGGTCAAAGGGTAATGTGCCGATAGATACCATTTTGAAATTGGAAGCCGAGCGCGGACGCGAGCTCTCTGTAAAGAGCGCATCCGCTTCCGGCATACCGGCGCTGGATTGGGATACCCTCCGCGGCAAGGTAAAAAAAGGCATGCGCAATGCCACCCTCCTCGCCATCGCGCCGAATGCGAATATCGGGCTAGTAGCTGGAACATCTCCAGGAATTGACCCCCGCTTCGCGCAGATGTTCTCCCGCAATAAAATTTCCGGAAAATATCTGGAAGTGAATCCGAATATGGTCGCCGCTTTGAAAAAAGAAAATCTGTGGGAAAAGACCCGCGAGACTATCTTGGAACACCACGGCGATCTTTCCAATATTCCCGAAATTCCCGACCACATCAAAGCTATCTACAAGACTTCCTTTGATGTCACCGCCTACGCATACATAGAAGTCGCCGCCCGCGCGCAGAAATGGGTAGACATGGGAATTTCCCGCAATATGTATTTGGATGTCCGCGATATAGATGAGATCATGAATATCTACACCGCCGCCTGGGACAAGGGGCTGAAGACCACTTATTACCTCCACATGAAGCCACGCCACAGCGCCGAGCAGTCCACCACCAAAGTGAACAAAGCCGAGACCATGGGCCGCCGAGGATTTGCTGCGCTCAAAGACAAATCCGCGCAAAGCGTTCCTGTTGCCGCTCCCATTGCCGTTGCTATGTCTGCCGCTGCAATAAATAATGAATTCACAGAAATCGTAAAAGAAGAATTCACCGCCGCACCACTGCCGAAAGAAACCACCGTCGCCGCAGTAGCCGGACAGTCAAATAAAGAAGTAGATGAAGCCTCGCATGCCTGCCTCGTAGACCCGCAGGAAAAGTTCACCTGCGAATCCTGCCAGTAATTTATTAATTAATAGCCAGATGTCCGACATCTGGGAAAACTAGAAATATATGATATTAGGAAAAGCATCCCCGGAAGACATGAACCTGCACCCGATGAAATACAAGTGGGCGTATGACTTGTACATGCAGGCAGTCAGAAACAGCTGGTTCCCGCACGAAATTCCCCTCGGCGAAGACCTTGTGGACTGGAAAGCCATGACCGAAGACGAACGCCATGCCGTAGAATTCATGATGGCCTTCTTCAATCCGGGTGAGCTCATCGTAAATCGCTCCCTGGCGCTCGGCGTGTACCCATACTTGAAATCCCCTGAATGCCACCTATACCTCGCGAAGCAGATGTTTGAAGAAGCGAACCACTGCGTATCATTTGAATATGTACTTGAAACTTTCCCGCTTGATCGCGAGAAAGTATACAATGTGCACCTGAACACCGACTCTATGGTAAAGAAAGAAGACTTCATCAAGAAGTACTTGAAGCGCATGACCGAAGACACCATTGATATAGAAAGCGCCGAAGGTAAGAAAGACTTCCTGAGGAATCTCGTCGCCACGAACATCGTGATGGAAGGCGTCTGGTTCTACTCCGGCTTTATGGTCGCCCTTTCCTTCCGCCAGAGGAACCAGCTTCGCAATTTAGGCTCAATGATAAACTGGGTGCTCCGCGATGAATCCTTGCACTTAAAATTCGGCATCAACCTCATCCACACTGTCCTTGAAGAAAATCCGGAAATCCTCACTGCCGAATTCGGTAAAGAAATCCGCGACATCGTCATAGAAGGCGTGAGCTTGGAAGTCGCCTACAACAAGGACCTCTTCCCGAAGGGCATCCTGGGCCTCAACGCCGACTATGTGAACCAGTATGTGCAGTATGTCGCCGACCGCCGCTTGGAAGAGCTCGGCCTTGAACCCCACTTCGGCGTCACCAATCCGGCAAAATGGATGTCTACAGCCACTGATGTCTTTGAACTCGTAAATTTCTTTGAACAGCAGAATACTTCGTATGAAGTGGATGCGCACGGACATAGCAAGAAAGAGGAAGGAAAATAAGAAAAAAGAGAGCTATAAGCTCTCTTTTTGTTTGAAAATCTTTAAAAATCTAGTATGCCTGTCGCAACAACTTCCTCTCCTCAAAGTTTAGCAGTTCCGAATGATATGCCTCAGCATGCTTTTTTTCTTCGAAACAAGCCTTTGCACCGTTGAAAAGGTCACTCACATAATCTTCTATGCGACCCCTCATATAATGCTTTTCTTCTGTTTCAAAAAGTCGTTGCTTTTCTTTTTTAGAAGGTCTGCCAATGGGATTTTTGAAACGTTTGAAGGTATGCGGCCCATCAATAGTCCCTACTCCACCTTCTCCATCATTAACACAAAAGAAAATTTTTCCGGGTTTCATTTTTCTTTTAAAAACACGGGTCGAATATATTCCTTTGGGATGACGAGATCGGATTTGGGAAATCAATTCGTGGTTTGGTAATGCTAGTCCTATGCCCATGATTTTTAATTTTTAAAGGGTTATGTAATTAATTGGATTATTCCTGCCACCATCAGAAGCAAAAATAATCCAATTAATGAGAACAGCAAGAAATGTCAAAAAACTATATGGGGGAATATATCATATATTTTTTAAATAGTCAATTATTTCGTAATATCCCAACAGCTTGGAATCACCCGCCGGATTAGGATGATTCCAAGGCAAGCAAGAAAGGCAATCAAGAACGGTTCTTGTATTGGTGCTTTTGTTCGTTTGAATTACTTAAACCACTGTTTCTGCCATTCCTGCATCATTCCGATTTCTTTTGTTTGAGCAGAGATGATGTCATTCGCGAGCTGGAGGAGTTCCGGACGCTTGGAAGTCGCGAGGACGGCTTGCGCCATTTCCACTGCACCCTCATGATGGACTATCATTTCAGAAAGAAACTCTTTATCAAAAGCATCCCCTGTTTTTCCTTCCAGTCCCGCCATCATGCCGCCCATTGTGGAATGCATATCTATTTTTTTATTATTCATCATAGAACCGTCAGGCATTTTGTGCCTCATTCCCATATCTCTGTGATGATTATTCCAGCACGAGACACCGGCAATAGCTAAACCAAGAATAAGACCTACAACACCGTACACAAGATTCACATTTTTTACATTTTCCATATACATTATTTTTAATTACTGATAAGAAAACCGTACATAAAATATTCTACCTATTGTCTTATCTTACCATGAGTTTACCTATCCCAGCCGGTTATTTCTTTTTCTGTTCCGTCTGCCATCGGTCTACCTTCGTATAATCCTTGCCGGAAAATGAGCCGCCGCCCACGGGAATTTCCGGTCCCTAATTATCTAACTTCCACAGCCACGCGGGCATTCGTGTCCCCGGCGAGGTACGCGTCCAAAATACTGTCCGCGATAAAATCGCATATCTTGTCGGGATGTTTTGGGCTTACGAATTCAGCAGTGCGCAACATATTAAAATAGAGAAGTCAGCGACCACACGGAGAACGGCACGGCGTAGAGCATCAGCACGGCGCCGAGGAGAGCGAGATTCTTTTTAAAATTTATTTCCTCCCCCATTTTTTGCATCGGATCGGTTATCTTCCAATAAGCATGCATTTTGAAAGTAACGCCGATGAGGACTACCGCAAGACACAAGAGCGCCAGCTTGATGAACATGCCGAGTACGATGCCCGCGCCGCCGATGAGGAGAAGCACGCCGGTAAAGAGCACAGCTGTCGCCGGCATCGGCACGCCTTTGCTTTTCGCATAGCCTTCAAGCGCCGCATGGTTCTTGAAGTGATTATACGCATTCATAAGAAAATACCCGCCCAGTAATATCCTGCCCACAATAAATATGTATATCATTCGGATAGTATACACCAAAAACAATCCTGATAAAAGAGGGCTCTGATATAGATTTATAGGGTGCGTTTGAAACGAAAGAAATACTTTGCAATTTCAACGAGAAGAATATTCAGTATCAGCCAGCCGGCGACGAACCAGAGCCAGACGAGCGGCAAAGGCGCAAGATCAAAAAATTCTCGCAAGGCAGGAATAGTCATCGTGGCGATGAGGATCACGACTGCAAGCAGTACGCTTTGATTCAGGCGCTTGTTAGAAAATATGGAATACGAATATATCGGCTTATGCAAACTTCGGAAAGAAAATGCGATGGCGAGTATGTATGAAGCAAAGCAGACAAAAAATATTGAGCGCGCCAAGGACAGCTCTACGCCGGCGCGGATAAGAAAAAAGAATAACAAGAAAAGCAAAAGTGAACTGGCTATGCCAATGCCGAAAGTAAGTACATTTACCTGCGGCGTGAAAATTGATTTGAGCGAGCGCCTTTTGGACATTTCATGATCCAAGTCTTCATCATACGCAAAAGCAAGAGCAGGCAAGCTACCGGTAAACAGATTCACCCAGATTATTTGGAGCGCGGAGATAGGTAATGCGATGCCCACGAGCAAACTCCCGCCGATGACAAATACTTCATCAAGCGAATTGGACATGAGATACACAAAAGCTTTTCTGATATTCGCGAGTATTTTTCTGCCTTCCTGAATTGATGCGCTGATAGTCTGAAAATTATCATCAAGGAGTACCAGGTCCGCCGCGCTCTTAGCCACATCACTGCCAGAGCCGAGCGCCACGCCGATATCCATGGCTTTCAGCGACGGCGCGTCATTTACACCGTCTCCGGTCATCGCCACCACCTCGCCGAGCTGGCGGTACAGGAGGCCGATGCGCAATTTATCTTCCGGCGTCACGCGGGCGAATATTTTCATGGAAGGAATTGCCGCGAGTAAAGCTTCGTCCGTCATCGTATGCAGATCAGCCCCGGAAAGCACATGCTCTTCAGATACATTCCAGCCAATCTCCCGCGCCACGGACATGGCAGTGCCTTTCAGGTCGCCGGTCATCATAATAATGCGCACGCCGAGCGATTCTATTTTCTGTATCGCCTGCGGCACTTCTTTCCTGATCGGATCGCGGAATGCGAGAATGCCCGCGAATTCTATGTCTGTCACCTCCGCTATCTCCCCCGGCACGGAGGCCATGGTGCCGAGCGCGATGAGCCGCATGCCGCCTTCACTCGCTTTCGCTATCCATAATTCAATTTTTTCAAAATCATTTTTGCTTATTTTCGCGCGAGACAAAAGGATGTCAGGCGCTCCCATGACTACGGCGGCATCCCGCATATTTGATACGGAAAATTTATGCGTGGAGCTGAACGGTATGTGTATGGCGGACATTCCTCCTGTTTGAAACTTGGATACATCCAAGCCCGCTTCCTTTGCGGCTTTGGCGATATTCACTTCAAACGGTTTGCCTTTAAAAGTCCAGGCGGAAATTTCATCTTCCGGATTTTCCACCAGCACATCTATATTCGTCAGGGCAAGTTCCAGAAGTTCGCGCGTGCTTGCCGCGGATTGTTCAGGCTCATCTCTCTCCAGAAGCGCTGCCGCCGAATACACGCCGACGAGCTTCATATTCGCCTCGGTCAATGTGCCGGTCTTATCCGTCATGATGAGCGTGGTGGAGCCGAGCGTCTCCGCCGCCATGAGCGTGCGAGCGATGCCGCGCTTTTTTGCGATGCGTTCCGCGCCGATAGCCAGGATGACCGTCAGCACGATAGGTAATGCTTCGGGCACAGCGCCCACGGACACCGCCACCGACAGCACCAGCATATCAAAAAATGATTCACCGCGTACCAGGCCGAGAACGAAGATTCCCACCACGATGACGATGACTATACCGAATATTATCCACGCCAGTTTTGAAAGTCCTTTTTGTATTGGCGTCTTTGCGCGATGCGTGCCGGAAACCATGCCCGCTATTTTTCCTATTTCCGTGGCGTCGCCGGTAGCCACCACCGCCACGGTAGCGAACCCATCCGTCACTAATGTGCCGGCATGCACCATGCCTTTTCTGTCTGCAACCACGGCGGAAAAAGAAGACACAGCGTCCGATTTTTCCACCGGCACGGATTCGCCGGTCAGCACCGCTTCATCCACGGACATATTATTTACATGCAATACTCGGGCATCAGCCGGCACGCGAGAGCCATATGAGAGACGCAACACATCGCCCGGCACCACCATTTCCGAATCTATTTCTTCCTCGCGCCCGCCGCGGATGACGCGCGATCGATCCTTGATAAAGGTGCCGAGTTTTTCCAGCGTATTTTCTGCATGGTACTCGCGCGAAAAGCCAAGCCCGGCATTTACCGCCACCGCAAGCGATATGATGATGACCTCAGCCCATTCGCCGAGCACAGCCGTGACGATGGCGGCGCCGACCAATATGAAAATAAGCGGGCTGGCAAGCTGCTTTAAGAAAATAGACAATGCGCTTTTTTTGTCACTCTTATGAAATGTATTTCTGCCGTATGCCACGAGCCGGCGCTCGGCTTCGTCTTCGGATAAGCCACCATGCGATGTGGAAAGCATTTGCAAGACCTCTTCGGCAGGCATGGTCCAGGGATTTTCCAGAAATTTTTGCATCAAGCAATTATACCAGCTTCCCTGCCTTTACTTCAATCGGGTCCGCCAGTCGTAATTTTTTCCACGTGATCTTCGGCGCGATATCAAAATGCCGTATCTTGTCCAATTCTTCATCTATGCCCCAGAGGTCGCGCATTTCCGTCTCCCAGCCTTTTTCAAAAAGATTTAAATTGAGAGGAACAGAATATGAACGCAAAGTTTTTTCGCCTGTGTCCAAAAAATATTCGTGGAAATATGACATCGCCAGCTCGCGGATATTCTTGTACACCGGCTCGCGATAGCGGAGCACGGCATGCGCGGTCTTTGACAGTGCGCCCCAGTATCCGTTTATTTTAAATGGTGCGATGACATGATCAAAATCTTTCTTCGTTGTCTTCAAATGCATGATAAGCGGCTTGTGCCCATGAATCGATAAAATATACGCGCCGAGCACAGCGCCTTCCAGGCAGTGAGCACTACCAGTACGCAGGACGCGAAGCGGGGATTTTTTTGTTTCTCCCGTCCCGCCACGGCGGGCAGGCTTTTCAAAATTAAATGTGAGCGCATTCAGCAAGTCCTGCACTTTGGCCGGAGTGTTCGCTTTTTGCATGAGCCGTATTTCTTTTTGATTAAATTCAGGCACGCTCTAATATATCGTCTGCACACCGGAAGAATTTGCAGTTGCAATGCAGGTATTCAAAGCGACAGTCTGCGTCCAGCCGCACTTTCCGTTTGCCTGGCGCTTGCATTCGGCATTCTTATAACAGCCATATTCGGCGCGGTATTCGCACGTGGAAGCCATGGATTCATCAGCGCATATCTGTCCGCTACAACCGCCGATGACGCATGGTTTTAGCGCAGGTGTCGGCGTGGATACTGCCGGACGTATGAAGCGTACAGGAATTTCTATCTGTGCATCGTGTTCCGGCAAGCCGGAAGGATTGTCTTTCATGAGCACTAAAGTTCCCGTCGCTGTGGCCGGCTTGGTAAATTTCAAGCTCGCTTCAAATGGCACGAATTCCGTCGTCATCCATTCACCGTTCGCCATGATGTATCCCGGAGTGAGCGGCACATCTTTGCCATTCGCGTCATATAATTTTACGGGGAATGAAGCTTCAAAATACCAATTGCCGCGAGCTTCCCCGCGAATGACGAGCGGGCTCTGTATCTCGGCATTCGGCAAAGGAGAAAATATGCGTATGAGGTCCGCATGCGGCGCTGGCGGAATATATTCCACCGATTTCGGATTATTATAAAAATATGCGGCTACGCTCACGGCAAGAACAAGGAGAAAAACAAAGACGAGTGCGAGAATTTTATTATTTCTTTTCATATCTATAGTATATCACTTATGCTTGTATGGCGCCTTCAGCGCGGAGCTTCCTGATTTTCTCATTCCGTCCGCGATTGTATTCACCCGTCAGTCCATCCGAGCGGATCACCCGATGGCACGGAATTTTTTCATTATAATTCTGCTTCAAAATGCTCCCCACCGCGCGCGAAGCATTCGGACTGCCCGCTTTTTCTGCCACCTGCTTGTACGTCAGGACTTTGCCGCGCGGAATTTTGCATACCACAGCCAGTACTTTTTCCGTAAATGTTTTTTTCTTAGTGCTCTTCAATATTTTTTTATTATATCATCAACCAAATAAAAATCCCCGAACCGAAATTCAGGGATTTCTTTTAGATTTAGCACAATGTGGCAGATCATTGGACGTATAAGTGATACGCCGGATCCAACCATACATTATTTATATACTTTATAGTTTCTTCAAAGCTCATGCCTTTGAAGAGCGCTCTCCAGGCTTTAGTCCGCTTGGAATCTTTCTTCGATTCATGTGCACCCTTCTTTTTCACTTCGCTGCCATTTATGAATTTGCATACGACAGTGACGCTATCCGGCTTGTAGAACGAATTGATGGTATCGCATATCTGAAATGCGTTCATGTTGCCGAAAAGGGTATGCCAATGCTGGTGCGGCGTGAGCTGGACGAAGGAAATATTGCTGGGGCTGTCAGTGCCATCGAGAGACCTTGGTCTCCGATGATGTTCCTGGGTAACTATTTTTTTGTCGAACATAGGACTTAGGTTTTGGTTTAACCTAATTGTACTCCGAACCCAGGTTTACGCAAGGCGGCAATTATCTTATGCTGGTATCAATATCAAAATTAACTGTGGTTGCTTCAAAAGACTTTACCATGACCAGCTTTTCCTCGCCCGGGCCAATACCGGCAGGCTCTATCTGCACAAAAAGTTCCCCGCTCGCCGTGCGGCACTGCATGGGATAACTTTCCATGATCGAATACCCCGCCGCCGCGCATTCTTCAAAATTTGAAATAAGAGGCACTTCCACGATTTCTTTTTTCTTCGGCATAAGGACAAAGCCCACTCCGACCGCGAGAATAATACCGACGATGAGTACAAGGAGAGTTTGTTTGTTCATATCTTAGTTATAACATCTCCACCACCAAAAGTTTGGTGGTATGCTGATGCCCGTTTATGATGCGAATTTTACCTTTTGGAAGGCCGAAATGAATGGAGAGGAGTTCAATGACGCGAGTATTCGCCAAATTACGCTCGGCTGGTTCTTTCACTTTTATTTCAAAGTGGTCTGAGCTGGTCTGTTTGAGCTCTTCTTTCCTCGCTGAGGCAGTGACTTTGACTCTTATATACATATTAAGTGGTCATGACTTTCGCTTTTTTCTTGCGCAACAAATAGTACAGATACACAGCAGACAGCGCCGAATAATTTATCATCATATAGATCGGATTCGCCCAAGACACGCCGTGGAGGAAACGATAATCCGAAATTGGGAAAAGAAATGGCGTGGGGTAAAACGATGCGCCGTGGGAAGGAATATCTATGAGGATATGCAAGGCCCAGCCGAGCAGTTCCCAGCGCGGACGGCGGTAAATAGCCCAGACGATGAGGAATACCGCCGCCCAGATCACGAGGCTGTGGCTGTATTGGTACAGATTAGCGGCTAGATCGGAATGCGAATGTGGGCCAAAATGAAATCCTTCCCTAAATAGGACGGGGGCGGAAATGAGCATAGGTAAGCCGAAAGCAAAAAAATCCGGGAACACTCCCCAAAAAGCTGCCCAGCCGGGGCTGATGTGAAATTTCTTCCCTTTCTTTGCAGCAGCTTCATTCGCTTCCTTTGCTGCAGCATTGGCCCATAATGTGTGTGCAAAAATATCCATCCCGTTAGAGATAGGAAGCGCCTAATCTATTTTTTAGATAACGCTTACCCATGCCAGATTTTAAATAAGTTTCTCTCGACCGTGCTTTGTCTTCTGATAAACATGCTTCGTAGTATATCAAATCAAATGGACCTCTACCTTTTGTGTAAGTAGAAAGTCCTTTATTGTGTTGATTTAGGCGCTTCCGTAGGTCTGCCGTATACCCGGTATATAATTTACCATCTTTCTTGCTTTGCAATATGTATGTGTAATAAAACATAAATGATCTCTAACGGGATCCATTCACCTATTTTAGCATATTAGTTTTTCTATTAAAATTTAGATTATCCCTCGGGATAATTTTAAGTGATAAAATAGTGATAATCGGAAAAAATGCCCAGAGCACACCTCCAGCGATAGTGAATAGTTCTCCCTTTCGTTCAGTCGTCATATGTAGAATTATATTACCATATTTAGAAGTTTTGGTTTAAGCAAGTTCAAGCAAGGACAGTCCTTACTACTTTCAATCTTAGTATACTATAAAATTTGTAAGCTGATTTGTATTGTATCACCCGCAAAAATTCCTTCGTCTTTTCGTATAGATTTTTTGAGACAAAGAAGATACGCACCGTCTTTAGTATGCGGAAAAAGTGAAGTGTTCCACTCACTTTTTCCGCACGTAGCTTTTACTTTCACAAAGCCTTTTGTATATACAGATCGTATTTCTTTGTATAAATTTTTATCCAAATTCACAAAATGCCAGCCTGCCTCCCCCGGCCAAATCCAAACCTTCGCTTTAAATTTAAATTTTTTCTTAAACATGTTTTTGGTACATCCTGACAAACTCCAGTATGTAAGGATGTAAATATCTTTAATATAATTTGAGTTGAGAGCGGTGGGTTTTATGATCGGGTATTTGGAGAGCCACGAGGTCCCAAAACTTTTTGGAATGATTCATTTCTCTTAGATGGCAAAGTTCGTGCACGATCAGATATTCTTGAAGCACATCGGGCAAAAAGACGATTTTGTAATTGAAACTCAAATTCTTTTTCCCGGAGCAACTTCCCCACCTTGTCTTTTGATTGCGGATACTCACCCGCCCCACATCATAGCCATACATTTTATTCAAAACAAGGAGCTTCTCATGTACTAGTACACGCGCACGCTCCTTATTCTCCTTAAATTCTTTCACCGAAAAATGCGCCAACAATTTCTTTGGCTTTTTTTGCATCTCCGCCACTTTTTCCAAAATCCAATCTCTCCGCCTCTCCACAAGCATCTTCACATAAAGCATCGACACCCGCACAGGCTTCGTCACCACCACCTCCCCATCCGCCCCCACGCGAATCCTTATCC
>CAYGDG010000015.1:0-17021 GCA_964348725.1 uncultured Candidatus Saccharibacteria bacterium
TCGGCACAGAAGGCGATCGAGGTAACAAGCTCAGCCAGTGGCTTGACGTATATCCAAGGACCGTTAGCTGCTCACCAAGCCCGGATTATCGCAGGGGCTGGTAACGACGGCGCTATCGTGTGGAGCAACCCAGGGACGCTTACGTTCACGGCAGACAACTTCTTGTTTGTCGAGCGGTCACAACTTATGCCTAAGGTGTTCTCGCTAGTACCGCAGCCGCCTAGTGCGTTAGTGGTAGTGAAGGAGGGTGCGCCGTTCGTTGCCATCCACGGCGACATCGAGGCACCGACGGTGTACGAGCTTGCCCGCGGCGTTACGTGCTCTGGCACAGGGTACCAGATTCCCGGCGTCACTCCTGACGGCATGACACTCATAGCGGCAGACGGTCATGTCTACCTGACCGGCGGAGAAACTCTTGTCGACATAAGCGAGAGTATCGCAGACTTTGGCGGTGTCGGAGATGCCGTCTCGGTCGGAGACACCAACTACGCGGGTAACTTCTTGTTCGCCCCTAGGGGGTACGTGCGACACTGGCCAACCGGAGCATGGTTCAAGCAGACACAAATGGCAGGGTACTTCCATAACGTGGACCGCCTCAATGGTAACATCTGGGGTCCAGTCGGCGGTGGCACCAGCTTCGCATTGTCACAACTAAACACCGACGCTTCGTCGTCTCGAACAAACACATTCTCAGTCAAGACGGCTCCGTTGCGTACGTCGGACGGCCGCAGGCTTGAGATTCGTGAGGTCGAGGTCGTGTGCAAGGCGTACGACACGAGTGCAACGATCGCCATTACCGTCGCAGGCGTGACTCGGACCATAGTCATGGCGGCAGCCGGCATCCAGAAGGTAAGCGGCCAATTCACCGCAGCTAGCGAGGCGTTGGACGTTAGGGTTGTGTCGACTGCCGGGAACGCTGCCAACGAAGCACCTAGTATAGAGGTCATCAGGGTATGGCCGAGGTCAGGGCACCTGTCATACTAGAGGGTATAATGTAACTGTGGACCTTACAGCACTACAGGGGCTTTGCCGACTCCGGTTTCGTGACCCTAACCAAGAAGTCGTAGTTAATGCGTCGTGGACGTCGTACTTGAACGCAGCCTATGCGGACGTCCTCCTCGCTTCGCCGTTCTGGCCATTCAAGCAGGTTACGAGCACTACCGCTGTGACAGTCAACGCCCTTGCGCGGTCAGTAGCCCTTCCCACCGGTGCTACTAGAGTGACCGCTGTCCGCAACACCACCGACAAGGTCGTCATGTCGAGGCTCGACGGCAACACTACGCACTTGTCGTTAGACCCTGACGGTACCGACTCGGGGGTAGCATCGTTCTACAGGCTGTTTGGCTCAACGATCCAAGTATTCCCTCTACCAACCACCAGTACCGTGATCGAGCTTGATTACGTCGCCCCACCGGCTGACTTGGCGGCTGGTTCGGACGTCCCTGCGTTCCCTAGTCAGTTCCACCACGCCTTGGTGGCTGGAGCCCTGTACCGTGCGTACATGGACGACGGGAACGTCGACATGTCGCGCGCCTACGCTGACGAGTTCAGTGGTATCATTAGCAGAATGACGTCGGAACTTCTTGGTGTTGCCCGAAACGACGGGCACCCTGTAATCGTAGACGATTGGTGGGAGTAGGGTATGGGCGCTATCTCTGACATGTACAACTCCCAAATTAGTAACGTGCCAGGCACGTTCGCAAACATTGGCTTGTCGCGTAGTGACGCTGGAACGGATGCCGGGCTCGCCCAATCACGCCTACTTCGGAACTACTCAACTAGGCAACTACCCGGAATTGTCAATTCTAACGCGGCGCGTGGCACCTTCTACGGCGGGTCGGCAGGTGTGGAGGCGGACCAGGCGAAGGAAGACACCGCCAATCAGTTTGGCGATATCCAGCAGCAGCTTAATCGTCAACTGGCTAACCTGCGCCGTCAGGGCATCCTAGCGGCGACTGGTATGGTGCTCTAATGCCAACCTATGTGCGCCCTGGTGCGCCTAAGCCTAAGACCACTACGCCTACGTCTCTAGGTCAGGTGTGGCGGCCTACCCCAAAGGATACGGCCGATCTGACTAGCGCACCTGGACAAGCAATGAGCTTGTCTGAGAGCTTGCCTAAGGGCAGGTGGAACCTCTCGCGCCCACTTACGGCACCGAAGCCGAAGCCGGCACCGTCAATCACGCCGACCTTTGGACCCGCTACCCAGAGCAGTGGGAGCTTGTCCGAGGCTGTTGGCCAACAGGCGGTTGCTCCGATGGACTACGATGCCGCCTTCAGGAACGCCCTTGAGTCGAGCAGGTCTGGTGTCACAAAGCAGTTCGAGCTGGCACTAGGCGACATCGCTCAGCGTGAGGCGGCCGCAGGACAGGGGCTGTCCATGCTCCCAGGGCAGGTTACTGATATCTACAGTAGGGGCGACGCCAACGTAGGGCAGGGCGTGGCTAGCCTGGACGCCGCCCAGCAGGCGTCGGGGCTCTCAAGCTTCATGGGTGCAGGAGATCAACTAGCGCCACTACAGGCGGCTATGCAGGGCGACTTGGCAGCGAGGCAGGCTGACGTACCACTGCTGCAAATGGCCATGCAGGCAGACGCAAACCGCCAACGTGGCGCGTTGCAGAACGCTAGGCTCGACGCCATGTCCGGCATCGACAGCCAGCTAAGCAACTACTACTTGCAGGGTGCTGACAGGCAGGCTAGTCAGTCGTTCCAGCGCGAGCGCGACCTAGTAGACGCCGAGCAAGCGTTGTATCTCAGGGAGCTAGACGAGCAGAAGGCTATGCGCCTAAAGGACTACGACGCCCAACTCAAGCAGGGTACAAACTCATCGTCCGGTCAGATCGACAGAGACACCGGAATGACATATGGACAGATGGATGCCGTAAGGCAGACTCCGGCGTACAAGGTGGCACTGAGCTACCTTTCTGGCAACTACGCCCCACAAGACTCGAATAAGCAACGTGCACTTTTGCCAGAGGAGGCTTATGCCATGTATGCTGGCAACCCACAACTACTTAAGGTCTTGGCGACTGACAATATGGGGCTCTCTGCATACATCGGTGACATCTTAGCCGGAAATAGGTAACTGGCGTGCCAGGCCCGTTAGGTCGCGCTAAGAGTGCGGCAGCAAAGAACAAGAAGGCTGACAAGGGCAAGGGTAAGCTCTTTAACATCGACCTACCAGACGTTGGTATCGGCAAGGCTATTACCGGTCTTGGTAAGGGCGTCGGAGCACTAGCGTATACCCTTCCACTGAACACGGCCCGTGGTAACTTCAAGCCACTTAACAGCTTTGCTCACGATTTCACGTCGTCGTTCGTCGGAACAGGTATCTCGGCAATTGACCTGGCCACGCTAGGCAAGGGTCACGGACTGACAGACCCACTGCGAGATCAGTGGGGTACATTACTTGGCGGTGAGCAGTACAGGCCGTCTTCGCTATCCGAGCAGGTAGAGCGTGGCGGTCTACTGCCTACGATCCTGGAGAACGTCGGCAACGTGGCTATTGCCGGTGGGGCTGTAGGTAAGCTCGCCGGTCTTGGTACCGTTGGACGGGTAGCTGCAGCAGACTTGGCAGCGTCAAAGGCGGCGAGTGCGGGGTTCTCGGCATCTCGCATCGCCGAGGCTGCAAATGCGGTGAGGGCTGGCGAGGCTGGACTGGTCCGCAGTGCTGCTAGTAAGGGACTGACCGAGGCCGGGATTAGAAACCCGGCGCTTCGAGCTGCTGGTAAGACGGCGGCCAAGGCAGAGGGTCTGACGGCCGACGCTGCATCTGTGGCGGCTAGGACTAAGCTGCTAAACAGGGCCGATACAGCGGCGCACCCGTACCGGTCGGCGTACAGTAAGGTGATCGGTCCACTCGGCAAGGCCGCACAAGCAGCAGTAGTGGCAGAGAAGGCGGCACCAGATGGACAGCGTACATACTCGTACGACGCCCTACCGGCAGAGGAAGCGGCCGCCAAGATAGCGTTTCAGGAGGTACCAGAGTGGGCGACTAACACGGTAGCGAAGCTGCCAAAACGTGCCGGTGATGTACTCAGGAAGACTGACAGATTCATTGACGCTCGTAAGGCGTCGGCTGTCATCAAGGACAGGATCAGGGCACAGGACATCGCACGACGAGAGTTCATGGAGGGTCCGACAGCCAAGGCGACGAACGAGGTAGCACAAGAGCACCTGGTTGGGAAGACCCTACCCGACGGCACCGTCATCACGCCCGAGGTTGCTGACGCCATTCTCGGCGACGCCATCATGACCAAGAACGACCTTAGTTCAGCGGTCGAGGATTACGTTACAAAGGGTGCGACGCCTGAACAAAGGGCTGCCGTGCGCGAGTCGCTGCAGAACGCAAACGTACGTAGCAAGTCGATCATCCCAGACGAATGGCTGACTGGTCCTGACGGAGCGCCGACGGCGCTGGGGAAGGCGGTGGACGACGTCGCAGAGATGTGGCGAGCCGAGGAGCCGAAGCGTCTTGAGATACTGCGCGGTACCCGTGTCGGTGACGTCGGGCTCGAACAAGCCGGAGACAGGGTACCACAGACCGGCACAAAGGCCAAGGCCAAGACCGCCATGGCAGACAAGGCGATTAAAGCTGCCATTAAGCTTGAGACGAAGGTTATACCTAAGGAGCTTGACGGTTTAACTAAGGAGGCGTCTAAGCTCGAAGGTGCGATAACGAAGATCGACGAGAAGATTGCCGCCGGTAAGGCGGTCATGGAGCGAGAGTTGCAGAAGCTCGCCGAGTCCCGTCAACAGTCTCTCGACAGTATGCAGCGCCGCAAGACGATTCCGTGGGTCGACAAGTTCACCGGCGAGGTTCACGACATCGACGTGCCGACGCCACCTACCACGCCGCGCCAGATGATGCTTCCGGCACCTAAGTTGCCAGGCACCGATTACGCCAAGTATCGGAGTGGCGTCGCTGGAGGCACGGCGTCGACTGTGTACGAGTCGGCGGTGAAGGCCGAGCGTGGGCTCACATCTAGCAGGAAGGCGCTAGAGACAAAGCTGGCCAAGCTGACTGCCGATATCGACGCCGGCAACGTGCCATCAAAGAATGCTGCAGACAAGCTGCGAAAGACAGCCGAGAAGCGGCTCGCACAGGCGGCCGCAGCAGACAACGTACCGAAGATGAAGGACGTACCTCCAGCATGGAAGCCGGGGTGGCACGCCTTGCAGACGCTCAAGAGGGACGCTCAGACTAACCCGCACCTGGCTGAGTTGCTAGACGACGGAATAGAGGCGACTTGGGACGAAATGATGCGTATTGCCGAATCGAACGGGTTTGACCCGGTACATATCAGGAGTTTCTCGCCTGCCGAGATCAACCAGCTTGTTTACGAGTCAGTACGCCTTGGTAGGCGCGGGCGGGACCTTGGACAGTCTATGGTCGCCGGTACGCAGAAGACCAGGAAGGTTCCTACTATCAGGACCCGTAACTTCTCCGCCCTGGTAGCAGGACTCGCCGAGGCTACACACTCACTACACACGAACGCACTTGCCGACGGTATCGAGGAGATGTACGCACGACCGATACCAGACGGCGACCCGGCGTTGATGCCTAAGGGATGGGTTCCTTGGGACCCTGAGCGCTCGTTCCTCCTGGCAGGAGACGAGACACCAGACGGGACTACCGTAGCTAAGGGCGTGCCTGGCTCACCGACTATGATGATCCCTAAGGAGGTAAAGTACGTCCTCGACTCGTACCAGAAGGACTACAATCACCCGGTGTTCAAGGCACTTCGCACTGCAATGGACCCTGTCCGACTGTTCTTGTTGACACTGTCGCCGAAGTGGTACGTTAACAACTTCGCCGGAAACGTGACCGCTGCCATCAAGGAGGGTGTCAGAATGCGTGACTTCCTGGCGGCGTGGGAGAGCTACCGAACTGGCGGCCCAAAGAACGAATCGAACTGGTTCATGAAGCGGTTTGGCCCAGGCAAGGATAGTTTCGCAGACTCTCGCGGTGCTGTCGCCGGGTCTATCTCTACTGAAGGAAACCGGTCTACACTGATACCGTTCCCGCAAGGGTCGGCTGGTCTGAAGATGGCTAACGATATTTCGTTTGGCACCGCTGTTAAGCTGGCTCAGAGCAGGACAGGCCGTATGAACGAGGTCATCGACGAACTAGCGCGCGTGGCGGTGTACAAGAGCCATCAGCGTAGGGGTACCCCCGATGCACAGGCACTGAACCGTACGTACGAGGCACTGGTCGACTACAACGACCTGAACCCACTTGAGCGGCAGGTTATTCGATCTATCATCCCGTTCTACGCTTGGCAGAAGGGTGTATTCAAGTTGGTGAGTAAGTACCCGATTGACCACCCGATCGGGGCCGGTATCGCAATGCAACTGGCTAATCTTCAACGAGAGGTACTGGAGGACGAGCTTGGTGGTTCTGTCCCTGACGCCTACAGCGCACTTGTTAAGATTCCTGGACTTGGCTGGACAAACACTAGGTCACTTAACCCGTTCCAGGATGCAGGGCAACTAGCAAGTCCACAAGGTATTGCAGCGTCGCTTAACCCGTTCTTTGAGTCGGTTGTTCGTAACGCAATGGGTGCGCCAGAGGGTGGGTTTGCTGACGAGTATCGTACGGATGACTACGGGAACGTCGTGCCAGACACTAGCCCGGCACGCGATCTCACCGATATCGTCACTGGACTACCTCAGTTCCGTGTGGGAGAATCACTGTCTGGCAGGAGCTTGAGCGGTGTACCGACAAAGACCAAGCCACGCGCTGCACTACAGTTTGGTGGGCTCAACACACTTACAGACGAGCAGGTTAAGAAGATTGTTTCTCGTGCGGAGAAGAGTAAGAAGCGACTCGCACGGTAGACTTATACATTATGGAACCACTTGCCGTAGGCCTTATTCTAGCGTTCGTAGCGGCGTCAGTCTCGTGGGTCGCATACGTGTCGAAGGTACTCCTTGAGCACGCTAAGATCATTGCCGTACTACAGGAGCGCACCAACGTCGACAGGGTGCGGCTAGATCGACAACGGCGGTATACTACCTAATACCATGCAAGCGAAAAAGGCCCTGAAGAACCTACCCAGTCACGAGCCAGTCATGCTGCTCAGCACCATCACCGTGGCCCTGTCGGCACTCGTCGACGCCATGACCGACATGGACGTGCAGACTTGGCAGCAGGCGTTCGTGGTGATCATGTCGCTCGCCGTTCGTCACATGGTCGACTCCCCCGCGACAGCCAAGCGAAAGCGCGAAGAGTCAGACTCGTAACACAACCGTAACACGGGCGTAACCGTAGTGTCATACTAGCGAGGTATGCTTAGTCACTCTTGGTCACTGAAAGGGCTGACGACGTGCCACAATTGCGGGACCTACAGGAAGAAGCGCTGAACCCTCTGCGCGAGCGATGGGTCCATGGGGACCCACCGGGGTCGGGTAAAACCCCAATGGGGCTTACCTGGCTCCGGCGGCACGGGGCTCGATACTCACTCGTGGTGTGTCCGTCGAGCGTCGTATCCCACTGGGAACGGCTCAGCCATGACTGGTTTCCCGAGGCTATGCCCATCCCGGTACATAGTGGTTCGAGCCCAAAGAAGCGAAAGGACGCTCAAGAACTACTGATGTGCAGCACCCGCGCCGTGTTCATCACGACTTACGCGTTGTTCAGGCAGGACGTGGATTTCACGTCGAACTTTAACTGGGATGCTGTTATTTTCGACGAAGCACACAGGCTGAAGAATCGGGCTACTCTACTCCACAAGGCGGCGGCGAAGGTGGCCCACCGAGCCAAGTTGGTTGACCTGAGTACCGGCTCCGTGAGTATGGGAGATGCGGACGAGATTTGGAGCTTCCTGCACTTGATGGACCCGAGGAAGAACCGGTCCTTCTGGCGTTGGGTCGACGAGAAGTTTGTAGTCGAGAACACTACGTTCCATGGCCGACTGGCGCGCCCTATCATGCGTATCGTGAAGCCAAAGGACGGGGCGATTGAGGAGATCAGGGACGAGCTAGCGCCGTGGTTGGTGCAGCGTAGCGAGGCGGTCATGCTGCCACATGTGGCACCGCCGGTCGAGAACGTATACACCGTCGACCTGTCGCCGACCGAACGCAAGGCATATGACGCCATGAAGAAGCATAGCTGGACCCGGTTTGAGGAGTCTGGCGAAGTGGTAAGTGCACCGCTCCCGATAGCGCGCGACGTGCGCTTGCGGCAGATGGCATCCGACTGGGGCGATCTCGGCGGTTGTGGTTCTGGCGCTCGCATCGGCGCTGTGGTCGAGTTGATCGAGGACATGCAAGGGAAGAGCGTCGTAGCGTTTACCTCGTTCAAGTCGACAGCTAGCGCACTGAAGGATGCACTGAAGAAGGCCGGCGTAGCATCTGTGACGTTCACCGGAGACGACGACGTCGAGGCGCGAGATAAGGCGGTGTCGTCCTTCAGGTCTGGCTGGTCACAAGTCCTAATCGGGACGTATGGCGCACTGGCTGAGGGTGTCGACGGTCTGCAAGACGTATCCCATCACGTAATCTTGGTGGATATGGACTGGTCACCAGAGATCGAGCGCCAAGCAATCAGACGCCTGGTGCGCGACGGGCAGGAACTGCAGGTGATCGTACATCGGTTCGTTGTTGCCGATACAATAGACCAAGACATTCTTCAAGTGCAGGAACGCAAGCGTGTAGTCGCCGAGACGGTACTAGGGACAGGGGTACAAGATGCTGACTAAGGAAGAGTTACTGATAAAGCCGACGTCCCACTCGGAGCTTAGCCGTTTGGCTAACTGCGAAATGAGCTGGTGGCTACGGTACGTTGAGGGCGTTCAGCGTCCTTCAGGCCCTGCCGCGCAGAAGGGTACTATCGTCCACCTTGGTACTGCTGCATTCTGGCGCGGCTACGACTGGCGTAGGACCGTCCTTGAGTACATCGTCAAATGCAATAACCCGGAAGCAACTGACGCCGAGCTATACAACCTGGCGAACAAGGCAGACCTGAACCACATCAAGTTGAATGGAGAAAAGCACGTATCTGACGCACTGTGGCTGCTTGACCGATACGTCAAACACTACAAGGATTTTCAAGGTACCTACGTAGTCGAGAACGAACTTGATATAACTGCAGATATCCCAGGCACCGGTGGTATGCATCACCGAGCTATCATTGACCAGCTCGTGATGCACAAGGGTCACATGTGGATGCTTGAACGCAAGACCTATGGCCGTAAGGACCGGCTCGACTACCTCACCGTCGACCCTCAACTGACGTTGAACTTGTGGGTAGCTCGGCAGAACGGGTATGACGTGGTCGGTATCATCTTCGACGGTATCTATACGTACCGGTGGGCACCATCGAAGCCCACGCAGCGACAACTGTTGGAGGACGCCCCAGCGAGCGTACGTGCTTTGCCTAAGGCAGCTCAAACCGCATGGGCGCGCGACGCCGTGGCGAACCATCCAGGCATCGAGCGTCCCACAACGGCGTCGTTCTCGTGGCTGTACGAGTACCGCAACGACGAGCACATTGAGCACGCCCTCGACGCTGTCAGGGCTGGTATCAGTAGGCGTACTGATCTGCTGACTGGAACTGGCTCACCGATGCGAAACATCGGCCAAGGGTGTAGTTGGTGTGACCAGCGACAAGAGTGCTACAGTCGGCTCTCGTTCGATCAGGACGTGTTCGTCGACACAAGCGACGAGGATGACTAGATGACGAGACGACGTGCTTGTGAAGACGTAGAAACTTCCGTATTCTTCGGGGGTACTTCGGGTAATATCATTCGTGAGGAGGTATGCGGAAAGTGTCCGGTACGTAGGGAGTGCTTCGGCGACGTCATGGCTGCAGAGGTTGCGGCCGGGTTGCAGCGTAGGCACGGGTTCGCCGCAGGTCTAGCGCCTAGACAGCGGAAGGTACTTGCAGACTTGGACGCTTGGAAATGTCCTGACTGCGGTGAGGCGTGGGACCCGCTCGGGTTCGTAGACGGGCACCTTGAGTGTGACTGCGGCACTGCCTTCACGGCGGAACTGGGATACAGTGAAGACCACATGGATGCTATACGGGTAGGTGAGTTTACAATGTCAGTTGTCAGATACTACAGAGACGAGGCTGTATGAAGAACATGACAGTTGAGCGTCATATCGACTACATGGAAAGGATCATCGAGTCTACCGAAGCTTGGGTAGTTAAGATGTCTAAGCATGTAGAAGATATGCGATTCATGAACGGGCACGGAGAATGGAGATTCCATCTCTACAATGAAGATACGAAGGAGTAACATGCCACTTAAGCACGAGCCAGCCAGGGTTACACTCGACAAGGAGCCATACAGGTTCCTCGTCTATGGTGAGTTTGGCCGGCGCAAGACTACATTTGCCGGGACATTCCCGCGCCCGTTGATCATCGACACAAACGGTGGCCTACTGTCGTTGGCCCTGCAAGGGGTCACCCCGATGCGGTGGGAACCAGAGGGACACGAGGACCTTGAGGACTTGTTCCTCAGCATCCGTCAGCAGGTGTTGTCGGGCGAAGATGAGTACGACACAATCGTCATAGACACCGTCGACAACTTGGCCATGCAACTCATGGGCGAGATCACTGACTCCGCTGTCGAGGAGAAAGTCAAGATGGGTAAGAAGCCGTCACTGCGTATGGCATACGTGCCAGAGCAGGGCGACTACTATGCAGGTCAGCGTCAGATGTTCGCATTCCTGACCAAGCTCCGCAAGCTTGGCAAGCACATCGTCTTGATTAGTTCGTCTCGTTCCAACAAGGACGGGACGGTCACCGGACCTAACGTCAGTGCTGGTATGTCACAGGTCCTGTGTGACTTTGTGTCGGTTATTGGCGAGATGATCATCCTGGACGAAGACGGGGTCGAGGGCGAGACTGATCCCGAGATTTACGTGGGATGCGGTGTTATGCTCACTGGCGAGAGTAACCGTCGTGCCACCAAGAGCCGTATTCCAGAGCTAACGCCGTACATCGTTGACCCGACATTCGACAAGGTCGACGCTATAATCACTAAGGCCACGGAAGCGGCCAAGGCAAAGCAAACCAACAACACAAAGGAGAAGTAACATGGGATTCAGTGATCAGATCAAGGACGCTCTGGAGGAGGAGATCGAGGTTGATTTCTCGGGAGCTGGTGAGCAGAAGGACTTTAGCCCTGTCCCGGCAGGGCGCTACACGTTCGTCGTCGAGTCGTGCGAACCAGGCGTGAGTGGCAGCGGAAATGCTAAGGTCACGTTCAAGTTCAAGATCGCGGAAGGGTGCGATAGGTCCGGCCGTGTGTTCTTCAAGCACTGTCCTACTAGTGGCGAGGCGTCTGGAATCTTGCGCGATATCCTTGTTGCCATCGACCTGCCAGTTGCCAACGGATTCAAGCCAAAGAGCACCGTCGGAAAGAAGCTGTCGATGGAGGTCAGGATGCAGAAGGGGTCGGACGTGTATCAGGAGGTTGTGTATCCACGGGCAGTCTAATCGTTAGTTGTGTAGTCGGGTTCTTGTCTAGGGTAAGCGAAGGGTACCATGGTGAACGATCACGTATATCTTGAACTGTGGGGTCCTAACGACCTGGGCAAGAACCCGAAAGCACCGAAGTCGGCTGGATGGGCTGACCCTTCATACACTGGTGTCAACCCTGACGAGTATGAGTACGTAGGACTACGCACCGATAACCTAGTCGTCGTTGACTGCGACAGCGCCGAAGCCATAGCGAAGTGGCGCGAGGTAGGTGGCGAGACGTATACGGTCAAGACACCGCGCGGTATGCACTTCTACTACACTGCCACACCAGGAAGCCCTACCGGCCCTGCCGCCGCCGTGTTTGGTCCTGGCAGTGGTATCGACATCAGGGCTGGGCGTGGTGCTCAGGTAGTCGTCAAGATGGGATCGGACGGGAAGTACGTTCTGCCGGACGATGGTACCCAGGTAGCCAACTTCTCGCCAGGGTGGTACTCGGGTCGTACGACAAACGACATCGCCGACGTAGACGTGGTGTCTGCCGGGGAATGGAATGTCGTTCCAGAAGGTAGGCGTAATCAAGCATTGACCGCCTTGGCCGGTGGACTGCGGCGACAGGGTATGTCAGAGTCTGCAATCCTGGCAACGATGAAGGTTTGGAACACGTACGGCATGGTCGTACCGCCACTCCCAGATGAGGAGCTGCGTACCATAGCGTCGTCGGTCGGTAGGTACTCGGTCGATGACTGGTGGGGAACCCCACTGAACTACAGCTTCGCCGATACCGACCCGACAGACCGCGTGATGTGGATGCGGGACATGACGCTACCGCCACCGGCCGAGTGGTACTGGAAGCCGTATCTGCCAGTGGGGCGTCTTGTGCTACTGGACGGTAGCGAGGGTATTGGTAAGGGGTTGTTCTGTGCACACGTCGCCACGAAGTTGGCACGTGGTGGAGTATCTACACTGTGGGGCTCGACAGAGGACGACCCTGTCGAGGACGTACAGAAGCGCCTACTTGCAGCAGGGTACGACCGTAACGGAGAAGCACAAGTCGGGTTCTTTACGGCAGACCCAGCGTTCCCGCACGACGTCGAGACGTTGCGTACCATGATCAAGCAGGACAACATCGGACTCATGATCCTTGACCCCGGTAGGTCGTATCTACGCGCCGAGCACGAATCAAAGGGTGGCCAGTTCTCCTACAATAACGAGGCCGACGTCCGGCCCGGGTTGGTAGCACTTAGCAAGCTTGCCCACGCCGCCAACGTTACGATCTTGTTTGTTCACCACTGGAACAAGAATACGCAAGCGTCGGTACAGTTCAGACAGGGAGGCTCCGGGGCGTTCGCTCAGGTGGTCCGGCATCGGATCACTATGGCATGGTCAGGTCCGACCGACGGCGGCGAAGGGGCGTTCGAGGTATCGAAGTCGAACATCGGTCCTCGTGGTCACGTTCACACATACTATGTTGAGGCAAGCGACGACCCGAGACTAGACACCGCTGTCCTTAAGATGGGCGAGCCGTTGCCAGATGTACCGGACCTTGGGGAGTGGATGCACATGCACGAAGAGCCAAAGGGGGAGATCGCCATAGATAGATCAGACGAGGCGTACGACGACATCGTAGCCCTACCGGCAGGTGCGCCTATCCCGAGTCGAGAAGATATCACAAAGAGGTACGGTATGAAACATGCCACCGCCAAGGCGCTCAGGGCCAAGCTATTTGACGAGGGTATCGTCAGGACTGACCACCGCGGTAGCGCTTTCAGGAAGGGGGATCACGAGAATGCTGGTCCAGAATCCGTCTGACTACGCACAACTAATGGCCGAGCTTCGCGCCGTGTCTGACGCCGTCGGTACCGTGGCAATCGACACGGAGACTACCGGATTGCGGCTGTACTGCGGCGACGTGTTGCGCGGCATCTCGGTAGCTTACCGGATCGACGGAGACATGCGTTCTTGGTACCTTCCTGTGTCACACCCAGACAGCAACAACGCCGACCCGACACGTCTGGTCGAGGCGCTAAACGCCCACAAAGGACTTCAGGCGTACCACCATGCCGACTTCGACTGGGCGTCCTTGGCTCAAGCAGGGGTAGGGTTTATCCCACCAAAGGCAGGTAGGTTCCACGACACCCAGGTAGCTGCATGGCTCATCGACGAGAACATACCGCACGGGCTGAAGCAGCAAGCTGCACGCCTGTTCGGCGAGGACGCCGCCGCTGAGAAGCGGCATCTCAAAGAAGTCTCGAAGGGCAGGAAGTCAAGTGACGTATACAAAGAGCTTCGACAAACCGAGCCGTGGAATGGCAAGGGCATGGCGAAGGAAGCTCGCAACGAGGCGGCGCGTATAGCTGCCGAGTCGAAGAAGTCGTGGGACAGCTTCTCTGCCGACGACATCTCTGACTATGCGTCTCGTGACGCCGAGCTTACGTTGATGTTGATGGAGGCTCAGGTTGGGCCATATGGGTCGAGCGACCCTACACTACAGAGAGAGCTTGCACTTCAACCGATCATCTACAAGATGATTAAGACGGGGATCGTGGTAAACGAGGAGGCGGCGACCAGACAGAAGGACGTAGCATTGGCCAGGCTCGCCGAGCTTACGGCGAAGTTCCCCGCCGACGTTAATCTGGCATCGACACCGCAACTAGCGAAGCTGGTGTACGGCGACTGGGGAATCCCAGTCAAGCACTTCACAGCATCGGGTAACCCTAGCACCGCCAAGGAGGCGCTTGAAGAGCACATGGGCGACCCGCGCGTACGTGACTTGTTGGAGGTTCGAGGCTTGCAGAAGGCTATCGGCACCTACTACACGCCGCTGTTGGCAAACCGGTCGCCCGAAGACGGGCGCGTACACGCCTCGTTCTCTACGACAAGGACAAAGACAGGCAGGTTGGCCTGTTCTGGGCCGAACCTGATGACCATCCCACGAGGCGACACGCTGCACGGCGTGCGCGACATCTTCGAGGCGGCACCAAGTTACGAACTGTGGGAGTACGACATCGTGTCGGCCGAAGTGTATTTTATGGCGTCGTTCTCTGGTGACCCTACCCTGTGTAGCACACTGTTGGCAGGCGGTGACTTGCATGACACCACAGCGGCGGCGGTGTTCGGGCCAGACTTCACACCACTACAGCGACGCCTGGCCAAGAACCTCAACTACGGGTTCCCTTACGGCATCGGTGCAAAGAAGTTCTCGACGTACATGGTTGCCGGCACGCCCGAAGCGGTGTCGAGTTGTGCGTTCTGGGAGTGGGAAAGAAACTCGCCGGTCAGGCGGCCTGGTAGGTGCCGGGCGTGTCATGTCTGCCAGGCGGCCGACATGCTCGACGGGTTCCGTGACGCTTACCCGCGTCTGGTGGCCCTCATGGGCGGCCTTGAGAAGCTGGCGCGCAAGCGGGGTATACTTGAGCTGCACGTACCTGGTAGGTTCCGGCACTTCAAGTCACCGGGTGCTATGGTTCCGTACCGAAATGCTTTCAACTCACTAGTCCAAGGTGGTGTTGCCGAGTTTCAGAAAGACATGATGATACGACTAGACCCGCAGCTAGACGAGGTCGGGGCTCGACTGTGTCTGCAGGTTCACGACTCGTTCGTGATCGAGGTACTGCCCGGAACTGGCGAGCTTGTGGGAGACGTCATTCGTAAGACATCTGACGAGCTTAACCCACTCGACTTGCCAATCAAGTGGTCGGCAAGTCCATGGATAGCCCACGCTTAGACACTAACAGGAGGTTGTAGAATGCATGATTTGACTTTCGAAATAAACGAGGATGGTTGGGACTGCGCTACGTGCGATTGCGGATGGACCAGCCCACCGTGCCCGGATATCGAAACTGCGGCGGACTCTTGGGGCGACCACAAGCAAGAGATCGGCACCCAACAAGGGGTTGCAGAATGATTGACGTCAAGCGGACAATGCTAGCAGCGATGATAGACCACTCGGTGCTGAGTCCAGAAACTACAGTAAGGACGGCTACCAAAGCTGTCTATGACGGTCAAGAGTTAGGTGTGGCCAGCGTGTGTCTTCCGTCGTCGTTGGTGGTTGCAGTGCCACATCTTGTGCCGATCTGTTCCGTTGTCGGGTTTCCGTCTGGTGCTGTTGCTGCAGAAATCAAGATGCATGAGGCTGAGCGCGCTATCGCTGACGGTGCCAGTGAGGTAGACATGGTGATAGACCTCGGAGCGGCCCACAGCGGGCGGCTTCGCTTGGTTGATTTCGAGATCAGGCAGGTACGGTCTGTGTGCATGGGCAAGGTACTGAAGGTGGTACTTGAGTCGGCAACGTTTGACTATTCGGAACTTAAGCGTATTGCAATCATCGCACGGAATGCCGGTGCCGACTATCTGAAAACCTCAACTGGATACCATCCAGCTGGTGGGGCGACTACAGCGGCAGTAAAGATTCTTGCTTCGGTAGCGGCGGACTGCAGCAGGCCAGTGGGAGTCAAGGCGTCGGGAGGAATACGTACGTACGAGGACGCCGTCGCAATGATAGCTGCCGGCGCTACGCGCATCGGGACGTCATACACCAAGGCCATACTCGACGGCGTTACAGCATAGGGTGTCGGATTACGCAATGGAGGATTACAAACTGCGATGAGTACACATAGACATGCCAACCCAGACGGGTCACTAGGGGGCTGGGTTATCGACAAGGTGTTAGTGGCTGACACGGCTCATGTTGACAAAGACGCAACGGTCGAGGCGTTTAGCGTTATAAGAGGCGGTGTGTATATTGGGCCAGCGGCGTACATTGGCAAGGGAGTGATCATTAACAGACTGGCAAGGGTCCATAAGGGTGTCTGGATTCAAGAAGGTGCTGTAGTCGGGACTGGTGCGGTAATAGACGACTGGTCCAGGGTCGCTGTAGGTGCTGTGGTTCCGTGCCCGGGATTCATTAGTATGCTCACAAGGGGCGTGCGATGAGTTCTCCAGTTCTGCTTGAGTTGTTCTCTGGTATGGGGAAGATCAGTCAAGCGTTTAACGACCTCGGCGGTAAGGCTTACCGTGTGGATTGGTCACCAAAGGTCGAGGCTGAGCTTCACTGCGATGTCGCAGCCCTCACCGTCGACCATGTGGTGCGCTTGTGTGGCCGCATCCCTGACGCTGTATGGGCCAGCCCACAATGCACGACCTATTCAATCGCAACGCACAAGCACCGGACTATCGGTGGCGGACTAGTTCCAATGACAGACTTGGCAGCTCACGACGATGCCGTCAACCGGGCCATGTGGGTACTCATTGACGAACTGGTCGGGCTGGGTATGCGGTACTACTTCGTCGAGAACCCGTCCGGTCGTATGCGACACATGCCGTTTGTGAGTAGCCGCCCTAGGTTTACCGTAACATATTGCAGATACGGGTGTCGTGGTAACGCCACTGGGTACGAGGATCAGTTCATTCGCAAGCCTACCGACATCTGGACAAATCACCCAGACCCGCAGTTTCTCCCACAATGCCCAAGGAACCCGCCGCATAAACATGGAAGGTTCGACTTTGCCCGCAAGCGTGACTACCTAAACCGCGGCGAGATGCCAGACAAACTCGTCAAGCACATAGCCGGTCTGGTATACTTGGAGGAA
>CAYGDG010000016.1:0-3253 GCA_964348725.1 uncultured Candidatus Saccharibacteria bacterium
TGCGGCAGATTGTGAACGTGAAATGACCCTATCCGCCGCCCTCTGCGATTCCCGCACCCGGCGAGCGCTGATCGAGATGGCCGCGAGATGGAACGCCTCGCCCGACGAATTGCGGGCCATTCTGGAGCGCAGGTAGCGCCATGACGAACCCTGGGAGGGGTCATCGAATCGAGCAAATCGGCAACGCGACGCTTTACTGCGGGGACTGCCGCGAAATTCTGCCGACGCTGGGCAAGGTGGATTGCGTTATTACGGACCCGCCATACGAAATATCTGCCTCTGGTGGCGGCATTGGAGGTCGACGTCAATACCTGACAGATATACGCGGGCACATAGACGCAGGATTCGACGAGGCGATGCTTTCCGCGTTCAGCAACTGGATGGTTTTTTGTGGTCGCTCAGGCATCGTCAGACTGATAGCGCAAGCCGAAGCGCAAGCCCTGCGCTGGCAGTTGCGTACGTGGAACAAAACGAACCCGACGCCGCTGACCAATGGCAATTATTTGCCCGATACCGAGTACATGATTCACGCCTTCAAGACGCATGTTTGGAGAGGGAAAAAACGCTGGATTGTCGGTCCTGTGGAACAAAACAACATCGACCATCCAACGGTGAAGCCGCAATATGTGATGGCGGACGCTGCTGAATGCTGCACCGAAAAAGGCGATCTGGTCCTAGACATGTACATGGGAAGCGGCAGCACGGGAATCGCCTGCACCACGAACGGCAGGCGCTTCATCGGAATCGAGATCGAACCAAAATATTTCGACATCGCCTGCGAGCGCATCGAAAACGCCCAGCGCCAAGAGAGATTATTCGCATGAATCCGGAGCAACAGCGCGGCAACCCCGTAGCGGAAAGCCATGCCCCGCCACCATCGGAACGCGGTGATGATGGACTAGCGCCCATCCGGGGTGCCGCGTTGCCGGACATCGAGACAATCGAGGCGGCGGCGGCTGAATTGGATCAAGTCGCGGACGCTCTGCGGCCGTGGTGTCGAGACGATCACGACCGCATCGTGGTGCTGGCAGCAGCCCTACGAGCGATTGCGGCGGGGATGCGCAATGCCTGACGCCGAAGACTTCATCGCCGCATTCCTGCTCGCATCTCTCGCCCTTATCGGATTGATCCTCCTGGCGGCGTGGGTGGTGGCGTGAGCATTCGTAATCAGGCGTAAGCCGCCGTAATCCGTTACATACTTCTTGACAGGCCGTAGTTGTTTCGCCACAATCGTAACGCGTTAACCACGTAACGGGGCGGGTACATGGCATTTGTGAAGTTGGACACTGGAATACTCGATTCGACGCTTTGGGTAGAGCGCGAATGCCGAGAGATTTTCATCACCGCGCTACTTCTGGCGATGCCCTCAGAGATTGAAGTTCCGATGCCTCAATACGAGGTCCGCTCACTCAAGGAAACTGGCTTTATCGTTCCACCTGGTTGGTACGGCTTCGTCCACGCGGCTGGCGTAGGCATTGTACGCCGCTCAATGGTGGAGCAAGAGCTTGGACTGTGCGCCCTTGAAAAACTCGGCGCGGCCGATCCTGAAAGTCGCTCCAGCGAATTCGACGGACGCCGCCTAGTACGGGTTGACGGCGGATACATCGTACTGAATTTCATCAAATACCGAGAGAAGGATGCGACCGGAGCGGATCGCGTTCGGAGGTGGCGAGAAAGACAGAAAACAAAGGACAGTAACGCGTTACATAAGCATGTTAACGCGTTACAAGTAACGCAGAGTAACCAAGCAGAAGCAGAAGCAGAAGCAGAAGCAGAAGCAAAGAAAGAGAAGAGGTCGCCTAACGGCTCCCGGCTCTCCATCACTGAACTTCCCGAAGGATGGAAAGGCTACTGCCAAGAAAAAAGACCGGACCTGAACCCTGAAAGCGTCTTTGAGAACTTCAAGGATTTCTGGTCCGCGAAGGCGGGGAAGGATGGGCGGAAGGCAGATTGGCCTGCAACGTGGCGAACCTGGGTGCGGAACGAGAAAACGAAGGTCAACGGGGTTGTTTCGCAGTGGTGGAATTCCGAGGCGGGAATCATCGCTAAAGGCAAGGAACTGGCTTTACAGCCTCGTCCGGGGGAGTCGATGCCTGACTTCAAGGGGCGGATTAATGTCGCGCTGGAGCGGGTCGCGTGATGATCCCAATTCCTATTGATGGGTTTCATCATTATCTTATCGACCGCTCCGGTGCCATCTGGGCTACAAGGAAATTTAGCGGACGCCTAGAACGGTATCGTTTGAAAGGGTGTATTGATTGCGATGGTTACACGCGCCACGGCCTTTCAAATGAGAATGGCGTGCGAAAGAATTTCTTTGTTCATCGTTTGTTGGCCATCACATTTATTAGTCCGCCCCCTTTCGCTAAAGCGCAGGTCCGCCATGCGGACGGAAACCCACAAAATAATGCTCTGGAAAATCTTTCTTGGGGAACAAGCGCACAGAATGCGCAGGACAAGGTGAGGCACGGCAGATCAACCTATGGCGAGAAGAATTGTAAGGCGAAGCTTACTGCGGCGGATGTTCGTAATATCAGAATCGCGCTCGCCAATGGCGTTGTGAGACGCAGAATAGTCGAACAGTATGGGATCAGCCGGGAGCATGTAAGGGCGATAGTTATTCGCAAATGTTGGCCTCATATTAAGGACGAGGAGCCTGCATGATGGACATGACTTCCTACCGAGCAAGATTGCGTAACAGGGTGGCCGCGTGAACGCAATGGGCGATCTTGAAATGACGAGGCTGTGTGCAGACGCGATGGGCTATCACGAGTACGTCAATCCAGACAGACGAGCGCCCCTGCCGGTCTCGCCATGTATTCTGGTCCTAAAAATGGACGAGAACGCAACCAGAGAACTTTACGAGCCGCTGACCAATGACGCGCAGACCTTTGCGCTGATAAAACGATTCAGCCTGCAAATTCATCACCACGGATGCGCTAACGCAAAAGCGTCACTGGTGACTGTTACGGGCAAGTGGCTTCCGTACACGCACGAATTTAAGGTATGTGCGAATGATCTGAACCACGCCATCGTGGAAGCGGTCGCAAAGATGCAATTCGCGAAAGTAACCAAGCCATGACCCAAGCCAAAACCCTGCTAGCAGCCCTGAAGCGCGGCGAAAAACTCACCGTCCTGATTGCGCTTCGCAAGTACGACACTTTCGCCCTGAGTCAGCGCATGGGCGACTTAATCCGGTCCGGCCATCGCATCAAATCGCAGATGGTGAAGTTGAAGAACGGCAAGCGGATTG
>CAYGDG010000017.1:0-2915 GCA_964348725.1 uncultured Candidatus Saccharibacteria bacterium
CATCGAAAGAAGGAGTTAATCCAGTGAAAGGGTTAATGGGTAAAACGGCGTTTATCACGGGTGGCGCCAGCGGTATCGGTTATGGCATGGCGCAGGCCTTTGCCAGGGCGGGCATGAATATCATGGTCGCGGACATTGAACAGGCGGCGCTGGACAAGGCAGTGGCCGATCTGAATAAGAGTTACAATGTTCAGGTATCCGGTGTGCGCTGTGACGTGTCTTTGCGTGATTCCGTGTTCGAAGCGGCGCAGACAACATTTGAACAATTCGGCAAGGTGCATCTGGTGTGCAGCAATGCCGGCATCGGCGCGGGCGGGCGTATGGATCAGGCCACCGCCGCCGACTGGGACTGGGTGGTGGGCGTCAATCAGATGGCGATTGTCTATGCGGTGCAGGCATTCCTGCCGCATATCAAGGAACATGGCGAGGGCGGGCATTTCGTCACCACCGCGTCTATGGCCGGGATGATCGCCGCCCCGATGGTGGGTGGTCCGTACACGGCGACAAAATTCGCCGCCGTCGGCATGAGCGATGTGCTGCGCCAGGAACTGGCAGGCACGAATATCAGCGCCTCTGTGCTGTGTCCCGGGTTCGTGAACACCAATATCGGAAATGCGCAGCGCAACCGTCCGGACCGTTTTGGCGGCGCGCCCGATCCGTCGAAAATGACCGCGCAGGAAAAAGCAGGCCAGGAAATGGTCAACAATTTTCTGAAAGGCGGGCTGGACCCGCGCATTGTCGGTGAGCTGGTGCTGGAAGCGGTAAAGGGCGACTGGCCGTATATTTTCACCGACCCGAACATGCGCGGCGCGGTTGAAAAGCGCTATGCCGAAATTCTGAAGGGCTTCGATCAGGCGGCAAACAGCGAGGCGCTGAAGGGCGTTAAGGGGTGAGGCTTCAGCTTACTTCAGAGGTCTACGGCACCCCGGAACAATGCTACACAAAGATCAAGAACTTCACCGAACTCACCGGTGCCTGTAACGGCTTCTTCAACTATGCCGGCATGCCCATCGCCGCCGCCGAAGCCAGCATGCGCCTGTTCGCCAAAGAGGTGATGCCGGAAGTGAAGAAGTTGCCGGGTCGGTCGCTGATGGAGTTGCTGAAAGAGGCGGCGGAATAGTCGCTCCGTAGATGTCATGGCATTAATGCTGGGCTTGCGTCCGGCCTTTTTTGTTGCACTGATTTGGAGATCGCTGATAGTTGGGAGAATCATCGAATTAGAGAGTTTTTGCTTTTTTTATTGTTGAACGCGAAGGTCTTATCGGTAGTAATGGGGGACGGCATTGGCAAAAATGAAAGAACTTCCCGAATTTATCAAAATAAAAAAAGCATTTTAAAAATCAATTTCAATTTTTATTCAAGAATGTCTTGACGTGTGAAATGAGAAATTTTTATCAAAGATGTGCAAGCTGGCTAAAATCTAATTTTCTCGACGTTCTTGGGAGAATTCTTTATCCAATTTTTAATAGTTTAACGATTATTTTTGCATTTATATTAAATTATGATTTTTTAATACTTAAAAATAATTATCCGGATTGGCGAGGTATTTTTAATATTGCTGAAAGTCCAACGATTTTCTGGCTTTTTATAGCATTTGCCGTTTTGAGTGCCTTAACTTCTGTGAGTGAGTGGCGTAGAAAAAAAAGTTTGCGGCAGCTGTCTAATCAGATCGCTTCTTTGAAAGAGCAAAATGAAGTAATCAGCGAAAACATCAAAAATCTTTTTGATGGAGTCCTGTACAATCTCTCCAAAAAATTGGATTTTACGGAAAGAGATCAATCACGAATTTCACTTTATATCCATGACAAAAAGCAATCTTTTGTTCCCTTTGGTCGATATTCTCCAAACCCAGAATTTCAAAAGCCAGGTAGAAGTTATTATCCAGATAGACAAGGATGTATCTCTAGGGGGTGGCAACACGGGTGGCATTTCGAGAATACATTCGGTGACACCCCTCATGCCCACAAGAAAAAGAATACCAATGATTACCATATACCCGTGGAGGTATATGGTAACCTTAAAATGAAATCCTATGTCTATGCAGTGAAAAGACTGAATGATAAGAACGGGGACTCGCTAGCGGTTATAGTAGTTGAATCGACTCAGAAAGACCGATTTACTGAGAGTGAACTACAAGAGAGATTGAATGGCACGGTAGAAGATTTTTCCCATATGATAAAGGCATTGAAAGATTATATACCGACACCAGACAATGCGAATGAACAGGGGTTCTAATGGCACACTTACGAGATGTCATAGCTTACATCATCAAGAGCTACCCTACAGCTTTGAGGCATGAGCTTTCGAATGCCCGATTAACAAAAATGATCTATCTGGCTGATTGGCATCAAGCTATCAACCATCGTCGTCAGATTTCTAATATTAAATGGTATTTTGATAATTACGGTCCATTTGTGAATGACGTGAAGAAGGAAGCAGAAAAAAACTCTGACCTTTTTGATGTTAATAGCGATAAGAATATGTATGGTCAAAAGAAGGCCGTTTTTTCCCTGAAAAATGAAAACTATCAACCGAAGCTGAATGTTGAAGAGCGCGCATCCATAGACCGCGTCGTTGAGGCAACCCGGAAAATATACTGGGATGATTTTATTAAGCTGGTTTATTCAACACACCCAATCACAAGCTCGGAGCGCTACAGCTATCTTGACTTAGTTGGCAAGGCAGAGGAATATAGAGAACAAAAATATTCCATGGCGCAATGAGGAAGTTTAATAGTTAAAACAGCAGCATAGTAGATTAACCTGATGAAGCATATCTTGCTAGGGTAGCGGAGGTGTCCGTCTTCCTGTCTCCAAAAACACAGAGACATCCCCCCAAAAAACCATGGCTTTCCCCCGCCAAATATGGTCAAATTTCGCATCAATCATAGAAAACAGGGAGATTTGCGATGGATG
>CAYGDG010000018.1:0-2516 GCA_964348725.1 uncultured Candidatus Saccharibacteria bacterium
CCTCTCCTTTTAACCTTCCAGCACCGGGCAGGCGTCAGACCCTATACGTCGTCTTACGACTTCGCAGAGCCCTGTGTTTTTGATAAACAGTCGCAACCCCCTGGTCTGTGCCCCCCGTTATCAGTTGCCTGAAAACGGGGCATCCTTCTTCCGAAGTTACGGATGTAATTTGCCGAGTTCCTTCAGGATAGTTATCTCAAGCGCCTTGGTATTCTCTACCATCCCACCTGTGTCGGTTTAGAGTACGGTCATATGTGGAAGCTATTTCCTGGGTGTCCTTCACGGCCCCTCCAATCCAATAAGGAGGAACCGCTTACAGCCACCGTCACTTTCCACTGGCCCACGAATTTTAACGTGGTTCCCATCGACTACGCATTTCTGCCTCGCCTTAGGGGCCGGCTAACCCTGCGCTGATTAGCATTGCGCAGGAACCCTTGGGATTTCGGCGAGAGTGTTTCTCACACTCTTCTCGTTACTCATGTCAGCATTCTCACTTCTGATACCTCCAGCCACCCTCGCAGGGGACCTTCGCAGGCTTACAGAATGCTCCGCTACCGCTTGCACAAGTGCAAGCCCGAAGCTTCGGTGGATGACTTAAGACCCGTTACATCTTCGCCGCCAGAAGTCTTATTTAGACCAGTGAGCTATTACGCTTTCTTTAAAAGATGGCTGCTTCTAAGCCAACTTCCTGGTTGTCATGGACTTCCGACTTGCTTTTCCACTTAGTCATCACTTGGGGACCTTAGCTATCGGTCTGGGCTCTTTCCCTCTCGACCACGGACCTTATCACCCATGGTCTGTCTCCCGTATAGTACTCTCGGGTATTCGGAGTTTGGTTAGGTTTGGTAGGATTCGCATCCCCCTAGCCCATCCAGTGCTCTACCCCCCGAGGTATTCGTACGAGGCTCTACCTAAATAGATTTCGCGGAGAACCAGCTATTACCCGGTTTGATTGGCCTTTCACCCCTAGCCACAACTCATCCCCGACTTTTTCAACAGGCGTGGGTTCGGCCCTCCAGTTGGTGTTACCCAACCTTCAGCCTGGTCGTGGCTAGATCACCGGGTTTCGGGTGTAATCCATCATACTATATCGCCCATTTAAGACTCGCTTTCGCTACGCCTCCACCTAACGGCTTAAGCTTGCATGATAGACTAACTCGCTGACCCATTATACAAAAGGTACGCCGTCAGGACATAAAGTCCCTCCGACTGCTTGTAGGCATCTGGTTTCAGGTCTATTTCACTCCCTTTATCAGGGTTCTTTTCACCTTTCCCTCACGGTACTTGTTCACTATCGGTCGATCAGGAGTACTTAGCCTTAGAGGATGGTCCCCCTATATTCAGACAGAATTACACGTGTTCCGTCCTACTCAAGGACTGTATCAATTTTTACCCGTACAGGACTATCACCTACTTTGGTGTGACTTTCCAGACACTTCCGGTTATTAAAATACAGCCACTGGGCTGGTCCGCGTTCGCTCGCCACTACTAACGGAGTCTCGGTTGATTTCCTTTCCTCTGGGTACTGAGATGTTTCACTTCCCCAGGTTTGCTTCTTGCACCTATGTATTCAGTACAAAATACCGTATAAACGGTGGGTTTCCCCATTCGGAGATCCGCGGGTATAACGGGTGTTGACCCCTTACCGCGGCTTATCGCAGCCTGCCACGTCCTTCATCGCCTCTGATCGCCAAGGCATTCACCAGATGCCCTTCAAAACGCTTGAATTCAAATTACGCGTAGGGGAAAATCCACTACAAACGCATTTGAAATATTTCTGCTTAAGTCGGCAGACTTAAACAGAGATTCTCAGTTTTTTGTTAGACATTTGAAGATCATAAAACATGCCATATCTTGATTCACATCACTGCAAATACAAGGGAACGACATGTTCCTATGAAATTTTAAAACTTATTTACGATATACAAGATTGGATCACCTAAAAGGTGATCAAACAATAGAACAAACATTCCATTATTCGATAACCCCTTTCAGACACACGATACGCACCTTTAAAAATGGTGGACCCATGCGGGATCGAACCGCAGACCTCCTGAATGCAAATCAGGCGCTCTCCCAGCTGAGCTATGGGCCCCTTTTTTGTCAATCAAAACGGGAAAATGGTGGGCCTGACAAGACTTGAACTTGTGACCCCACCGTTATCAACGGTGTGCTCTAACCAACTGAGCTACAAGCCCGCACCAAGGAAAACCGGTACGTGTCCGATAAAAGCCAAAGTTCGGCCGATCCTAAAACTATACAGGAAAGAAGAAATATGCGGGCAACAGCCCTTCTCTCAATGAAGAGAGTGACACCAAACGCATCCTTAGAAAGGAGGTGATCCAGCCGCAGGTTCCCCTACGGCTACCTTGTTACGACTTCGTCCCAGTTACTGACCCTACCGTGGTCGCCTGCCTCCGAGGTTAGCGCGGCGGCTTCGGGTAGAACCAACTCCCATGACGTGACGGGCGGTGTGTACAAGACCCGGGAACGTATTCACCGCGACATGCTGATCC
>CAYGDG010000019.1:0-2157 GCA_964348725.1 uncultured Candidatus Saccharibacteria bacterium
TGTACCAGTGGAAGAACGGACGCAAATGCCCTCGGGCGTGCTCCAGGCTATCGAAACGCTCGGGGAAATCGGGCCGGTACTTGAGGGTCTTGAACTGCGCCTCGGAGAACGGGTTGTCGTTGGAGACGCGCGGTCGCGAGAAGCTCGCGGCCACGCCCAAGTCCACCAGCAGCTCCGCGGTGCTCTTGGCGCGCATGGGGCTGCCCCGATCGGAGTGCAGCGTGAGCGAGTCCGGTTCGATGTCGTACCTGGCGCAGGTTTGTTCGATCAGCTCGCGCGCCAGCCCCGCGTTCTCGGCGCCGGCGAGCAGCCAGCCCACCACGTAGCGGCTGAAGATGTCGATCAACACGTAGAGGTAGAAGTACTGCCACTTGAGGGTGGATTTGAGTTTCGTGATATCCCAGCTCCAGACCTGAAGCGGGGCGCTCGCCATGAGCTCGGGTTTGGCGTGTGCCGGGTGGATGAGCTGGGCTCTGCGCTCGTTCACCAGGCCGCTGGCGGCCAGTACCCGGTAAAAGGTACGGATCGAGGCGAGGTACACGCCCTCGTCCAAGAGCCGAGCCCAAGCCGTGTAGGGGGTGCAATCGGCATAGGGCGCGCTATTCAAGGTCTCGAGGATCGTCTCGCGCTCCGGCGCCGAGAGCGCCAGCGGCGGCATGCACCGATGCTCGCGCCGCGGCTTGTGCGGCTGTTGGCGCCGGTACCAGGTGGAGTGCGCGCCGCCCATTGCCGCCAGCGCCTGGCGCACTGGCAGATCGGGCAGCAGTTGCGCTACCGCGCTCATGACTCGCTCCCGAAATTCTCGTCTTGCGCTGCCGTCGGAAGGCCCAGTAGCGTGCAGAGTTTTTTTTGGACTTCGATAATCAGGCGCGCCTGCTCAAGCTCGCGCTCAAGGCGCGTGTTCTTCGCCTCCAGCGCCGCCAGGCGCTTTTGTTCCGGGGTGAGCTTCGCCTTTCTGCCGCGCGTACGCCCCAGGGCGGCCAACGCCCCGGTCTCGCGCTCGCGCCGCCAGGTGCTCAGGTGCGAGCTATACAGCCCTTCGCGGCGCAGTAGCGCCCCGATCGCGCCGAAATCGTTCGCCCGGTCAGCCTCTTCCAGCATGGCGAGTTTGTATGCCGCAGTGAACTGGCGGCGCTTGGCCACCGCGCGCACTTCCGGGTCCGACACCCCAGCGGCGGCGGCCGCCGCGGTGGAACGCGCGCTCGCCTCCCCGGCTCGCGCGCGTTCCACCGCGGTAATTGATGACACCATCTTCAGTTTCTTCCTATCAGACATTGGGCACCTACCTTTCGACAGTAATTTTACGAGGGTAGGTGTCTCACGTCACATTGGCACAAACGGCCAATGCCCGGTATTTGTGCCAACACTCGACTCGCAGCGCACTCTCGGTGCCACAATTGAATCTGAACTTCCAACTCACCCACTTGCCGATCCAGTTCTTTGAGGTGATCGCCCAGTCGCTGCAACAGTCGGCGGAACACCCCGGGCAGATCGTTCTCACCGTCCTCCAGGATCTCCGGCAGGCGCTTGGCAATGTAGCCGATACCCTGAGGGATGACGATTCCGTATTCGGCCAAGAGCCCGCGAATCTGGTTTGCCTGCGCAGTACGTGCCTTGACGAATCCTTGTCGGGCCCGATGGAGAGACAACACCGCCTGTTGCTCGCTATTTTTGGCCGGAACGAAGCGCATATTGGGCCGGCTCACCGCTTCGCAGATCGCCTCGGCGTCCGCAGCGTCATTCTTGTTGGTCTTCACGTAGGGCTTCACGAACTGAGGCGCCATCAGTTTGACGGTGTGACCCAGCGCCTCCAACTTGCGCGCCCAAAAATGGGCGCTCCCCGCAGGCCTCCATCCCGATCAGGCAGGGCGTCAGGTTGGCGAAGAACGGCAGCAGCTGGTCACGTCGAAACTGCTTCTTCAGCGCAGTCTTGCCCCGTTCATCTATTCCATGTACTTGCATCACAGCCTTTGCAAGATCAATCCCAATTGTCGTAAGCTTCATTTTGGTCGCCTCTCCTCGTTTGTGGGAATTCCCATTCCCACTTTGGCACTTCGATGCCGTTTTGGGGAAGGGGCGACCATTCCATTATGCGAAGAACAACTCGACCTGCCAACGGTTCTCGTAAAGTACGGCGATCATCAGTGGCGGCAAGGT
>CAYGDG010000020.1:0-2089 GCA_964348725.1 uncultured Candidatus Saccharibacteria bacterium
GTGTCGTCGTCGTGCCATCAGAATCACCTCCTGCCCCGAAGGGCAATGTTGTGACCCTCATAGCCGATGGATCAACTTCCGGGGGTCATGCCAACCTCACCGTCGACACCCTCCAAGGCGGTTTTCACGCCATCACCGGTGATGGCTCGTTCAACGAGTTGGCCCCTCGCGTCATAGGTGCGCGTGGTGGTCTCATTTGGGCTTCGGAGACGAACTTGGGGTGTCCTGGGGCAGAGGACGCATCGAGGCGAGGACAAGAGCAACAAGCGCAATCAAGACACCGCCCGCAACGACGAAGAGCCCCGGCCCAAGCCCGTCATGAGGGTCGGTGTAGTAGGGGTTGACACCGTTCTCGGAGACATACTCCGCTATTTCGAAGATGGTCAGTGACGCCGCGAGCAGGACGACAACCCACGAAGTCACCCGAGGTAATACCCTTGTGAAGATCGCTCGCGCGGCGATGATGACCATGACTAGTCCGAGGAATAGAACCAACCAGCCATCTTTCACGACAACAGGTTGATCGAATAGCCTCCCGAGTAAGGGCCCATCAGTGCTAAGCCCATAGAGGTTCTCTCGGGAAATCGTGTCATACCAGGCCCAGGGCAACGCGGCCCCGACCGCAATGGCGACTCCAGCTGCCAACAGCCCAATCGCAGTTGCTCGACCAGCCACCGGCTTGGCGAACTGATCAGGTTGACTGGGAGTCGACATCATGAACACCGGTTGATCCTGAAGCCGCCATAGCAGCGATCCCAGGCGTAGTCGTACTCGTCCTTCTCGGACTTCTTCACCATTACCCGGCCAGCCTCATACTGGATCCGGGCGGCGAGCACCCTCAAGCGGTGTTTATTCGACGGGCCATTGTCGGCTGCTTCGATGGCCGCGTCGATCAACGCCGCTCGTAGCTTGAGGCCCCGTGCAAGACCTTCAAGACGGGCTGCGAGGAAGGCTCCGCTTGCTTCGTAGTAAGGGAACAGGGCGGTGAACGCGACGTTGAACGCCTGCTTTGCCGCGTACTTCTGAACTCGTTTCTTGAAGAAGTTGGCGAGATCGACGAGCTGATCACCAACGGACTTTGTGGTCGCTTTCCGCCCGACGGCACCAACGCTATGGGGGTATGAATGGCTGGTTCCGCCACCTACGTTGGGCTGGCTCTTCGGCTTCACCACACCAATCCCCAAGACCTGAACATCATCATCAGTCGTCGGCCTCAGCCCCAACGGGTCGACCTGGTTCAAGGGGTCATTGGCTGCATAGGGGTAGGGGTTGGCGAGGCTGACTTGGCCTTCGATGCCCTCCAGTGGGTCTTTGGTGGTGAAACGAGCCGTGGTGGGGGTGTAATTGCGTGCTCGAAGGAAGATGTCGGTGCCGATATGCAATTCGCCTCGATAGCCAAAGCCAACATGGCTTCGTGTTTCGCCCTCACCACCACTGGGGTTGCCCCAGGCATCAAAGCTTTGTGCGGCCAGGAGTTCATCGTGATTGCCGGTGGCAAGCGATGACCCGTAGGCGTCTTTGACAAAGACGGTGGTCTTGTCGGAGCTCATGGCAAGGGCTCGTCCATAGCCATAGACCAAGTTGGTATTTTGGCCATCGCTGTTCCAAGAAATGATCTCGGGAACCCCGGTGGCCTCATCCCACGTGAAGTTTTCTTCGGTGGTGTTGCCATCAGCATCGGTGGCAACAAGACCGCGTAGTTCGCCATCACCGACATAGGCGTAGGTGAAGGCAGTCTTCACGCCATCGCCGGTGATGGCTCGTTGAACGAGTTGGCCCCTCGCGTCATAGGTGCGCGTGGTGGTCTCATTTGGTCTTGTTTCGTTGACCAGTCGACCGGCTTGGTCATAGGCGAACGTGGTTTGTTTCTTGGCTTCCTGGAGACTGACCAACTGGGCGGCCGGATCGTAGGAGTAGGTGGTCTGCTTCTTGTCGAGGGTCTGGCTCACGCGATTGCCCACGTTGTCGTAGGTGGAGGTGATGGCCTTGACACCTTGAGCCATCGGCTTATCCGCATTGATGCTGAGCAACTGGCCGCTGGCGTCATAGCTGTAGGTGATCGTTTCGCCATTGGTGGTTTCGGACAGAA
>CAYGDG010000021.1:0-1774 GCA_964348725.1 uncultured Candidatus Saccharibacteria bacterium
CTGGGGCGCTGCGCTGGCCGACGATCGCGTGCTCGACGTATCGCTGGCGGTCGAGCACGTGCTGGGAGGCAGCACGTAGTGCATGTCGCCGTCATCGGCGCCGGCATCGTCGGTATTGCGACGGCCTACGAACTGGCCTCGGACGGGTGCCAGGTCACGGTGTTCGAGCGCCGCAGCAGCACCGCCACGCAGGCCAGCTTTGCCAATGCCGGTGTCCAGGCACCGGGCTACGTCGCACCCTGGGCCGCGCCGGGCATGTTGCGCAAGGTGACGGGCCAGCTAGGCCGGCGCGATGCCGCCGTACGGCTAGGCGCAATACTGTTCAGATAGAACAATATCACTGATAATTCATGCCCATCGAAGCTGCGATGGGGATGGACGATGGCGCGAACCCGCAAGGCGCTGCCGGCGAAGGTGGACGTTGCGCACCTGATCAGCGCCGGCGTTCTGGCCGGCGTGTGTCCACGCTCGTTGATCGAGGAGGTGCTGGCCGACACGGGCAAGGCGAGTCAGCGCGAGCGACTGCTGCCGGCGCCGGCGGTCGTGTACTACGTGATGGCACTGGCCCTGTGGCGCGAGGCGCCGTTGGAGGAAGTGCTGCGGGTGGTGTGCGAAGGCCTGCAATGGCTGGGCGGCGGCGAGGCTGGCGCGGTGCAGGCCAGCAAGTCGGCCATCTCCCAGGCGCGTAGCCGGCTGGGCCCGCAGGTCATGCGCCAGCTCGCCGAGCGTGTGCTGCGGCCGCTGGCCGCGCCGGGGGCGCCGGGTGCGTGGTATCGAGGCCTTCGTGTCATGGCGCTGGACGGCAGCTGCATGGACGTGGCCGACGAGGCCGCCAACGCAGAGTATTTCGGCTACCCAGGCGCCTCGCGCGGTCAGACCGCCTTTCCGCAGGCGCGCTTGCTGGGTCTGGTGGAGTGCGGCACGCATGTGGTGACAGCCGCCGAGGTAGCGCCCTACGCTCGCAGCGAGCAGGCCATGGCCACCCAACTGCTGCCGGCCAAGCTGCAGCCGGACATGCTGGTGTTGGCCGACCGCAACTTCTACGGCTTCAAGCTGTGGGCTATCGCCTGCGCCAGCGGCGCCAAGCTGGTCTGGCGGGTCAAATCCAACCTGAAGCTGCCGGCCGAACACGTGCTGGGCGACGGCTCCTACCTCAGCACCGTCTTCGACAGCCAAGACAAGCAGCACCGCGCAGGCCAGATCGTGCGCGTCATCGACTACACGCTGCACGACTCGGCCACGCCGGTGCAAGACAGCTACCGGCTGGTCACCAACATGCTCGACCCCGAGCAGGCGCCGGCGCTGGAGCTGGCCGCGCTGTACCACGAGCGCTGGGAGATCGAGGGCGTGTTCGATGAGTTCAAGACGCACCTGCGCGCCAACAGCACGGTGCTGCGCAGCAAGACGCCCGATCTGGTGCAGCAAGAGCTGTGGGGGCTGCTGCTGGCGCACTTCGCCGTGCGCCAGTTGATGACGCAGGCTGCCTGGCCGCGCGGGCTCGACCCCGATCGGCTGAGCTTCACGCACGCTGTGCGCGTGATCAAGCGCAAGATGCCGCAAGCCGCGGCCGTTCCCCCCTGAGCAGTTGCCAGCCTGGCGTGATGCGCTGCTCGGCGCGATCGCCCGCGGCCGCTGCGTCAGCAGCCGAGGACGCTTCAACCCGCGCGGGGTCAAGCGCAAGATGAGCAACTTCAATGTGCGCCATCGAGGCGAACTGCTGCACCAGCGGCATCAGCCGACACCGGCACTTCGTATCTGAACAGTATTGCCCCTA
>CAYGDG010000022.1:0-1456 GCA_964348725.1 uncultured Candidatus Saccharibacteria bacterium
AGGGGGGTATTTTGAGCTATTACTATACTATTCGGGCCAAAAACCCCTAAAAATGGCATTTTTCGCTTTTCTATAGGTACGGTCTGACTTTTTTCGAAAAATTGATCAAAAACCCCTCATATACCCATGTTTTTAGCCAAAAATGCCGAAAAATGCCTAAAAATGACCCCCTTTTTGGTCCGAATAGTATAGTAATAGCCCAAAAACCCTCAAAAAACCCCTATTTTTAGCCCTATTTTGGCCCAAACAGTATAGTAATAGCTCAAAAACCCCTAAAAAACCCCTAAAATTGACCAAAAATGCCCATTTTCTATAGGACATAAGGAAAATCGTGAATTTTGACCATTTTCTCCCCCCCCCTCACGACCATTTTTGACCCCTATTACTATACTATTCGACCATTTTTCAAAATCCAAATTTTTCTGTCCTATGAAAGCCAAATTTTGACCCCAAATTTCCTCTTTTTTCAACCCTAAAATGACCCATTTTTCGTCGAAATTAGTATAGTAATAGCTCATTTTTCAGTCAAATTTGCTCCTTTATAATATACCCACCTCTCGAGAGGGTCCGGAATTTTGCACGATTTCAGAATTTCCGGCGGGTTTTTGGCTGAAAAAACGGGCTTCATTTTGCTGGAAATAGCCCAAAGAGAGCTCCGTAGCCCCTTAAAAACGAGTTGCTTGTGAGTTGCCGTCTGCGAAATGTAAGCAGTAAAATGGGTGCCAGGGAGAGCCATAGGACAATAATTTTCAAATTTTCGAGCATTTTCATGAAAAAAGGGCAAAATTAGTATAAAGAGAGCAAAAATGAGTGAAGGGGGGGGTGTCCGTGAACCCCTTAAAGGGTGCCACCGTGTGGGGGTTTGACGAGGGGTTCACTTTCATTCAAATTACATAGGACAAGGGAAAATTCTAAGGAGGGTGAACGGGATTTTTCGATCATTTTCAATCAAAATTGGGGGAAAGTCATTTTCGAGTCAAATAATAGGACAGAAGTGCATTTTAGCCCTATTTTCAGCCAAAACCCCTAAAAACCCCTAAAAACCCCTAAAAACCCCAAAAATGGCCAAAATTGACGTTTTTACCCCAAATTTAGCCCAAAATGCCAAAATCGGCCAAAAAAGGGGGGTATTTTGAGCTATTACTATACTATTCGGGCCAAAAACCCCTAAAAATGCCATTTTTCATCCTTATTCTACTAATTTTCACTTTTTTCCGAAAAATTGCTCAAAAACCCCCCGTAGACCCATGTTTTTAGCCCAAATTTGCTCAAAAATCCGAAAAATGGCCCAAAAATAGGGGTTTTTCATATAGTAATAGCATTTTAGCCATTTTTGACCCCTTTTTTGACCCCCCCCTCTTTTTGACCCTTTTTGGACCCCCCCCTTAAAAACCCCTAAAATTGACCAAAAATGGCCATTTTCTATAGGACATAAGGAAAATCGTGAATTTTGACC
>CAYGDG010000023.1:0-1185 GCA_964348725.1 uncultured Candidatus Saccharibacteria bacterium
AACAACCGCGCCACCGTCCTGTTCCTGAATGCTTCTCCGTACCGTGCCATCTTTCATCCTCATCGCCCCCAACTTCAAGATCATATCGGGGCGACAACTATTCTGACGCGGGGGGGAACTCTACCGTCACCGCATCGGCCGTCTCTTAGAAGTGGCCTGGTTTGTTAGGACAGATTTTGGGGTTTCCTAAGTGTGTCCCCTGCGGGTTGCGGTTATCCACGGCGCCGCCGCTGGCCCTTTATGGCCAGAAGCGAGTGGCGCGGTGGGTAACCAGATTCGCATCACGCTGCCTCTGCGATGAATTGCTGCCCGAAGTATGCCATGTCCGGCGTTATGCGATCCAGTGACGAATGCGGGCGCCGGGTGTTGTAGAAGTCGAAGTAACTTGCCAGTTGCTGCTTGGCCTCGGCGACATTCTCATAGGCATGGAGATAGACGTGCTCGTACTTGACGCTCTTCCAGATCCGCTCGACGAAGACGTTGTCGATCCAGCGGCCCTTGCCATCCATGCTGATGCGGATGTCGTTGGCCTTGAGCACGCCGGTAAATTCCGCGCTGGTGAATTGACTTCCCTGGTCGGTGTTGAAGATCTCGGGCCGGCCATACTTGGTGATCGCTTCCTCCAGCGCTTCGACGCAGAAGTCCGTGCTCATGCTGATCGACACTCGATGCGAGAGCACCTTACGGGTTGCCCAATCGACGATGGCGACCAGATAGACAAAGCCCCGCCGCATGGGAATGTAGGTGATGTCTGCGGCCCAGGCTTGATTGGAACGGTCGATCGTTACGCCTTTGAGCAGATACGGGTAGATCGGGTGCGCCGGGTGCGGCGCGCTGGTATTGCGCTGGCGCGAGAGCGCGGTGATGCCCATCTTTGCCATCAGCGTCGCCACATGCTGGCGGCCCGTCTTGATGCCTTCGAGTCGCAACATGTCGCGCAGCATGCGGCTGCCGGCGAATGGATAGTTCAAATGCAGCTCGTCAATGCGCCGCGTCAACGCCAGATCCGCGTCGGAGGTCGGGCGCGGCAGGTAGTGCGGATTCGAGCGCGAAATCGCCAGCAGTTCGGCCTGGCGGCTCAATGGCGGTTCATGGGTGGCGTCGATCATCTCTTTGCGCTCGCATCGCCGATGCGACCGAGCGCGCCGGCCAAAAAATCAATCTCCAGGGCCTGTTGGCCGATTT
>CAYGDG010000024.1:0-1104 GCA_964348725.1 uncultured Candidatus Saccharibacteria bacterium
TGAAGGGGCGCTGATTCCAAAGCCCGACAAGAGCGGCGAATGGGGCATATTCTAGAGCGGTTTGCATTTTGATTGAATCTAGGGATTCCCAAATCGTTTGATTTGTGATTCAAGATTGCTGCTGGGTATGGAGGCCAGCAGCGATGGCGAAACCTTATTCGATGGACCTTCGGGAACGGGCGATGGCGCGTCTGGCGGCTGGCCAGACGACTTATCAGGCGGCGGCGGCCTTGCAGGTTGGCGTTTCGAGTGTGATCAAGTGGGCGGCAAGGCAACGCAAGCTTGGCAGCGTGGCTCCCGGTCAGATGGGCGGCCACCGGCGGCATCGGATCAGCGGCGATTACCGTCAGCTTGTGCTCGACGCTGTGGAAACCAAATCGCATGTAACACTGCATCAAATGTCGGCGCTGCTGAAAGAAAAAGGCCTTGAGGTGCATCCTTCAAGTGTTGCGCGGTTCCTCAAGCGCGAAGGCAAAAGCTTTAAAAAAAACACTGCTGCCGAGTGAACAGCACAGGCCAAAGCTGGCGCGCCGGCGTGAACAGTGGCGGCGCTATCAGGGCCGGATTGATCCGGCGCGGCTGGTGTTTATTGATGAGACATGGGTGAAGACCAACATGGCTCCCTTGCGCGGCTGGGGCACACGCGGCGTGCGCCTGATGGCTGATGCGCCTTATGGGCATTGGAAGACAATGACGTTCATCGCGGCCTTGCGCCATGACCGGATTGATGCGCCCTGGGTGCTTGATGGCCCGATCAACGCTGACGCCTTCCACGCCTATGTTGCAGCTGAATTGCTCAAAACACTCAGACCGGGTGACATCGTCGTTCTCGATAATCTTAGCAGTCACAAAGGTGTTGCTGTCCGCAAGATGATCCGTGCCGCGGGCGCAAGGCTGATCTTCCTGCCGCCCTACAGTCCTGACCTCAATCCCATCGAGCAGTCCTTCTCAATGATTAAACAGGCCATGCGCGCGGCAATGGCAAGGAGTGTTCAGGCCGTCCACAACGCGCTCAAATTGACGCTCGAAACCGTCACTCCAGCACAGTGCCAAAATTATCTCTTAAATGCCGGATACAGATCAACTTAAATGCAAACCGCTCTA
>CAYGDG010000025.1:0-1088 GCA_964348725.1 uncultured Candidatus Saccharibacteria bacterium
AAGCGTTGAGTGAAAGGCGCGTATCCTGCGGCTCGGTGATGAAATGCAGCGCCTGCGCCTCTGCCGCAAGTATCTGCGCATCGTCCGCGGCAGAAAGCGGCAGCATAATTATGCGCCACGGTGTCAGGCGGATTTCACCCGTGCCGAAACGCTCTGCCAGGCCAGCCAGCCCTTGCCACTGGGCAGCATCAGCAGCACCAAAGGGTATGCCGATGCCAAACCACATGCCAGTTTGCGTTGTGTTAAATCCAATTGCCGAGCGAATTTCTTGCGGGTCGATTTCAGCAACAGGTGTTTTTATGACATCAGACAGAAGGCTTTCCGTGTCCTCATCAAATAATCCGGCCTCGCGCAGGGCATCTTGTACAGACGCAAGGGAACCTGCTGTCACGCCGCGAATTTGCAGGTTGGCGCGCCGCGTCAATTCAATACTGCCATTGCCATATTGCGCTGCTGCATGGGCGAGCGCCTGTAATTGCGGCGCGGTAATTGATTGCTCGCGTGGATGTATACGGACGATCAGCCCATCACCCGATTCCATCGGGCGCAAGACGGTGGGGCACCAGCCGCGCCGCTGTGATGCGCGCGCGCTCATGGCAACGCTCCCTCAAACTGCGCCAGCCGAACGGCAACCGAGTTGCGCCTTGGTTGCCAAAGTTCGCGCCGGATCGCCTCGCTGAACCGTGCTGCAATCGCCTGTAGCGCCGCAGGATTGGCGGTGCGCAGAAAGCCGGCCACTTTTTGATCGCCAAGAAAGGCGTCGAACAAAATGCTGAACTGGGGCTCGCACTTTATCCCCGACGTGGCGGCAAAGTCGAACAGGGCATCAACCGTATCCGCCATCACCGCCGCCCCGCTTGGGCCATGGCGCATCTGCCCCGCAATCCAGTGCGGGTTGCCCGCGCGCGCCCGCACGATGCGTCCAACGACAGTCTGATAATCCTGTACCTGGGGGCGCTCTGGATTACCGGTGTTTGATTCATAAAGCGCCGCTGGGCGATTGCCGCTGGCTGCGACCGCTGCGGCAAGACCACCAATATGCGCGGGCGCCGTGCCGGTATCAAGCATGTCGGTCTCGGCCATGTCGG
>CAYGDG010000026.1:0-1078 GCA_964348725.1 uncultured Candidatus Saccharibacteria bacterium
ACACCTATCACTCGAGAGCGAAAGGTCAGAAAGCCAAATGCCCCTGCAGTAACCACCCCCGTTGCACGAACCCCCGGTTCGGCATCAGGATAGACCGTCATCATGAAACCTATGAAAGCGGTACTGCCACAAAGAATGGCCAGCACGATGCGCGACAGCCTTGACTGAATGGTATCGCCAGAGTCACGGCTCAACACGATGACCCGTAGGCCCTACCGGACGCTGAAACTCAGTTCCCGTATCAAAGAAGTGATTCAAATAGTCGTTCGGAGACAAGCCGCTCCCCCGTACAAGCGAGAATACCTCCGCACCGCTTTCGGGATCCGTGGACAAGGCATATGCCTGAGCAAGCCCCACATATTGAATGCCAAGCAACGACGCGTACTCGAGGGCTTCACTCTCAGCCAAAGCGATCGCTTCGGCAAAGTTCTCTGCACACCAAAGGGTAATCCGCTCTTCATACGCCGAGTGATCAGGCAGATAAAAGAGGCAACGAACCGAGAACCAATCAGCATCGTCCGGTGACAACGACATATCTATCACGGCGTACAGGCCAATCCGCCAGGGCAGGGTGAGGGCCTCAACGCAGGGAATCGCACCGTTGGAGCGGCGGAAGGAGGAGTAACCAGGGTGCCTGGCGCAAACGATTGGAATGCGCGAGCGAGATTTCTTCGCAACTTCGCGAAGTTGCTCTGCCGCTTCTGCTCATTGCGCTGCCGCTGGATGACCTTCTCGTTGAATATTCGCTTCCTATTCGCTTCATTCCACAGCCGCCTTTCCCCCGCGGTGAGTCGTGACCCGTCAGCTCGATTTTTTCCCTTCTTGGATTGTTTGAGAATCTCATTCTCGGCCTCGGACAGTTTCTGTTCCTGTTCCAGCCCATCCAGGTCGAACCGATTGATCGGGTCGCCTGCGACGTAGTCGTAGTCGTTGGCGTTGCCCCCCTCGACGGGGTCGACCTCGAGGAATCTGCCGAGCGAGGGCACATACTGGCGTGCGCCCATCTCGATGGTGGCAAGACCCGTCTGGTGTTCGAGGGGGCGTTGGTGTTTGCCCAACCAGGCGTAGTCCATGGTTC